>NZ_JBWYIX010000007.1:0-167566 GCF_056779935.1 Acinetobacter sp. ANC_7512 | reverse complement strand
CTTTAGCTTCTTTAGCTTCTTTAGCTTCTTTAGCTTCTTTAGCTTCTTTAGCTTCTTTAGCTTCTTTAGCTTCTTTAGCTTCTTTAGCTTCAGTGTTCGCGACCTGTTCTTGAGATGCAACCGCATCCATCATTTTTTCATCAGCTTCTTGTGCAAATACGCTGGTGCTCATTAGTACATTTAACACAACGATTGAAGCGAAGGATTTGCTTGTAGTTATGTCTTTCATATTTTTAAGAAACAAAGTCATACCCCATCTGCTCAATATTTTCATTTTGGCAAATCATATCATTAATAAAAGATTAGAGCTGAATAACGAGATTTAATTCATTCGACCTGTATGCATATAAACGTTTAAATCCACCATAAACTAAAACCGAGTTCTACATCCTGTAAAACTCGGGTCGATGAGGTTGTGCTTTTCAAAAATCATATTATTGTTTTATTGGCTTTCCTTTCCTACATCATCTCCATGATGATTTTCCGTCGGCGTCGTCTTCCATATTGGGATCATTCCATTCCCACTCCCTGTGCCGATAAGCTTAGATTACGCTTAAGCTCGCTTCGTGACTATGGGTCAACAGACACATTCATTGTAAGCAATTTCTTACACGCATCTATTCACACTTGTTTGCCATCTTTATAATCTTGCGCAATCTCATCTGTCACTTGTTTCTCTTCTTTCTCAGCTTTCGCAATACCTTCTTGAATCGCCTCCTGAGCCTCTTGCTCATCAGCATCCGTCTGTTCTAATTCTTGCTGTACTTGCTCAAATTGTCGTCCAGTTTGTAAAACAACGTACACAGGAAAGTGATCCGAACCAATATGCGGTAATCGCTCCATTTTCACCAAAGCAAAATCAGTGCTGTGGAATACATGATCGAGTGACCATCGTAATAGCGGATAGTCCGCATGGAAGGTATTGACATAATGACGTCCAACACGCGGATCTAATAAACCACTGATACGTTGAAATAGTCGTGTGGTACGAGACCATGCCACATCGTTTAGATCTCCCATGACAATGCAACTTTCATCCAAGTCTTTAATTTGATCACCCACAATCAACAATTCAGCATCACGTAATGTAGAGTCTTTGGCTTCAGTTGGACTCGGCGGTTTGGGATGTAAACAATATAATTGAACTGGCTGTCCAGAACGTAATTTCACTGTGGTATGAATAGAAGGAATCTCATTACTCAGTATGAATTTGACTTCGGTATCACTCAATTCCAATTTACTGTAGAGATGCATTCCATAGAGATTATCTAAAGGTACTGGAACACGATAAGGATAATCCGCTTCGATGACTGAAAGTTCATTCTGCCAGGTTTGGTCTGTTTCAAGCGTCAATACGATATCGGGTTGATGCTGATGAATCTGTTCAATCAAACGATGATATTCTGTATTTGGTGTTAAAACATTCGACACAATTAAAGAGATTTGCTTTGATGGATCAAGTTGATCTGGTTGGACCTGTTTCACCTGTTTTTTCCAAATTAAGGTATAAGGCAAAACCATCTTCAATTGATATGCTAATGCAGCAATTAATCCAACAAATATGACTTGGCGTCTTAAATCCCATTCCCCATCCCAAATCAACAGGAGGATAAATGCGATAAAGCCTAGGGCTAAAATTTGTAGTCTTGGAAAATCGGCACCTCGAAACCACCACTCATCACGCGGAATCAAAGACCAAAAACTTAACCAAATCACAACAACAGCCAGTATCTCAATCCATAGCATAGCGCTTCTCTTTATATATTCTTAATTTTTCGATGATTCATAAATTTATATTAGTTTTGCATGTAACATAAACAAGATATATTGCACAATATATTTGCTGTTTTGATTGTGTACCACTTGCAGTTATACACTCTTTTGATACACTCGAACCCCCTTTTTTATTTTAACGCACCGAGGCAAAGTGACATGAAAGTAGGTCTGGTCGGTTGGCGCGGGATGGTTGGTTCCGTCCTTATGCAACGTATGGTTGAAGAGAATGATTTCGCTCATTTTGAGCCATTCTACTTCTCTACCAGTAATGCAGGTGGTGAAGCCCCTGCGTTTGGTGGTAAAACTGCCCCAGCACTTATGGATGCGACAGACATTAATAGTCTGAAGCAAATGGATGTCATTATTACCTGCCAAGGTGGTGATTATACCACTGAAGTTTTCCCTAAGTTGAAAGCTGATGGTTGGAATGGTTACTGGATTGATGCTGCATCTACATTGCGTATGGACGATGAAGCAATCATCGTATTAGATCCAGTCAACATGAATGTGATCAAAGACGGTTTGGTAAAAGGTACGAAAACATTTGTGGGCGGTAACTGTACTGTTTCATTGATGTTAATGGGTCTTGGTGGTCTGTTCCAAAACAATCTTGTTGAATGGGCGACTTCAATGACTTACCAAGCTGCTTCTGGTGCGGGTGCGCAAAACATGCGTGAACTCATCACAGGTATGGGCTATTTGTATAACAATACAAAAGATCTATTAGACGATCCACGTTCTCCAATTTTAGATATCGACTCTAAAATTGCTGAATTACAGCGTGGTGAAGGATTCCCTTCAGCAAACTTCGGTGTACCTTTAGCAGGTTCTTTAATTCCTTATATCGACAAACAGCTTGAAAGCGGTCAATCGAAAGAGGAATGGAAAGGTCAAGTTGAAACCAATAAGATTCTTGGTAATTCACAAATTGTACCTATTGATGGTCACTGTGTACGTATTGGTGCAATGCGCTGTCACTCACAAGCATTAACTTTAAAACTTCGTAAAGATGTTCCTTTAAATGAAATTGAAGACATCATTGCAAGTGCAAATGACTGGTCTAAAGTTGTGCCGAACACACGTGAAGCATCAATGACTGATCTTACACCTGTTGCAGTAACAGGCACGCTTACTGTTCCAGTAGGTCGTTTACGTAAACTCAATATGGGTAAAGAGTATTTAGGCGCGTTCACTGTTGGTGACCAATTACTTTGGGGTGCTGCTGAACCTTTACGCCGTATGCTACGCATCTTGATTGACTATAAAAATGCTTAATATTTAATAGTCACTTCAATAAAAAGCCGGTCTGATTAGATCGGCTTTTTTTATGCAATTTGAATTGATTAGAGCTTGGAGTGCTATTTGAAAGGAAATATTATGACATCGATACAAAAAACAGTTAAATTACAATCTCATCACTTCTTATTTCGAACATCTTGATCGATGCATAATGATGAACTGAGAATATAAAAAATCGAGATTAAAAACAGTCCAATATTTCGAGCACTCAGGTATTAGATTTGCAATAAATTCATTGAATTCAATGAAGGGGAAAAATTATGTTGTATGTCATTCCATTTGTCGTCTTGTTGTTAATCGCACTGGTGCTCAAAAAACGTGAGGATAAACAAAAAAATGGTGACACAGGATCAACAAAATCTAAAAAAAATGTGAGTGTAAAACGCGCTAAGAAAAGCCCTAAAACTCGCTCCACCCCACAACAAGCCTATTCACAGCACGGTCATGGCGCACCACAAGACTTAAGTGCTGAACCAGTGGCTGATGAACTTAAAGCCAGCATTGAATACTTAATTCAATCAGAAAGCTATATGTCAGCCGAAGCAAAAATCAATCAAGCATTGAATCGTGATCCTAGACAACATGAGCTTTACTCGTATTTGATTGATATTCACATCCTACAGAATGATGAATTTGCTTTAAAACAATTAAGTAATTATTTACGCTCCACTGGATTACATTACATTGCGGATGAAGCTGAAGACAAACTTAAAGCTGCAAAAGAAGCGGAACAGAATAAAGAAATTGCGAAAGAATCACGGGATATATCGAACACCGAGAATCAGCCTCGTCATGCTGCACAGTTTCATAGCACCAGTTTTATAACTGAAATCCCTGCAGTGCAATCAGAACAAGCCTTTGATCATCTCATCAAATCACAGGATGAACAACATAGCACTCAGGAAAGCACACCCACTGAAACAAATGAGACCACAGAGCAATCTTCTCTTCCTTCTCAAAGCTCAACATTTGTGTTTGAAACAGAACAATACCCACATCCCTTACAAGCCAAAGAGAAGAAAAGCACTCCTGAGGAAGAAACTGAGCATGTCTCTGCTGAACCTACTGCTCATTTTGTATTTAGCTCAGAACAGCTGGATTTAGCAGAAGAGTTTACGCTCAATAAAACCAATGAAGAAATCATTGACCAGCTCCCTTCTGATCAGGCTGAAAATCAGCAGGCAACTGAACAACAGACTCCATCGCAAAACGAGCATTTTGAACTCGATTTTTTTATGGAAGATACACCGCAACCAACCTCACAACACCCATTCGAGCAAGATGATGAGAAGACTCCTGCATCAAAAGAGCAAACACCTTTAGAATTTATCACGACAGATTTAACTTTCGAGCCAAATGCTCAAACACAGACTGAATCTGAAACAACCAATCAATCGACTGAAGATCGCGCCCCCTTAGAGTTTGATTTAGATTTCTCCAGTTTTCAGTCTGAAAATAAATCACAAACAGAATCAGTGCAGTCGACCGCTAGAGAGAACCGTGCTTCAGAAAATGAGTCCATCCAAAATCTCGACTTCACACTTGATTTAAGTCAAGAATGGGTTGAAAAAACAGATCTGTCTCATTCATCACTGAGTTCTTCTCCATCAGAAAAAAATCCACAAGAACTGAATATTGAAATAGATTCATTGGAATTTAGCTTTTCAGATCAATCGGAACAGTCTCCTTCTCAAACAACATCTAAGGATGAACTCACTTTCGATCTTTCAGATGATTTTAACTTTGATGCTGAAACATCTAGCTCAGCAAAAGTTTCAGAGCAAAGCGTGAATGATCAGAATTTAGATTTCGTGACTTTCGACTTTGAAGAAAATCTTGATTCAAAATCTACAGAAAAAAGCTCAATTGAACCAACAAACGAATTTAATTTTGACCTCAATTCTTCAGATGAAAATGTAGAAGTGCAACAGAGTCATTCGCATGAAACATCTGCGATAAACATGAATCCGAATCGTCCTGATGATCCTCTTGTACAACGTTTTCCTGAATTACTCAACGTTGATGAAATTCAACTTAATTTAGATTTAGCGGATCAATACATTAAATTTGGCGCGTTTGATGAAGCAGAAAAATTAATTACGGAATATGAATCGCATTACAATGACGAACAAAAAATGCGTGCAGCAAAACTCCGAGAGAGCATGGAATCTGATTCCAATTAATCTTAATATGAAGCAGTCTAATCAGGCTGCTTTTTTTATGAGTTCAAAAATAGCTTTAATCTATATGGGTGGGACATTTGGTTGCGTTGGTGAACCTTTAGCGCCTATGCCTGCTGCCGATTTTTTCCCGCAATTAAAAGAAATTTTGCCCGTTCAAAATCCAATAGAGCTTGTTCAGGCTCATGAGATTAAAGACAGTAGTGCATGTACGGCGCGTGATTGGTTGCTGTTAATCCAAAAAATTCAACAATTACAAGCTAAACAATTTCAAAAATTTATTGTCATTCATGGTACCGATACCATGAGTTATGCTGCGGCTATTCTTTCTCGATTTCTCCATGATACGTGTCGAGTCATTATCACAGGTAGCCAATTTCCTCTGCTCAATCATGCAGCGACATCTTTGCATCCATCGAGCGATGCTTTAGATAATCTGAATCATGCCATCCAATATATGGAAAATGTGTCTGATGGTGTTTACTTATGCTTTAACCATCAAATTTTTCATGCTAGAACTGCAGTTAAGACTCATCGCACGGCACTAAATGCATTTTGTGGTGAAGCATTTACAAATGTCATCAAGCCCATATCAAGTTCTTTTTTCAACATTACTGAGCAACATATTGAACGCTCGATACAACTCAATATTGCGAATCTGAGTCTTCGCCCCATTGAAATCAAATTATTCAATCAGCATTTAACGCGTTTTATCGACAATCCGCCTCATGTACTCATACTTCAAGCATATGGAACCGGTAATTTAGCAATTAATGCGGATACCACAGATATTTTGAAGCAGCTTCGTGCCTTAGGCTGCCATATTGTATTAAGTAGTCAGGTCCTGTTTGGAGAATTAGATCAACGCTATGCAATTAGCAGTTGGATTAAAGCATCTGATATTTTGATCGACGATACACTCAGTGATGCCGATCTTTATGCCAAAATTCTAAAAATGTATTTACAATACCCCTCCACAGATCAATGGTTACAACATTGGTATGATTCATCAAATTAGAGGTTCAAATGCCGCGTTTTGCAATCGGAATTGAGTTTAGTGGCGTTCGGTATCGAGGTTGGCAAACACAGCAACCTGGTGTGCCGAGCGTACAAGAAACCATGGAAAAAGTGTTGAGCAAAATTGCTGATGAACCCATCATTTTGCATGGTGCGGGTCGAACAGATGCAGGTGTTCATGCCACAAATATGGTGGCTCACTTTGACACAAATGCAATACGTCCAATTCGTGGCTGGCTTATGGGGGCTAACAGTACACTTCCTAAAGATATTGCCATCCAATGGATTCAAGAAATGGATAGTGATTTTCATGCACGCTTTAAAGCGCAGGCTCGCCGTTATCGTTATGTCGTTTATAACAGCCCCATGCGCCCTGCCTTACTCCACAAACAAGTAACGCATGCTTATTACCCACTGGATGTGGATAAAATGATTGCTGCAGCCTCAAAATTTGAGGGTACTCATAACTTTGAAAGCTTTAGAGCTGCTGCGTGTCAATCCAACCAGCCTGTACGCCATGTGAGCCATTGCAAACTCATCAAACACGGTGCTTACCTCGTTCTAGACATCCAAGCAGATGGTTTTTTACACCATATGGTTCGCAATATTATGGGCTGTTTACTGGAAATCGGTCAGGGCATGTACGACATTGACCATATCGATGAAATATTCGCAGCAGAAGACCGTAAAGCAGCAGGGATCACAGCACCACCTGACGGCCTTTACTTTATCCAAGCACACTATCCTGCAGAGTTTAACTTGCCTAAAGTACCCCTAGGCCCTCATTGGTTAAACATGCCTGAATAGTTTTTTATTTTGAATTGAATAGAAAAAAATCCCTTCAAAAGAAGGGATTTTTTTAGCGCTGTTTCCGCTTACGATATTCAACAGGTGTCTCATTGGTCCATCGTTTAAAGGCACGATAGAACGTACTTGGTTCCGAGAAACCCGTCAGATAGACAATTCTCTCTACGCTTTCATTGGTGTTTGCCAAAAGTTTTTTAGCTAAACGACAACGATAGTCAGATAAAATTTGCTGGAAGCTTGTATTGGCTTCACTGAGCTGTGTTCTCAAACGACGTGGGGTAATATTCAACTGAGCCGCCACAGTTTCTAGCGTTGTTTCTCCACTCTCAAGTGTAGAACCAATGGCACGGCGCACCTCACCCACTAAATCGTATCGAGCCAACTCCTGTAATTTTTCAATCGCCAACTGCTCATGTAGTTGAAGTAATTCTGGCTCGGCTTGCCAAAGTACATAATCTAAAATTGCAGGATCAAAATAAAGTCGCGTTTCTTTTTGACCTAAACTTACCGGGCACTCATATACACGGAAATACTCATCGTCTGAAGCACCCTCGCTAAAGTTAAAATCGATATATATAGGTTGAAAACGACCTTCAGTAATAAATTTGAAGAATCTTAAAATGCCTGAAATCGCGCACTCAGAAAAATGACGATTGACTAGGTTTTCAGAGAAAGGTTGTTCGCCATTGGTTAGGTAGCAACGATCATCTTCAATAACCAATTTGGCATGAAATGCATCACTGATTAGACGTTGATACGCTAAAGCCCTTTTCAGGCCTTCGCCAAAATTTTCAGATGAAATAAAAAGATGTTCAATCACTTGACCACGATAAAGTGGTAAATGCTCACCTAAATGTAGACCAATGTCTGGATCTTTACTGACTTCTTCGGCAGCAACCCAGAAAGCGTACTGCGCGCTTAAAGGCGTACGCGCATTTTGATCTACTTGATTTAAGGCCACACCCGCTTTTGTTAAAATTTCTTCTGTGGGCAATCCAGCACGACGAATTGCTTGATAACCTAATCGTAGAACAACCGAAGCATCAGTTAGCTGACTCACGCAGTGCCCTTCCTTGTATGTTATTAATATTTACTTAAAACTTATGAATTAGATTACAGTCGATTGACCAAACTGACAACATAGTTAAGCATTTTTTTGTTTAAAAATTTTATTTGTTTGTTCGACAAGTTTGACCATAGAAACGCCGACTGAACTTGGTTTAACCTTGTTTTTTTCTAAAATTTTGCCTATAATTTGCGCCTTTCCAATTTGATCATCAGGTAGGCTATGGCCAATAAAGAGGAACTTATCGAGTTCGAAGGCGTTGTCACCGAAACGCTTCCTAATACTATGTTCCGTGTACGTTTAGAAAACGGTCACGAAGTAATTGCACACATTTCTGGTAAAATGCGTAAACACTATATTCGTATTTTGACTGGCGACAGTGTTAAAGTTGAAATGACACCTTATGACTTATCTAAGGGTCGCATTACTTACCGTGCACGCTAAGTGTTAGTAAGCGAAAAGCCACATTGAGTGGCTTTTTTGTTTTTGTACTTTTATTTTATGAACTACAGGAGATTCACTCTACTAAAGCAATCGTCTGTCTTTGTGAGAAGACCAATACTCATATGTTATAGAATAATTAAACTCACTATTTATTCATTCACTATCCAATCAAATATACCAACAAAGCCCATTTACACATTCAACATAAAAAATCTTCGTATCGCTCCACTATTTCATGCATTAAATCAATTGTGGTTTTCGCTCATTTGCATATTTACACTTTTCCTATTAACGACATGCCAAACAGCAAATTTTCAGAACAAAAAAATATGAACACTTATATTTCACAATTTGTAGGGCAAGATATCCAACATATGCGTGAAAATATCAATTTGAATTCTTTTAACATTAAACTGAAGCCTAATCCTGTGATTCGAGATGAGCGGGAAATTTTCAGTTTTGAACGTATAGTCAACACCGCGATTCCAATGGGAAATTCGATGAAAGATGAAAATGGTTTTATGATTCCTGTACAGACAACTTCAGTAAGTCAGTACTACGATAACCTAATGACTTGCTCAAGTGTTTTTAGCTTAAAAAAACAATATCGCTTTCAAAAGCTCGGCAATAAAAAAACGCAGCTCATAGGCTGCGTTTTGAATGAATCAACTGAAATTAGTTAAGCGCTGCAACAACTGCTTCACCCATTTCAACTGTCCCGACCTTCTTCATGCCTTCAGACATAATGTCAGCTGTACGTAAACCTTGGTCTAAAACATTCCCTACTGCATCTTCAATCGCTTTTGCTGCAGCTTCTTGACGGAACGTATATCGAAGCATCATTGCAACAGATAAAATTGTTGCCAATGGGTTTGCGATATTTTGACCTGCGATATCTGGTGCTGAACCATGACAAGGCTCATACATCCCTTTACCATTTTCATCTAAAGAAGCTGATGGCAACATACCGATTGAACCAGTCAACATCGCTGCTTCATCAGACAAGATATCACCGAACAAGTTACCTGTTACGATCACATCAAATTGTTTAGGTGCACGAACCAATTGCATTGCTGCATTATCGACATACATATGTGACAAGTTAATGTCAGCATACTGTTCAGCATGTAACTGAGTTACTGTTTGTTTCCAAAGCTCAGTGACTTCAAGAACATTCGCTTTATCAACTGAACACACTTTACCACCGCGTAGTTTCGCCATTTCAAACGCCACTTTAGCAATACGTTTGATTTCTGACTCTGCATATACGTCGGTATTAAAGCCTTGCTTCTCACCATTCTCTAATTCACGAATACCCCGTGGTTGACCAAAGTAAATACCACCAGTTAATTCACGGACAATTAAAATATCTAAGCCTGAAACAATTTCAGGTTTCAAACTTGAAGCATCTGCCAATTGAGGATACAAGATCGCTGGACGCAAGTTAGCGAAAAGGTTAAGTTCACTACGTAATTTTAATAAACCACGCTCAGGACGAATTGAGCGCTCAATTGTATCCCACTTCGGACCACCCACAGCACCTAACAAAATCGCATCTGCTTTTTTTGCTTGTTCAGAGGTAACTTCTGGATAAGGTGAACCATGCGCATCAATTGCAGCGCCACCCAATAAACCTTGTTCCCATGTTAAATCTAGATTAAATTTTTCATTGACACGGGTGAGGACCTGTTCAGCTGCTTTTACAATTTCAGGACCAATGCCGTCACCAGCTAAAATCAAGATTTGTTTAGACATGAGATTTTCCATTTGTAAAGTTAGTATGAACTAACGTGTTTTTAAATTTTTTTGTTCCACAAACTCACCTAGTCCATTGAGAACATTATAGGGTTTGCAGAAACGGCGAATAGTTTGTTGCTCTTGCAACAAGTCAACACATAATGGCTCTGGTGCAGAAGCATCAAGTAAACTTTTCTTCCCACTGCTTCGATCTCTAAACATTACAAATCGGTAATCTTTTTTTGCTTCGAAGCGATGGATGACATTAATAGTTTCTGCTTTTTCCTCTGAAATCGGATAAAAGCGAACCACCACTTCATGCAGTCCAGCAGGAACTGAAAGATATAAGGCTTGCGGATCTTTCAAAGAGCCAGCATTTAATCGCACAATACCTTGCTTGATCGCACGCTGATCTAATCTTCGAGATTGAGCATCAACAATGGGATGCTCATCGAATCTTTCAAACTCACAATTCAGCGTTCCTGAGCAATAAATCAAAGCATGATTTCTGGTTTCAGGCGTTTCTTTAATCTTTTTCAGTTGTAATCGGTCTACGGTCTGACAAGCGGATAAAACGGCGACAGACAATCCGAAAAACGCATAGCGTAATAAAACTTTTGCCTTCATTTGTGCCCAACCTCACCAAACGGCGCAAAACTAAAAGAATAATTTTGCACCGATATTAGCAAGACTTGAATCAGAGCACTATAGCTTTAAGTATCAGTTACGCTTTGATTTCTTGGAATACCCATGGGCGAACAGCTTTAGTTCTTTCCTCATAAGCACGAATATCTTCTGCCGCTTGTAACGTTAAACCAATATCATCTAAACCATTCAACAAACAGTGCTTTCTGAATGGATCAACTTCAAATTTAAATGCTTCACCAGATGGTGTACGCACTTCTTGTGCTTCAAGATCAATCGTTAACTGATAACCTTCTTGTGCTGCACACTCTTTGAATAATTGATCCACAATCTCTTCAGACAAGATCACTGGTAACATGCCATTTTTAAAGCTGTTGTTGTAGAAAATGTCTGCATAGCTTGGTGCGATTACGGTACGGAAACCATATTCTTCTAAAGCCCATGGCGCATGTTCTCGGCTTGAACCACAACCAAAGTTGGCACGTGAAATCAAGATTGAAGCACCTTGATAACGTGGTTTGTTCAACTCAAAATCTGGATTCAAAGGACGTTTTGAGTTGTCTTGCCCCAAGTAGCCTTCATCTAAATAACGTAACTCATCAAACAAATTCGCGCCGAAACCTGTACGCTTAATTGATTTCAAGAACTGTTTTGGAATAATTAAATCTGTATCGACATTGGCACGGTCTAAAGGTGCAACGATACCTTGTTCAACGGTATATTTTTTCATGTTGTTTGCTCCTCTTAGAATGAACGTACATCAACAAAATGACCCGCAATTGCCGCTGCTGCTGCCATCGCTGGACTCACTAAATGTGTACGACCACCATTACCTTGACGACCTTCGAAGTTACGGTTTGAAGTAGACGCACAGTGCTCACCCGGTTGTAATTTATCTGCGTTCATTGCTAAACACATTGAGCAACCCGGCTCACGCCATTCAAAACCAGCTTCTATTAAGATTTTATCCAAACCTTCAGCTTCTGCTTGTGCTTTGACTAAGCCAGAACCCGGAACAACCATCGCTTGCTTAATCGTGCTTGCAACTTTTTTGCCTTTTGCAACTTCAGCTGCCGCACGGATATCTTCAATACGAGAGTTGGTGCAAGAACCGATAAATACGCGATCCAATTTAATATCAGACAATGCTTGACCCGCGGTTAAGCCCATATATTGATAAGCACGTGTCCAGTCGTTGCGTTGTACGTCATCTTTCGCTTGTTCTAATGTAGGAACAGCTGCAGATACTGGAATCACCATCTCAGGAGATGTACCCCAAGATACTTGTGGCTCAATCTCTTCACCTTGTAATACAACAACAGTATCAAAGTGCGCACCTTCATCAGAATGCAATGTATTCCAATATGCAACTGCTTGATCCCACTGCTCACCTTTAGGTGCGTATGGACGACCTTTTACGTATTCAATGGTTTTTTCATCAACAGCAACCATACCAACACGTGCACCGCCTTCGATTGCCATGTTACATACTGTCATACGGCCTTCGATCGACATATCACGGAATACTTGGCCGCCAAACTCAATCGCATGACCAGTACCACCAGCAGTACCAATTTTACCGATAATCGCTAAAACCACGTCTTTTGGTGTTACGCCTTGACCTAATTTACCGTCAACACGCACCAACATGTTCTTCATTTTCTTTTGAACTAAGCATTGGGTTGCCAATACGTGTTCAACTTCTGATGTACCAATACCGTGTGCTAAACAGCCAAATGCGCCGTGTGTTGCAGTATGTGAGTCACCACACACTACTGTCATACCTGGTAAAGTTAAACCCTGCTCAGGACCAACTACATGTGCGATCCCTTGGCGGATATCGTTGATATCAAACTGTGCAACATTAAACGTTTTACAGTTGTCATCTAAAGTTTGTACTTGGATACGTGATGTATCATCTTCAATACCTGCAATACCTTCAGAACGCTCTTTCGTTGAAGTCGGAACGTTATGGTCAGGTGTCGCTACGTTAGCACTTAAACGCCAAGGCTTACGACCTGCAAGTTGCAAGCCTTCAAAAGCTTGTGGTGAAGTTACTTCATGCAACAAGTGACGATCGATATAAAGTAAAGAAGAGCCATCATCGCGTTGTTTAACTAAATGATCGTCCCACAATTTATCGTACAACGTTTTTTTTGTTTGAGTTTCTGCTTTTTGGGTTTCGCCTGCCATGTCGATTTGCTCCACTGGACTGGGTAATTCTGTCATTAATTACGATTATAACGGCCTATTCACATAAATCTAATTTATCATTTTTATTAGTTTAAAAACTTTTTAGAATCAATTTAAACACAAAAACCATCTATAAAAACGATTAATTTAAAAATAATATTCGCTTTTACAGATTAAATAAGAATGCTTATCATTTAAACATCTCCAAGATCACCACCAACTGAGGATGTTCACATGGCACATATTCAAAAATTTGTTGAAGATAATCAACGCATGTTCAAAAAAACATTAAGCTACTACATTATGCACATTACGGTAGCCATGATTGTAGGCTACCTTGTCACAGGCAGCATTTGGATGGCAATTACTTTGAGTTTACTTGAGCCTACTGTACAAGCCGTGGCTTATTTCATTCACGAACGCGTGTGGGAGAAAAAAACGATACAACAGGAAGAAAATATCGTCGCATAGTTTCACCTGTGATCCTCCTCATCTAAGCCGCACTATGCGGCTTTTTTTGCAACAGTTTATGAAGAATTACTTCGCAATAGATATAAATTTATTTTATAATTAAATAATATTTTCATAACCGAGTTTAAATTATGAATCTTGCTGCCTTTGAAGCTTTTATAAAAGTCATGGAAACGGGTTCGATTTCTATGGCAGCTGATCAACTATTTATCACTCAGCCCGCTGTTACCAAACGTATTCATAGTTTAGAAGATTATTTTGGTGTCAAATTATTTGAATCTGCTGGCCGAGGTGTACAAGCCACCCATGCGGCTCATTCCCTGCTTCCTAAAGTTAAAAATTGGTTAAATGAACTAGGTGATATTCATCACACCTTAAGCCACGACCAAAATCAGATTAAAGGAAAGCTTAAAGTTGGTACCAGCCATCACATTGGATTACATCATTTACCGCAACATTTAAAAAGCTATGTTCAGCAATATCCTGATGTGACATTAGATGTGCATTTTGTAGATTCAGAACAAGCTCATGAAAAAGTGTTAGCTGGTGATCTTGAACTGGCATTCTTAACCTTACCCCCAGTCCTAGATGAACGTTTAAAATATGTTCCTTTATGGAGTGATCCTTTGGTTTTCGTTGCTGCAGTTTTTCATCCATTGGCAAATATGAAAAATTTAAGCCTTGAAGATCTCATGCAGTATCCAAGTTTATTACCTGCAGCTCAAACATATACAGCGCAGATCACCCTTGCAGAATTTGAAAAAAATGGATTAAAACCTAAAGTGTCCATGAGCAATAATCCGCTTGAATCCATTCGCATGTTGGCTTCTATTGGGTTAGGTTGGTCTGTCTTGCCAAGTACTTTAGTCAATCAAGACCTGGTCAGACTGGATATTAATTTAGAAATGCAGCGTCAATTGGGTATGGTTTGGCATCCGGGACGCACCCAATCTAAGGCAGCCAAAGCATTGGTTGATTTAATGAAATAATTTCAGCACTCGATATTTAAAAGTCATCTAATCAGATGACTTTTTACTTTTTAAGACAAGTGAGCTACTTAAGCTTTTTTCTTCAATGAATCTTCATGTAAAGACTCATTGAGCTGATCGATAATTAATGCCCATGAACCATCTGAACATAATTTTTCTTTCAAAAATTGACGTTGACCTTCAGACCAAAAACTTGCTTCAGTCAAAAAGGTTTCAGCTTCTAACTGATGTGTTTCAATAAATTCTGCAATAGCTTGCTCGCTAGAATCCAATCCTAATTGCTCAAATAAGTTGGTCATTCTTGGCTCTGCATTTATCATCGTATATTCCTTATGATTTTGATTAATTTTAAGTTAGTTGTTTGCGCATAAGGTATCACTAAGGGATGAAAACGTCTGTAAATTTATGCTGAATTTCATCTCAAGTTATTTCAATGCTGATCAATGAAAAAAAGCCATTGATACAATGGCTTTAGCAATTTTTAATTTTGAGAATAAAACTGTCTTAAATGGACCAGTCTTGGATATCCCAACCCTGCTCTTTAGCCAATGCTTCAAGACGATCATCTGGATTGACTGCAATCGCATGATCCGCATATTCCAATAAGAATCGATCATTAATGGAGTCTGAATATGCCCATGATTCAGTAACTTCTCGTCCCTGGAGCCATTGATCTAATCGTGCCAATTTACCTTTTTGATAACAAGGAATATTAATGACTTTACCCGTATATTTACCATCAACCACTTCTGCATTGGTTGCAATAATTTCTGTAATACCAAATTCACGAAAAATAGGTGCAGTAATAAAATCTGATGTTGCGGTAATTCCTACTAATTGATGCCCAGCATCTTGATGACGTTGAATCACTTTATAACCTTCAGGGCGCATTTGAGGTCGAATCACTTTTTGCATAAAAAGCTGATGTAAGTCCGTCAAATACTCATTGTTATGTTGCGTTAAAAACTCAAATACGAATTCGTTGTAGGCAATTGGATCAAGTTGTCCCGCTTTGTAATCTTCATAAAATTTGTCATTCATGGCGCGATGTCGAACTGGATCAACCAAGCCTTCATTGACTAAAAACTCGCCCCAAGAATGGTCAGAGTCGGTATTTAACAAGGTGTGATCTAAATCAAACAACGCCAATTTCATGAAATTACTCGTTCAAACTGAAATTTAAGAAAAAAAATGTAAATCTATCTCCGCTAGTCGATAGAAATTCGTTAAGATCATAGCAATTTTAAAACATTATTACTTTGAACTTTTCGAGTTGGGCATAGAGAGTGGATGCCCCCGAACCCAAAGTCAACGAATTTAATAAATTTTAGGTGCCAAATGATCGACTCAGAAGGTTTCCGACCGAATGTCGGGATCATTTTGGCAAATGATATTGGACAAGTTTTATGGGCAAAACGCATTGGTCACAATGCTTGGCAATTTCCTCAAGGAGGCATCCAATTTGGTGAAACTCCAGAACAGGCACTTTTCAGGGAACTCCGTGAAGAAGTCGGGTTATTGCCGGAGCACGTCCAAATAATTGCTCAGACCGAAGGTTGGTTACATTATCGTTTGCCACTTCGCTACATCAGATCAGATTCTGATCCTGTGTGTATCGGACAAAAGCAAAAATGGTTTTTATTGAAATTAGTCGCGTCAACGAATCATATTCAGTTGAACTTAAATGATCCGCCAGAGTTTGATCAATGGCAATGGGTCAGCTATTGGTATCCACTAGGCCAAGTGGTGAACTTCAAAAAAGATGTTTACCGTCGTGCCATGTTGGAATTGTGTATGCATCTGCCATAGCATGATTTATATTAAACATTGAATTTAAATGTTTGATTTTTATTTCGACTATTTGAATAATCACCATAATTACATCCCTTTAAGAGGAGCACCGCTACATGTCGAACATGCAATTAGACTCTTTACGGCGCATTGTCCAAGAAATCAATGCGTCTGTCAGTTTGCATGATTCGTTAGAAATTATGGTCAACCAAATTTCCGAAGCAATGCATGTAGATGTGTGCTCTATTTATTTACTTGATGAACGTAACCAACGTTACGTTCTGATGGCTTCCAAAGGCTTAAATGCTGAATCTATTGGCAATGTCTCACTGCAATTGGGTGAGGGTTTGGTCGGGCTCGTTGGACAACGCGAGGAAATCGTCAATATCGAGAATGCGTTTAAGCATGAGCGTTTCGCGTATTTTCCAGAAACGGGTGAAGAGATTTATAACTCTTTCCTTGGCGTTCCTGTCATGTATCGTCGAAAAGTCATGGGTGTTCTCGTGGTTCAAAATACTGAACCACAAGACTTTAGCGAAGCTGCTGAATCGTTTTTAGTCACACTTTGTGCACAACTTTCTGGCGTTATCGCGCATGCGCATGCAGTTGGAAATATCGATGTTTTCCGTAAGCCAAATAATTCTCCAACCTATAAAACATTTCAAGGATCATCAGGTGCAGGTGGTATTGCATTAGGTCGTGCACTTATTCTTTATCCACCCGCAGATTTAGGTTCAGTACCTGACCGCGAAGCTGAAGATATCAGTGAGGAGCTTGAATTACTCGATCATGCGGTTGATTCTGTTCGTAAAGAAATTCAATCACTTGATGAAAAAATGCAAGATTCTTTGATGTCTGAGGAACGTGCATTATTTAGCGTATTCTTGAGAATGTTGGATGAGAATGCCCTGCCTGCTGAAATCAAAGAGTTAATCCGTGATGGTCACTGGGCTCAAGGTGCAGTTAAACACGTTATTGATCGTCATGTGGCAATCTTTGCACAAATGGAAGACGATTATTTACGAGAACGTGTTGCAGACTTAAAAGACCTTGGACGTCGCATTTTAGCAGCACTTCAAGAAGATGATTTAAGTCACCGAGAACTGAGTAATGACAGTATCATTGTGGGTGAAGAAATCAGTACGGCAGCATTGGTTGAACTTCCTGTCGATAAGATTGCAGCGATTGTGACGTCTGAAGGGGCTGCCAATTCACATATGGTGATTGTGGCACGTGCTTTGGGTATACCGACAGTCGTTGGGGTCACCGAACTTCCGGTGACTACCCTTGATGATGTGGAAATGATTGTTGATGCCTATCAAGGACGTGTATTTATCAATCCACCACGCCGTTTACGTCAACGTTATCGTGACATCCAAAAAGAAGAAGAACAAATAGCCAAAGATCTTAAACAGTATGAAACCAAAGATGCCATCACTCCTGATGGTGTTGCAGTACGCTTATTTGTGAATACAGGTTTAATGATTGATGTCGTGCGTGGTGTACAACGTGGTGCCAAAGGTGTCGGACTCTATCGTTCAGAAATTCCATTTATGTTGCGTGATCGTTTCCCGGGTGAAGAAGAGCAACGAGCGATTTACCGTCAACAACTTAGTCACTTTGCCAATAAACCAGTCGTGATGCGTACTTTGGATATTGGTGCAGATAAAGATTTACCTTATTTCGAAATAGAAGAAGAAAACTCAGCATTAGGATGGAGAGGGATTCGTTTTACCTTGGATCATCCTGAGATTTTCTCTTCACAAATTCGTGCGATGTTAAAAGCCAGTGTTGGCTTGAATAATTTGCATATTTTGCTGCCAATGATCACCAGCGTCAGTGAAGTAGAAGAAGCGCTTTATATTATTGAGCGTGATTTAGCTGCGGTTCAGGAAGAAGAACAAGTTAAAATTAATCGTCCTAAAATTGGCATCATGGTGGAAGTACCTAGTGTTTTACTTCAAATTGGTGAGTTTGCAGAATTAGTTGATTTCTTCTCAGTGGGTTCGAATGATTTAATCCAATATTTGTTGGCAGTCGACCGTAATAACCCACGTGTATCGAGTGTTTATTCTCACTTCCATCCCTCAGTGCTTCGAGCATTGCAACGCTTAGTTCAAGAGTGTCATAAATATGACAAACCTGTCAGTATTTGTGGTGAAATGGCTGGCGATCCACTCTCAGCAATTTTACTGATGGCGATGGGCTTTAATACACTTTCAATGAGTTCGAGCAATATTCTCAGAGTCCGTAAAGCAATTTGTCATGTTCCAATGGTAGATGCGCAAACGCTTTTAGATGAAGTGGTGAAAATGAATAATCCACTCATTGTAAAAAGTTGGATGGAATATTATTTCCGTCATCATGGTTTAGCGGATATGGTGAAATCGAATCGTATTGTAAATGCCTAATATGAATCTCGGTTTAAGCAGAGAAAGAGCTGAGTAACAACATGATCAATTGGCTTTTTTTATCTTCATGTTGTTCGTAGCGATCTCGGTAATTCTATTTCATTTATATATTAGTAAATTAAAAAGTAGTTCAACACCTAACAAACCTATTTCAAATCATACGCTAGGTCATGACTCAACGATGAATTCTGAACACCAAATGAGCGAATTATCATCACATGTTGATATAGATTGCGGTGGAAGTATCGGTGGAGCAGACTAACCTTCACGTGTTTAGGCATATAAAAAAAGGGAGATAATCATTCGAACATCTCCCTTTTTTGTGCTTGCTGTAGCCACGTTTTGCATCTTTCTTACGATCTATAAACACTTGGCTTTTGTTGACCTCATGCATATGTTTCGCCACAAAGTTGTGAATCACAACCTCTGGCAATGCTTTTTTCTTTGCCATTTTATATTACCTTCAGTTTAACCACCCTAGATGATGGGAAAGCGATATTACGCTTTTTTGTACATTTTACAAGCATTGAATTACCTTTTTCAGATATTTTTAAAGTTGATTTAATTTAACAATCTACAATCATTTTTTTCGACTTATAAAACTGTTCATAAGATTCTAAATTTGTGAGCCAAGGTTGGATAAGTTCTAAGTTTCTTACATTAGATCTCTGCATTTCAGATAAACTTTGGCTTGTGTAATTTTGTTCAATTATTTTTTGGCTATAGGCTTTTACAAATTTCATTTGTAAACAAAGCGCTTTTACACTGCTCATATCACTGGAAGAATACTGTACATAGCGCTCTAAGACACTAAAGAGACTTTTACCTTCATTTTGTGAATGAAGCATACTTAAATTGTTTAAATCTTTAATAAATATTTCATCATTGACAGGATTTAGGATTAAACCTTGATCAAATATAGCCTGATAAATACGATTTCTATCAGCTATATCTATCCAAAAAAACGCAGACAGAACTTTTTCCGCAAATTGTAATCTTGATTGTTCTGTTTGCTGAGGATAAACCTTAAAAAAATAATATAATCCTATAAAAATTGTACATGTTAGAACTACTGATATTAGTCGCCAATTATTCTTTTCTTTTGTAATACTCATTCAAAATCTCAATGTACTATTAATTATGAAAATGAGAATTGTACGCAAAGTATCTTTATAAACTAATGACTGCGTCAGCCACGTCCTAATATTTATATACCATTAACGTAAATTCTGCGTGACTTGCTTTAACCAATCTAACAGATGTCGTACCGCAGGTCGCATGCCACGTTGACCCAAATGCACCACATGGATCAAACTTGGGACTGCTTCAGACTCGGCACCAACTTCAATCAATCGTCCCAATGCCAAATCCTCCTGCACGTAGACTTGAGGAATCATGGCGATTCCTAAACCTTTCAATACAGCTTGATGCATCATCTGCATATCATCCACAATTAATTTGGGTTGCGTTTTATACTGAATGGTTTGACCTGTGATCTTATGCGTGAGTTGCCAATAGGCATATTCACCATTGCCCTTCCATGCAATGACAGGCACATGTTTTAAAATTTCATCAAGTTGACCATTAACTTGATCTTGCCATTTCGGATGAGCCACCATGAGTAAATTCATTTTTGCCAACAATACAGGCACATAGTCCAATGGATAATCTAAACTGGTTCTCGCACGAATCACAAAATCAACATTTTCATTGTGGACATCAACTGCCCGATTTGAAACTTCAAGATGGATTTTAACTTTGGGATAAGTCTCCATATAACGCAAAATTTCATCGCCCAACTGATGAAAATGCAACAGCGAGGGCGGAATCGCAATCCGAACCAAACCATTCGGTTCATGCTGTAGATGCTCCACCATCATCACGGCATCATCGACTTGCGCAAAAATCTCGATACAACGCTCATAGAGTATCTGACCTTGCTCCGTTAAACGAAAACTGCGAGTGCTCCGTTCAATCAGCCGTGAAGACAAGGCCTCTTCTAACTCCATAATATGTCGACTGAGCGTGGCACGAGACTGACCCGTTTGCCGATGTGCTGCTGAATACCCGCCTGCACTGACCACATCCCTAAATACTCTCAAACTGTTTAAATCCAACATATCGCTCTACTTGTATCATTTTTGGAATAATTATGCTTATTTTTAGCTCTTCTCAATATATTTGTACAGACTACAATTCAAATATTCCCATATGATTTAAATAAAAAGGATATGAAAATGAAAAGTACAATTTTGATTGCAAGAGAATACGGACAAGCTGATGTTCTCGAATTCGTTGAAAGTCAACTTCCTCTTTTAGCCGCAGGCATGGCACGCATCCAAGTCAAAGCAGCTGGAATTAACCCAATTGATGCCCGTCGTATGACAGGTGAATTCAAGCATGCGCAAATGCCGCAAGCCTTTGGAACTGAATATGCAGGGGTGATTGTAGAGATTAACGGTGAGCAGAGCCCATGGAAAGTGGGTGATGAAGTCTTAGGTTCTGGTGCAGGATTCACTCATGCTTCTGTAATTGATGTTCCGATTAATTTTTTAGTGGCGAAACCGCAAAATCTTGATTGGGCAACCGCAGGGACTTTAGCGGGTGTGGCTCAAACCGCCATGACCATTTTAGATGAAATGGGCCCAGTGAAATCCCTCTTGATCCATGGTGCCTCAGGCGGTGTTGGTTCGATTACTGTTCAATTAGCCAAAGAAAAAGGCATTGATGTTGTCGCGACTGCATCTGCGAAAAATCAGGAGTATTTAAAAGAATTAGGTGCAACACCTGTGGTCTACGGCGATGGTTTAATTGAGCGTTTAAAGGCGTTACACCCTGAACCTTTTGATGCATCGATCGATTTAGCCGGAAATGAAGAAGCCACTCAAGCCTCTTTAGCAACAGTGAAGTCTGGCGGGTTTATGGGATCAACAGCTGGCCGCAAACTGTCCTCTTCCAAAATCCAAGCAGTATGGGTCAAGAAAAAACCGTCTAATTTGAAATACGTGGTAGATCGTGTTGCTGATGGTCGTTTCAGTTGGGTGGTGAGTCGCCAGTACCCATTCCATCAAGCAGCTCAAGCCTATGACGATATTTTGAATGGTCACACTCGTGGTAAAAGCGTGCTGATCTTTGATGAACAAATTTAAAACTTCCTATTGCTGAGCCATTCAATGCACTCAGCACAACATGACAAAAATAAATACAGGAGCACAAGATGGAATTTAAAGTATTTGCTGAGGATTTGGCCTTTCCTGAAGGTCCAGTGGCACTAAACGATGGCTCAGTAATCGTGGTTGAACTGAAAAGCCAACAGCTCAAACGACTCTATCCAAATGGTGAACAACAGGTGCTCGCGCAAGTTCAAGGAGCACCAAATGGCGCAGCCTTGGGGCCCAACAATACACTTTACATTGCCAACAACGGCGGAATGTCTTGGGAAGAACATGAGGGTTTGATTGCCCCAGGCCCACAGCCTCAAGACTACATTGGCGGGCGAATTCAGACAGTGTCTGCAACAGGTGAGGTGAAAGATTTATATACCCGTTATGAGGATGGTCCAATTTTGGCACCCAACGATCTCATCATGGATGGTCAGGGCGGTTTTTATTTCACTGATCATGGACAGCGCCGTGAACATGATATGGATTTAGGGGCTCTAAGTTATGGACAACTAGATGGAACCTTAGTGAAACGTTTGGTTAGTCCTTTGTTCACCCCAAATGGTGTAGGTCTTTCACCCGATGGCACACGTGTTTATATCGCAGAAACCATTACAGGTCGCATTTGGTGGTGGGAAGTCACAGGCGTTGGTGAACTCAATCTTAAAAAAGGTGCACAGTTACTGATCGGCTTAGGTGACTTTACTTTCCTAGACTCGCTGGCGGTTGATGCGGAAGGTAATGTCAGTGTGGCAACCATGCCAAAAGGCGGAATTACCACCATCTCCCCTGAAGGTAAAATCATTGATTTTGTGGAAGTCCCCGTAAAAGACCCAACAGTGACCAATATCTGTTTTGGTGGTGCAGATTTGAAAACAGCCTATATCACAGCTTCAGCGACAGGTCGCTTATATGAGGTTCAATGGCCTAGAAAAGGCTTAAAGCTCCCATTCTCTAATAGCTTAATTTAAATAGGACAAGAACAATGAAAACTCAACAATTTGAAAATAAGATCGTGCTTGTCACAGGCGCCAGTTCAGGTATTGGTAAAGCTGCAGCCTTGGAATATGCCAAACGTGGCGCAACCGTGATTGGTGTGGCACGTAATGAAAAAGCTGGTGCAGCACTGGAGCAAGAAGCACAGGCTGCACAGCTTAAGGTTGATTTCTTTAAAGCCGATGTCAGTGATGAACAAGACGTTGAATCATTAATTTCGTATATTGAACAACATTATGGTCATTTAGATATTGCGTTTAACAATGCAGGCATCTCGGGAGTTCACGCACCGATTGTCAATGCAGAAAAGAAAGACTGGGATCACATTATCTCAGTCAATTTAACCAGTAATTTTTTACTGATGCGTGCAGAAGTCCGCCTAATGCTGAAAAAAGGTAATCAAGGCGCCATTGTGAATACATCATCCATTGGTGGCTTAACTGGTGCTTCGAATTTGGCAGCTTATGCCGCGTCAAAAGCAGGATTGATTGGTCTCAGTAAAGTCGTGGCGATGGAGTATGCACGTTTAGGTATTCGGGTGAATGTCGTGGTACCCGGCTATACCATTACTCCAATGACTGATAAAACTGCCACCATTATTTCCAACTTTGAGGAACATTCTCGAGAAGCTACCCCAATGCATCGCGGTGCAGATCCACTCGAAGTCGCACATCTTGCACTATGGCTCAGTTCAGATGAAGCCTCTTTCGTCACAGGACAAGTTGTTGCTGCCGATGGAGGTTACCTCCTCAACGGTATGCCATTGGCGGAAAAACCAACCGTCTCTTAAACCACACTTCATTCACGAATAAATCCACAGGTTCAGCCGATTCAATGGCTGAACCCTCTCCCCACTCAGACTTTAAAAAGAAGGAATTGATCATGAGTCATCTACAAAATACTGTTTTTGCTGAACATCTAATTTCAGGACCATATGAACGTGTGTTTTTAGCACCAGGCCAAGAACAACAATACATTCGAAATTACTTGGATTTTTTTGATGGCGAAGTGGAATACGTGTTCCGTCTCGCTGAATATCACAACCTGCTGGTTGTAGGTTTAAAGTCTATTTTAGGACATGTCTCACTGGTGGTGATTGAACCTGAAAAGTTAGCAACCCTGCCTGATTTTATTCAAGACACCAAAATCATGTTTGTGGTGGATGATATTGAAGCGGTATACCGTAAAGCTGAGAAAAATAATATTCCTGTCCTACAAAAACGGACTGAAAATATTATGGGTGCACAAGGTCGTTTAGAACTTGCGCCCGGTTATATTATCGAACTCGCGGAAGCGACCAATGAATCGTTATTTCACCCTGATTTAACGAGCTTAGGTTTAGCTGAAGCACATGCCTTACAATGACCTTAAGGAAATCATCAACAAGAAATGATGTCTTGCACATTGAAAGCCCGAAACCTGTGACAGCAGTGCTTCGGGCGATCTTTATGTAGTTGAAAGAACTACTAAATCAATCACTATACTGAGCCAAACTGCTTTATCTTTATGCACTTGCTAGTACACGTTGTAATATCTTGTCTACATCCACATCTTGCGCATCAAGCATTCCCACCACTTGACCATGAAATTTTTGATAACGCGTCGCAATAAAAGCATTGGCAATAAAATCTGGCGCATAACGTTTCAACAATACTGCTTGAGAGAGCACAACCAAACGACTGACTAAGCTTCTCCCCATAAATTGTAAATAATCAGGTTCCTGATGAAATAATCTAAACAGTCCCTGCAACTCTTCATTAAGTATTTTGTCTTGACTTGCAGTAGATACTAAATCTTTAAATAAATGCTCGATTGATTCAGGATCACGTGAAATAGCACGAAGCACATCGAGACACATGACATTACCTGACCCTTCCCAAATAGTGTTCACAGGTGCTTCTTTAAAGAGACGAGCCATGATGCCATGTTCAACGTAGCCATTGCCACCGAAAACCTCCATCATTTCACCAGTCATTTCTACTGCTCTTTTACAGATCCAAAATTTTGCTGCTGGTGTCATGATACGTTTCCATGCCAAACAAAGTTCGCTGTCATGTTCATAACAATGAGCCAAATGAAAACTCAACTGCACTGCCGCTTCAGTTTCTAAAGCAAGATCTGTGAGCACAGACCGCATTAATGGCTGCTCAATGAGTCTCTTACCAAATGCTTGACGTTGACGAGTATAGGCAATGCTTTGTACTAGGGCCTGACGCATAATGCCACTTGAACCTACCGCACACGTTAATCGGGTATAGTTCGCCATTTCAATAATCGTCGGAATGCCGCGTCCAGCCTCCCCCATCATAATGCCCCAAGCTTCTTTAAATTCGACCTCAGAGCTGGAATTGCTGCGATTTCCAACCTTCTCTTTGAGCCGTTGAATATGAATCGCATTTTTTGTGCCATCTTCCAACCAACGCGGAACAAAGAAACACGCCAATCCATCATGCTCAGTTTTAGCAACAACCAAATGTGCATCGCACATAGGTGCTGAAAAAAACCATTTATGCCCAGTTAGTAAATAGGATTGCCCTCTTCCAGACTGCCCAACTGGAACAGCTGTCGTTTCATTAGCACGCACATCAGAACCTCCCTGCTTTTCAGTCATGCCCATTCCAATCCAAATCGATTTTTTCTGAGCAATTGGTAAATCGCGTTCATCATATTCAGTGGATAAAAGTTTATCTCCTAGCTTTTTCCACAGCTCAGGTTCTTTTTGAATCAATGGAATGCTGCCCAAGGTCATTGAATTTGGACATAAGTTTCCACACTCCACTTGACCACTGAGGAAGAATTTTGCTGCCCAATCCACCCAACCAGATTCTTGAGTGAAATTTAGAAAAGGATGTGCATGAACCGCATATTTACGATTTAACGCCATCCATTTGTGCCATGAAGGATGAAATTCAACAAAATCTGCCCGTCTACCTCGAGCATCAAAACTATGTAAAATAGGAGGATGTTTATTGGCAAGATCAGCATGGTGATAAAAGCTTTCACAACCTACGACTGCTCCAAATTCACTTAAATGGACTGAGTTTCTACTGCCATAACGCTGTAAGATTTCTTGTAAGATTGGATCTGTTGTATATAGATTGTAATCTTGAAGCTCATCAAATTGATTATGTATTTGATGTGTCATCCATGCCGACATAAACGCACCCTCTTTGGAATTTTTATCTATAACTTGATTATTTATATTATCGAGTATAGCTTTTGAAAGTAGATTATCTAGTGCAAATGATGACCTGAATTGTCATTAAATTTTTATTAACGTCTTAATATGATCTCAGTATTGTGTTCTGCTATTGTTGCATCATCTTTCGATATTTTGCTGGTGGCATACCCTTACAGCGCTTGAATGCTCTAGAAAAAACAGATACTTCCGCATAACCCAACCGTTCAGAAATTTGATCTATTGTGAGATCAGTACCCAGCAATAAATCATCTGCCAAATCCTCACGTAAATTTTTAACCAATTGGTGAAACGTAATCCCTTCATTGGCTAAATTGCGCTGAATGGTACGAATATTGACAGCTAAAGCTTTGGATATATCTTCAATCGTCGGCATTTGGGATGCATTCTTTAATAAAAACTCGCGTATTTTTTTACTATAGTCCCCTAAGCTTTTTCGGCGTCGAAATACATGCTCACACTCTTTTTGGTAACGCATAAAAGTGAAGTCATCAGCTTGACGCAATGGGGTAAGCAACAATTCAGATTGAATCGTGATTCGACTTTGTGGTTTCTCATAAAAAATAGGATAACCAGTTAATTCTTCTATCTGATTTGCATAGCAAGGCTTGGTCATCGCTAAATCTATCTGAAATGGTAATTGAGCACCAAGAATGTCATTTTGAAGTGTGATGATGGTCGCAATATCTCTTTCTAAAATAAATAATTGCATATCAGCACTTAGGTCATGATGAAATAAATTTAAATGTGTAAATTCACCATCTTCTTGCAAAGCCACATCAGAAAAAATTGCGCCTAATTTCAGATATCGTATCGCGATCAGCAACGCTTCTCTGACATTGGCACTACTTAAAATTGCAAATCCCCAAGCCCCTAATGTGGTGGTGTGATGTCGAAGCCCAGCTTCGAGCGCAATGGGATGTTCATCAGAGATTAGATTCAGAATATTTCTGATGATCTGTAATTCATTTCGCTCTTGGATTTCAAAATTTTCTTGATAAAGATCCTGTTTCGTCAGTTGTGTATTTTCTAGGCATTGCTCAAAAGTAATACCGTAGCTTTCTGCAACATGACATAGTACCCGAGCTGTATTCGCTTCCCTTAAAAACTTCCATGAATTAAGCATCATTATTCGCGTTTTTATTTGTCATCTAATGTCAAATTTAACTGTTTAATTATCATTCTACAAGTGAATTCAATCTCTTATATTCATAAATAAAAGAAAATGGAATTTTTTATGAACATGTATGCCAATCTTGCTGAGGAACAGCAAAGCCTGGTCAATGAACTCACGGCGTTATATCAAAAAACCAAAGCCGAGATGAACGACCAAGATATTGATCATATTCGAAATGTTGCTGCATATTCAAAGGCTATAAAATTACGCAGTGAGCAACTTATTCGTGAATGTATAAGTTTAGAATCTTGGGGACGGGGCATTATTCTGGGTTGTTTACACACCCTACTCGAATTTTCAGAGCTCGGTCATAACATCATGCACGGAAGTTATGATCACCTCCCCCAAGCAACCGAGTTTCATTCAGAACGCTGGGTATGGGACTTTGTGACTGATCCTCGTGAATGGCGCGTCATGCATCATCAAAATCATCATCCATTTACCAACATCGTTGGCAAAGATCATGATTTAGGGTATTCCTTTTTAAGAAGCTTGGCAGGTCAAAGCTGGTACGGGCATCACAGTGTTCAATTGCTGATTTACAGTGCGCTGATGATCACTCCATCCTACTATTTCACACTCTATACAGCCACATCAGCAGCACGTACAGAAGGTCGAAAGATCCTTTCCAAAGAAACCTTTACTCAATCACTTCGTCTCATAAAAGCTCATGCTCAAAAACAGTTTATTGAAGCACCAGTCGCTGCAAAATGGTCAAAAAAATTACCTGTTTTTATCGGAAATTATCTTACAACAACGATAGGCTATGGTTTTTTACTTCATATCCTCTTCTTAGAACATCACGCTGAAAATTTGGAGCTTTATTCAGATCCTGGACCTGATGAGACGCAAGAAGAATATTTCATACGACAGATTAAAAGTACCACCAATTTTATCCCATATGCACCGCTGGATCAGTTTCTCAAAAAAATCCTTGATGATGAGGTCCCGTATCCAAATCCACCTCCATTTGAAATCTTTTATGGCGGATTAGATACACATCTTGAGCATCATTTATTTCCAGATTTAGCATGTAATCGTCAAAGACAAATCAAAGCTGTAGTACGTAGTATTTGTGAAAAATATCATTTGCCTTATCACAATTCACCCATGGAAAAGCTGATTCCAGCGATACCGCTCAGCCTCATTAAAAGAACTCTACCTTTTGGTAATCAAGAAAAAAATAACCCTTTCAAATTACTCATTCGACCAAAAGAATTATTAAAACGTATCAAACGAGGAATTCAATATCAGCCACCCTCAACCATGACATATTTACACAAGCCACAGTTCTATAATGCGTCGACAAAAGTTATACAAGTCGAAATACAGCTTAATGGTCAAGTCAAAACACTCAAAATGAGCAAGCCTCAAGGCTGGGAACATTTAAAATGGCAGGCAGGTGCATTTATTTCATTAAGCTTTGAAATAAATGGGCAAACTTATATTCGTCAATACAGCTTATTGCATGAAAGCCAAAGCGCAGATGGCTATTTTGAAATAGCAGTGAAACGTACACCTGCGGGCATCGTTTCTCACTATATTCATGATCATGTTCCTGTAAATACAGAGGTGACGATTGTAAGTCCACCACAATCTACACCTGATTTTGTTTTAGACACCCTCCCGCCGAAGTTAATCTTTATCGCAGCAGGAGTCGGTATTACACCAATTTTAAGTATGTTAAGAAAATATCAGCGTATCGAAAGTAAAGCTGAAGCTCATTTGTTTTACTTTAACCATGATGAAAATTCTATTTTGTTTGAAAATGAGATTCGTCAAATCGCGAAGTATTCAAATTTGAATGTTCACTTCATCTGCTCCAAAGTTCAGAACGAGTCGACATCTGATTTACGACAAGGACGTTTTAGTCTTGAAATTTTCCAACCTTATATTAGAGATTTTAAATGCCAACACGTATATGCCTGCGCCCCTCAAGCATTAATCGATTCTGCTCGCCAACAACTTATTCAAGCAGGCGTTAAAGCAGCAGCATTTCACACAGAAAATTTTAAACCTGCTCCTCTCAGTTTTGAGTCTGATGGTGTTACACGTCGAGTGATTTTCAAAAAAAGTAATAAAAGTATCGATATTGAAGGGAATGTCACTTTACTTGAAGCCGCGCGTTGGGCTGGACTAAAACTGCCAAGCGGTTGTCGACAAGGTTTATGCAAAGCCTGTGTATGCACTAAATTGGAAGGTCAAACTCAATTAGAAGTTAATTCATCCACTATTCAACATCGCATTACCCTATGCAACACTGTGGCTCGCTCACCAATCATTGTGCTTGATGTTTAACAAAGATTCTTAAGTTAATCGCCGTCATGAAGTAATCATGCAATGCTTCATGACAGTAAGATTCAAACACTTAAACAACCAAACTTATGATTCATATCCAAAAATTACACAACCAAAACCTTACTGTAAATCATCGTTAAATCCTTTTAACTTGAACCAAATATTCTATTGGTGAATATTCAAATAAACCCTTAATTTATATGAGGGTAATTGGAATTTTATTTACAAATTAAACACTCCAATTGAACGCATCATGATTTATGATGAATTTGTAAACTCAATAAAACACACATTCTTGTCACAATGTTGCTTTAGAATGATCGAACAAAACGGTTCATGTCTCTGATATTGGAGGCGCTAGAACTTATAAAAGTGAATGCTCAGCCAACCATCAAGAAAGGCATATATTATAAATGGAGAATGAATATGAGCGATGACTCAAAAAAATGTCCTGTCACCCACTTAACAACTGATGCTGGTGCTCCTGTAGTAGACAACCAAAACAGTATGACAGCAGGTGCACGTGGTCCTTTACTTGCACAAGATTTATGGCTGAATGAAAAATTAGGCAACTTCGTTCGTGAAGTGATTCCTGAGCGTCGTATGCACGCGAAAGGTTCTGGGGCATTTGGTACCTTCACTGTTACCCATGATATTACGCAATATACTCGCGCTAAATTATTCTCTGAAATCGGTAAAAAAACCGATATTTTTGTGCGCTTCTCTACAGTTGCTGGCGAACGTGGTGCAGCAGATGCTGAACGTGATATCCGCGGTTTCGCAATGAAATTCTACACTGAAGAAGGTAACTGGGATTTAGTAGGTAATAACACTCCAGTTTTCTTCTTACGTGATGCGCGTAAGTTCCCTGACTTAAACAAAGCAGTTAAACGCGATCCTAAAACCAACAAACGTAGTGCAACCAACAACTGGGATTTTTGGACTTTACTTCCAGAAGCATTACATCAAGTGACGATTGTCATGTCAGACCGAGGTATCCCAGATGGTTACCGTCACATGCATGGTTTTGGTAGCCATACCTTCAGTTTCATTAATGCCAACAACGAACGCTTCTGGGTTAAATTCCATATGCGCACGCAACAAGGCATTAAGAATTTAACTGATGCAGAAGCTGAAGCGATTATTGCGAAAGATCGCGAAAGTTCTCAAACTGACTTATTTGATGCGATTGAACGTGGTGATTTCCCGAAATGGAAAATGTACGTCCAAATCATGCCTGAGTTAGATGCAGAGAAAGTTCCATATCACCCATTTGACTTAACCAAAGTATGGCCTAAAGGGGACTATCCTTTGATCGAAGTCGGTGAATTCGAACTTAATCGTAACCCTGAAAACTACTTCCAAGACGTAGAACAAGCTGCCTTTGCTCCAAGTAACTTAGTGCCAGGCATCAGCTTCTCACCTGACCGTATGCTTCAAGCACGTCTGTTCAACTATGCAGATGCTGCACGCTACCGTGTTGGTGTTAACCATTATCAAATTCCAGTGAATGCACCGCGTTGCCCTGTTCACTCAAATCGTCGCGATGGTCAAGGTCGTACTGATGGTAACTATGGTGCTTTGCCACACTATGAACCAAATAGTTTCAGCCAATGGCAGGAACAGCCACAATATAAAGAGCCACCATTAAAAATTTCTGGTGCGGCAGATTTCTGGGATTACCGCGAAGATGATAATGACTATTTCAGTCAACCACGCGCATTATTCAATCTCATGAATGATCAGCAAAAACAGGCTTTATTTGACAATACAGCCGCAGCAATGGGCGATGCATTAGATTTCATTAAGTATCGTCATATTCGTAACTGCTATGCTTGTGACCCAGCATATGGCGAGGGTGTTGCAAAAGCATTAGGCATGACCGTAGCTGATGCACAGGCTGCACGTGCAACTGACCCAGCACAAGGAAATCCTGGCTTACTTTAATTAATATCTCCATAAAAAACCGCTGTTATCAGCGGTTTTTTTTATTCAAACAATTAGTTTTTTACCTTCCCGAATACAATAAAACGGACTGATAAATTTAGATGCATTTTTCATCGCTTGGTGCAGATCCAACTCAGGTTGATTCCGATCTTCATCTGTTAACTGAAAAGTACGATAGTGAATCGCTAATGAACGTTTTGCGTGTAAATCTTTATGTGCTTGGAATGCATCAGCAGGATTCATATGTAGATATTGCATCAATACTCTTGGTTCATATGCACCGATTGGCAGTAAAGCAATCCTTGGTGCACCTAAGCGCTGGTGAATCTCTTTAAAATGTTGTGCATAGCCTGTATCACCAGCAAAGTAACAATGCCCATGCTCAGATAAAATTGAAAAACCACCCCATAATGCAAGGTTTTGATCACGAAGCCCTCGACCAGAACCATGTTGGGCAGGTGTGTAGACAATTTTAAAATCTTTGAATAAGGCAGACTGCCACCAATCCATCTCAATCACATGAAATGCTTTCGGCAAATAGGCTGCATTTCCTAGACCTGTATAGATCGGCATAGCAAATTTTTGATGTAGCCAATTCAAACTCGCTAAATCCATATGATCATAGTGATTATGACTGAGTAATACTGCGTGAATCTGTGGTAAATCTTCAAGTGCAATCCCTGCAGGGATAACACGTTTCGGTCCACTCCCGTGCTTTGGGCTTACATAATCCGCCCATACAGGGTCGGTTAAGAAGTTATATGGACCAATTTGAATTAAAACCGTAGCATGACCAACAAACCATACTTGCCAATCTTCTAAATCTGCATGCGGACGAGCCTCAGGCTTAGCACGTTTGGTTTGAATAAAGTCCTGTTTCTCTTTCGCGAAATCACCTTGCCAGGTAAAGCTTTTACGAGCCATCAACCATTTATATAAATTCCATTGGTTGAGCTGTGCAGGACGTGGTTCCTGATTAACGAATCTTTGTCCGTTATGGTGATCCAGTGAAACCAATTTAAGTTTTGGTTTAAACCACACATGCCGAATACAATCTTCAGTCTTTAGTTGATAGTGCAGATTAGAATTCTGCGGCTTCCGTCCAACAACAAGTGTAGACTCTGGATTACTCGAAGTCGTCGTTGGAATATCAGTCAAATTAGACATAATAAATGTAAGCACCTCAAACCGAAGCGATTTTGAAATAGTTGATTATTCAGTTATATAAATAGATTATGTTCATCATCTATTCGCATTTTTAAATTATGTTTTTAAAAGATACACTGTTCGTGTTTCATTTAAGACAACATCAATCTCAATTCCCATGAAGTGGTTATAATTTCATCAATAAATTGTGAAATAGACCACCAATCATCCCTCTATTATTCATCATATACAACTCAGACTTTCTTTTTGTTTATGATTTTGTTGTTTTTTTCTGATTTTTGATGTTTTTTTAATCACCCACAGAAATCTTAAATAGAGGAAGTTAAATTTTGTTTAGGATGTGACTTAACGCTGAACAACTGATCTCCCAAAGCTTCAACGTACTTTTCTCTACATTATTATTTTTCATAGACTTAAAGCCGAAACAATTGGTTTCAACTTTAATAGATACAATCTTTTCTAAACCTATACAAATCAGTCACTCATTCGCGATGAGAGTTCGATCTTGAAATGTAGAATTTCTATCTAAGTAAGAAATTAAATGCATGTGAATTTTGAAATACAAAAAAATGCTTCATTCACTAAGTAAATACCAAAATACATCTACTTATTGATCAATTTCACTTATACTCATCTTTAGCAACATTAAGACATTTTTTAGATTATTCTCTGGAAGGCTATATGGAATTACGGCATTTGCGCTATTTTATTACAGTTGCAGAAGAGCTTAATTTTAGCAAAGCTGCACTTAAGCTCTACACAGCACAGCCTTCACTCAGCCAACAAATCAAAGATTTAGAAGAAGATGTTGGTGTGCGTTTACTAAATCGTACCAAACGAAAAGTTGAATTGACCGAAGAAGGCGCTGTGTTTCTGGAACAGGCGAGACTCACCATTGCTCAAGCAGAAAAAGCAATTAATATGGCGCGCCAAGTGTCTAAAGCAAAACAAAAAATGCTACGCATTGGTTTTGTGCCAGTTGCAGAAATGAAAATCTTTCCTTATGTATTACCTAACTTACGTGTTCAAAATCCCGAATTAAAAATTGAATTACAAAGCTTAAATAATATTGAGCAATTCAAAGGCATACAGAAAGGTGAATTGGACATTACTTTTACTCGTCAACGTTTAGATTCTGAAGAGATCGAGAGTCGCTTTGTACTCCGTGAGCCTTTAGTTTTTATTCTGCCTAAAGATCACCCTTTGGCAAAGTACGATCGTATTCCTGTAAAAGCGCTTGATGGCATTGATTTTGTGATCCCTTCAGATGAGCAATCTAAAACCTTACATGACACCATTATAGGCTTTGCTGAACAAAATGGCGTTTCTTTTAAAATTGTTCAAAAAGCTGACAATATCTTGTTTAACATTAACTCTATTGGTATTGGCTTAGGGTGTACGATTCTTCCTGGCTATATTGTGCCACTTCTCTTGGAAAATAGTGTGACTCGACCACTCGATGTAGAGCTACCTTCGCTCGATCTCTTTGTAAGTTATCGCAAAAATGCCACTGGTATTGCTGTGCAAAAATTTATGGAGTTACTCTCAAAAGTCTTTTATTTAGACTTTAATCAAAGTTCAACGTGAATAAAAAACCCGCTGAATCAAGCGGGTTTTTTATTCACTGTGCTTTAACACGCAACAGACTGTTTGATCACATGTTTTAAAAATTGATGTAACTCATCAATGGAATCAACAACCGCAAGGGGATCATATTGCTGTAATACCTCAGGTAGATGAACGCCATACGTCACCCCTACACTTGGCATACGAATATTCAATGCCATTTCAAGATCGTATGAAGTATCTCCTACCATTATCGCTTGATCTGCATTAAAACCAGTTTCGGCTAAAATTTCAGCCAACATCAACGGATCTGGTTTTGATTTTGTTTCACTGGCTGCACGTGTAGCTGAAAACAAACTCACACTCTGAGTTTGCCCCAGTACTCGATCTAGCCCCTTACGACTTTTTCCTGTCGCAACAGCCAAATGAATCCCTGATTCTTTGAGATCATGCAACATTTCAGCCACACCATCAAACCAACGATCATGTTTCGAGTGCTCAACATAATGCGCTGAATAAGACTGTAAAATTGCCTCGTGTAAATCAGGAACCTGAGGAAATAAAACCTGCGCAACTTCAGGTAATCCTAAGCCAATAATGCTTTTAGCATCCTCATCAGTTAAAGGTTGATTAAATTGTTTGGCGGCAAATTTTAAGCTTTTAACAATTTGACCCACTGAATCAAATAAGGTGCCATCCCAATCAAAAATAATGAGTTTTACCGCTGATGTCATATTTTGTATCCTAATTTTGATCGGGTGGATGCCATTTAAATATCATATTGACATATTAAGATCTCATCGTTGCATGACCTCGTCATGACACAATGATTCAATCCTTACACAACCACTGAGACGCACTCAGTCTTGTTGAGACTGCACTACAGGTTTATCCGCTTTTTGTGCGCGAAGTTGTGCAACCAAGCTTTGCATATCCTCAGGCAATGGAGCTTCAATTACTGGATATCCAGGGATCTCTAAGCGCATTGCATGTAAACATAAACGGCGTGGTTTAGGTCCACGATATTCCGTCTCATGCCCGTACTTTTCATCACCCACCAAGGGATGGCCGATACTGAGTCCATGTACACGAATTTGATGTGTACGACCAGAAAGCGGTGACGCATACACAAGTGATGCATGCATGAAGCGTTCTGCTACCTTCCATTGGGTTTTTGAAGGTTTTCCTTCTTTAGATACACGTACTCGACGTTCACCATTGGCTAACTCATAGCGATGTAATGGTGCATCGATTAATTGTGAATCTAGTGTTACTTGGCCTTTCACCACAGCAGCATAAGTTTTTTGAATTTTGTGTTCACGAAGCATATCTTGAAGTGTTTTTAACACGCTACGCTTTTTAGAAATCATCACCAAGCCTGAAGTATCTCGGTCAATACGATGGATCAGTTCTAAATATTTTTTCCCTGTCGCTGCGCGTAAGCCTTCAATTAAGCCATACGCCACACCACTTCCACCGTGCACCGCAATCCCAGAAGGTTTGTTCACCACTAAAAGACCTTCATCTTCATAAACCACACGGCTTAACAAGCCCTGCGCGACTTTGTCTGATACTGGAGCTTGAGATTCATCTTTTTGTTCATAACGAATCGGTGCAACACGGATTTGATCACCAATATTTAATTTGGTTTCCGCTTTCACACGCTTTTTGTTGACCCGCACCTGACCTTCACGAATTAAACGATAGATTCGACTTTTCGGTACTCCTTTAAGACGAGCGAATAGAAAATTGTCGATGCGTTGCCCCAATTGGTGCTCATCCACTTCAAACCAAGTGACGCTTTGCCATTCTTGCGTAGAATTCATACAGTTACGTTGACCTAAAAAAATACTAAATTCGATTAAAAACTGATCATTTAGACTACCCAATTGACTAGAAATGTCTGTGTAGCCCATAGGCAGATGATCTAAGGTTTGCTATAGTCAGCGCACGGATACCGCCGTAAGTGAACATTTGTTTAGAGATTTCAAAATTTTGAAATTCAAACTAAATTCTTGTTTAGCATAAACTCGGAATGGTCCCAAAAGAATATGCCAACGCCGAAGGCTTATTATATCGGCAAAAAGACAAACTGTTGCGTTTAATTGTGCTTTTGCACATAAATCAGTTTGTTTAAAAAAATATGTCGCCAACAAATTATGTTGGTTTTTAAACGTTAACTGATACACATCAGAATGGTCGCAACCTGATTTCTCATTCAGGCTATAACGTTAGATGCATTGGATCTGCACAATTTGTAAAGATACGACGATAATTCCGTATCAAGACACTCTATCAAAAAATTGAAGAGATGATCTTCGAGCAATGTGACAGTGAAAGTAACGAACATCCAATGCACCGTTAGTCCGCCAGTGAATGTTCAGGCTTCTTTAATCAGTGACAGGATTAAAGCCGTATTGCCATCATCAATACGTGAATCAAAATACCGAAGCCCATCAATAAAGGCCGGTAATACACTTAGATCAATCTAATTATGGTGATCTAGGAATTGATCCATGCGGGTTGATGTTCGCTACGTAAATCGCGATGTTTTGCTTGTGTATCACTATTAGGTGTTACACCCATGAAACGTATGTTGATCAATGCAACACATGCCGAAGAAGTTCGCGTTGCACTCATCACTGGTCACCGTCTTTACGATTTCGATTTAGAAAATCGTACTCGTGAACAAAAGAAAGCCAATATCTACAAAGGTCATGTGACTCGCGTTGAGCCATCTCTTGAAGCTGTGTTTGTAGAATATGGTGCAGGCCGTCAAGGCTTCCTTTCAATGCGTGAAATCGCAAACTCATATTACAAAGCTGACCCTCGTCAAACTTCAAACATTCGTGAGTTAATCACTGAAGGTACTGAACTTTTAGTTCAAGTTGAAAAAGAGGAACGTGGCAACAAAGGCGCTGCTCTCTCAACTTTTATTTCCCTTGCTGGTCGTTACTTGGTCTTAATGCCAAACAACCCGAAAGGTGGTGGTATTAGTCGTCAAATTTCTGGTTCAGTTCGTGAAGAATTGAAAGAAATGTTGGCGTCTTTAAATGTACCTCGTGGGATGAGCGTGATTGTACGTACTGCAGGGATCGGTCGCTCACAAGAAGAGCTTCAACTTGATCTTCAGCACCTTCTCGATCTTTGGGCACGCATCCAAAGTACAGCAAATTCTGGCCCTTCTCCAATGTTGGTTCATCAGGAAGCTGGTGTAGTTACTCGTGCAATTCGCGACTATTTACGTGATGATGTTGCAGAAATTTTAATTGATTCTGAACAAGCTTATAACGAAGCCTATAACTTTGTTAAAGCCGTGATGCCGAACCAATTAGACAAGTTAAAAACATATACTTTGAATGAGCCTTTATTTGCTCATTTTGGTATCGAAAGTCAAATTCAAACAGCTTACGAGCGTGAAGTGAAACTTCCTTCTGGTGGTTCAATTGTCATTGACCAAACAGAAGCATTGGTTTCGATCGATATTAACTCTGCAAAATCTACTCGTGGTCACGATGTAGAGGAAACTGCGCTTAGTACTAACTTAGAAGCAGCAGAAGAGATCGCTCGCCAACTTCGCTTACGTGATATCGGTGGTCTGGTCGTGATTGACTTCATTGATATGACCAAAGAACGTAATCAACGTATGGTTGAAGCGAAACTGCGTGAATCAACTCAAAGTGATCGTGCACGTATCCAGTTCGGTCAATTGTCTCGTTTCGGCTTAATGGAAATGAGTCGCCAACGTTTACGTCCTTCTTTAGAAGAAGCGACTGGCTATGTATGTCCACGTTGTCATGGCACAGGTATGGTTCGTGACTTACGCTCTCTTTCACTTTCGATCATGCGTAAAGTTGAAGAAATTGCACTTCGTGAGCGTCAAGGTGAAGTTCAAGTAGAAGTTCCTGTTGAAATTGCAGCATTCCTTCTCAATGAAAAACGTCATAGCCTCGTGTATTTGGAGCAAACTTCAAATGTACGTGTGACTGTACTCCCACACCCGCATTTAGAAACGCCACATTACGAAATCTCGTATAATCCGGAAGGCTTTGCACCAACCAGCTATGAACGTACTGAAGCGACTCGTTCTAGTGAAAAAGAGTTGGGTTATGAGTCTTCAGAATGGCACTTAGAAGAAGAGCATACAGCTCCACCTACGCATGCCCCTGTAACGCAGGAAAAAGGCAATAAGCGTCATAAAAATAACCAAAATGCTACACAACCTGCGGTAGCGCAAAAAACTGCCCCAGCAGTAGCTGCTCCAGCAACTAGCCCATGCGCATGGTTAGAAAATCTGTTTGTTCAAAAACAAGCGAGTACGATTGATCAATCTCGTACAGCCAATTCTGCAGCGGCTGCAATTGAACAAATGGTGAACGGTGGTGCCGTAAGTCGTGGTCAATTCGGTCAAATTGCACCTGTGACACCTGTGGCAATTGAAGCATCTGCACCAGTTGAAACAAATGCGTATATTTCACATACGCCTGTTGCGAAAAATGATACACGCGACCAAGAACGTCAAGCTGAAAAAGACGAGCGTCCACAACGTCATAACAAGAAAAATCGCAATAAGCAACGTGACACACGCGAAGTTAACGCAGATCAACATGTGATTGAAGAAGTTGTACAGGCACCTCGCCATGAACAACGTCAAGACAATCGTCATGAGTCACGCAATGAAAACCGTCATGAGCAACGCCAAGAACAGCGTGATCAGAAACGTCATCAAAAGCGCCCTCAACAAAACGAGACAGCTTTCGAAGCACAAACTGAACAAGCTGTGCCACGTCGTGACCGTAATGCACAACGTCCACAACGTCCAAATCGTCACCGCGATCAAAGTGTATTAAATCAAGAGCAATCTTCAGCACCTGTTGCTCCAGAAGCTCAAGTTAAAGTTGATTTAATTGATGTACCTCGTAATGATGAGCTTAAAACAGCGTTAGTGGTTAATGTTGATCAAGCACAAAGTGAGATTGTTGCATTAACGCCTGAAGTAGCAGCACCTGTAGCAACTGCTCCAGCACCTGTTGTGACAGACGCTGAAGTGTCAGCACCTCAAGTGGAAATTACAGTTGATGAACCTGTCATTGAAGCTGAGGTTAAACCTCAACAAGCACCACAACGTGCAAGTAACGACCCACGTCAACGTCGTCGTAACAAGCATCAACATGACCAGAAAGCAAAATCAGATGCGCCGAAGCTTCGCCCTTCACAAGTGCCAGCTTTAGCACAACATACGGTTTTAAGTTTAATTCAACATGTTTATGGTGCGGATTGCTCTGTATTGATTGAGCAGTTTGGATTAATTCCAACCTTCAATCGCGCATTGCAAAAGTTCACTGAACAGTATGCAGCGAGTTTAAATACTCAATCTGCTGAACCTGCTACTGAGAAAAAACCAGTAACACGTGATGTCGCTGTTCAACAAGCTCCAGCTGAAAAAGAGCCTGCACCTGTGTTGGACTTAACACCTCCAAAACCAGTGTCTGATAAGCGTGTTGCAAACGATCCACGTGAGCGTCGTCGTCTTGCAAAACTTGCAGCAGAGCAAGCAAAACAAGCGCGCCTTGAAGAAGTTGCAGCACTAGAAGCCGTGAAAGTTGAAGCACCTGTTACGGATGCTCCACAAGCAGCTGATGCAACATCTGAAGTTGCACATCAAGAAACAGCAACACAGACAGCTGAAGTGACTCAATCTGAAGTGAAGACTGAAGAAAAAGTTCAAACTTCTTCACAACAGCAACCTGAAGAAAAATCTTCTGAATCAACTGAAGTTGCGTCTACAGAAGCAGAAACTGCGAAAGTTGAAGTGGCGGAAGTTGCCGTAAATGCTGAAGATAAATCTGCACAAGCTGAAGCAGATAAGGATGATGCAGAACAGCAGGAAGAAGATAAACCTGTTCGTCCTCGTCGCCCTCGTGGTCGCCCACCAAAAAAAGTAACACCATCAGCTGAGTAATTTGCTTAAACTACATTAGCTTTTGACAAACCTAGTCATTACGGTGGCTAGGTTTTTTTGTTATGGTCTTTAAAGTTTTGACTGAAAAATCCTGTTCAGAATTGATCAATTTTTCAAAATGGATAAGATATTCAGTGACAAAACCAAGTAAAAAACTTGCGAAAAATTAAAGACTAAACGGAATATCACAAAAAATAGGACCAGTATGAGCCAGACTTATCAAAACGATCTCATTGGAATCAAAGACGTAGCAGCACGACTCCCACATTTGGTCACGAAGTTGCCAAATATTCTTGTCGGGCTCAAACAGGCTTATTTACGTACCCCTAAAACGCCAGCAGGTCTTGCCCTCGCTTTTGAGCGTGCAGCGCAAAAAAATCCTCAAGGTATTGCGCTGTTATGTGAAGATCAGAAATATACCTACCAACAATTAAATGATTGGGCAAACCAAATTGCACACTACTACATCGCTAAGGGTGCAAAAAAAGGTGATGTGATTGCGGTCATTGTTGAAAACCGTAGTGAACTTATTGCCACCGTCATTGGTCTTGCAAAAATTGGGGTTGTTTCAGCGCTCGTCAATACGTCTCAAACAGGTAAGGTACTTACCCATAGTATTAATTTGGTCAAACCAATCGGTGTAATTGTCGGTGAAGAATGCCGTGAAGCTGTAGATGAAGTACGAGAACAACTGACTGTCGCAAAAGATAAGCTCTATTGGTTGGCTGATCAAAATACACGCCAAAATGCTGGTCAAGCACCTGAAGGCTATCATAATCTTGCACAAGAAATTTTATCTGAATCTAAAGATAATCTAGCTGAAACACATAAGGTGACTGGTGCTGACGGCTTATTCTATATTTATACGTCTGGTACAACAGGTTTACCAAAAGCCGTAGTCTTTACCAATAGTCGTTGGATGTTAGCGTATGGCACATATGGTCATGTCCTCAATCTAAATAAAGATGACGTTATGTATGTCACTTTACCGCTTTATCATGCTACAGGCATGGTGGTGTGCTGGTGTGGTGTAATTGCTGGTAGTTCGACGCTAGCGATTCGTCGTAAGTTCTCAACCTCTTCTTTTTGGAAAGATGTTCAAAAATTTAATGCTTCAGCAATTGGCTATGTTGGTGAGCTATGTCGCTATCTTCTAGATGCACCTGAATCACACCAAGATCGCAATCATCGCGTCACCAAGATGATTGGTAACGGCATGCGTCCAAATATTTGGGATAAATTTAAAAATCGCTTTGGCATTGAAGAAGTGCTCGAACTTTATGCTTCAAGTGAAGGTAATGTCGGCTTTTCCAATATTTTAAACTTCGATAATACCGTAGGTTTCTCTCCTATTCCTTATGCCATCATCCAATATGACAAGGAAAAGGAAGCCCCTATTCGTGATGCAAAAGGTCATTGTATTAAAGTCAAAAAAGGTGAAACAGGCTTATTGATTGGTAAAATTACCAATCGCTCGCCATTTGATGGTTATACCGATCCAGAAAAGAATAAATCCTCGATCATGCATGATGTTTTTACCAAAGGAGATTCTTATTTCATCACAGGTGACCTCGTGCGAGATATCGGGTGCCGCCATGCTCAATTTGTTGACCGTCTCGGTGATACCTTCCGCTGGAAAGGTGAGAATGTCTCTACAACTGAAGTTGAAAATATTTGTAGTGATTATGAAAAGATCACAGAAGCAGTGGTATACGGCGTTGAGATTCCAAATACTAACGGTCGTGCAGGTATGGCAGCCATCACTTTAGCAGAAGGTGCTGAACTAAATGAGCAAGATTTATCCGATATGGCTCAGTTCTTTAAGAAGTCTTTGCCAAGCTATGCGGTTCCAGTGTTCTTACGTGTACAGAAAACACTCGAAACCACAGGAACATTTAAATATCAAAAGAGTAAGTTAAAGGAAGAAGCTTATTTTCCAGACAAAACTTCAGATCGTATTTTGGTTTTATTACCAAATGAAGATGCATATTGCGATTTAAATGAAGAGATTCTGAAAAATATTGAACAGTATAAATATCGTTTTTAAGCTAAAATCGATTGTTTTTTGGCTAGAAAACACGAAATTGTGTCATTTCTAGCCAAACGTAACAAAGTTTTATATTTTTTACTTGCGCTACTCAAATAACTTGCTAAAATACGCAACATCAAAACGAGATGGGTCGTTAGCTCAGTTGGTAGAGCAGCGGACTTTTAATCCGTTGGTCCCGCGTTCGAGTCGCGGACGACCCACCACTTATTTTGAAACCCCTATGGGTCGTTAGCTCAGTTGGTAGAGCAGCGGACTTTTAATCCGTTGGTCCCGCGTTCGAGTCGCGGACGACCCACCAGATTCTTAAAAAAGCCTTTCATCTTGAAAGGCTTTTTTATTGCCTGCAATATAATACAAGCTACCCTCATAGAGGATCAATTCTTATATCTTCAAAGCTTTTGACGTTGCAAAGTATATGCACGTGACGGAAGCGGATTGTCTTTAAAGAAAGTTTGGTTCACTTCCGTTGCATTGGCAATTTTATCAAGATCCATGACCATATTACCCTGCTCATCCAAATCGTAAAAAAACTGAACCCCACTCTCTCTCAAAATAATGATTTGATGGTGATGCGGATCATACAACCAACGATCTTGGCGATATTGACGTTGCGTTGTAAATTCAACCTTACCACGATGCATAAAAATACGATGAGCTGTGCCATCAGCCAATAAATTGATAATAAACTCAGCTTCACCCTTATCACAACGAGCAAAGCCATCATCACATTGCATGGTGGTTTGGTAGCGACCTACAAATTTCTGCCATTCTTTAGCAACAGACTGCGGTGTTGTATCCGCATTCTCTTGAACTGGAGGCCGTGCCTTACCTGCGACATTCGTTAATGAGTTAGAAGACTCAGGCGTATGCGACTCCTGAATTTGGTTGATGTGTTCAATGTGTGGCGATTCATTCTGGCTACATCCTGCAAGTGCAATATTCATGATGGCGATAATGCTGAACGTTGAGATTGAATGAACTTTAAAATTTAAATTCATCATTTTATATCTTGAGCCATTTGATAAATTGCGATGTATAAAAATATTATCCTTATAAAATAGGGATATACAAGTATTAGCATGTTCTGTCTAATTATCCAGAACCTATACCACATCAAGGTTTTATCTTTTTCATTACATAAAATTACGATATTTTTTGAATAATCTCCTTTAAATCTAAAAATTATTCTCCATATAAAATATATAGACAAATGTTAAAGAGAAATTGCGAAGTCTATTTCATGACTATTTTAGGTTCTAAAGGAGAACTCAATGGCCAATGTTGGTTTATATCGCTCAAACCGCTCTAACATGATTGCTGGTGTGATGGGCGGTATTGCTGAACGTTTTGGTTGGAATGCGAATTTATTACGAATTATTTTTGTTCTAGTGTCAGTGATGAGCGCTGCATTTCCAGGAATTTTAGTGTACTTAGTGCTTTGGTTAGTGATGCCAAAAAATAAATTTCAGCACGAACATTCAAATACTTATGATCGTCCAATGCGCACTGTACATCAGGACAGATCTCCGCTTTAACTTGAGTTTACCCTCAATCACCCACACAACCTCGGGTGAGTTTTTCAACACGATAATTTCCCCCAATTATCGTGTTTTTTTTATTCTCATTTTGCATCTTTCTCAAAATAGCGCTAACTTGAACAAAACAATAAATATGGACAATCAATGGCACAGTCGGAGTGGATGGTATTGTGGCTATGCGCACTGGCCGCATTATTACATGGCCTGAGCGGTTTCGGCTTTCCCATGATGAGTACCGCTGTACTCTCTACTCAACTCCCGCTCAGCCTCGCTGTCACTTTGGTCATTCTTCCCTGCCTCATTTTAAATTTAATTCTGTTAACTGCCCACCCTCAGTATTCAATATGTCAGAGCATTCAACACTACAGCATAAGATTTTCCCCCCTTATTCTAAGTAGCTTAGTTGGCAGTCTGCTTGGGGTGAAACTTTTATTGTGGCTCAATGAAGGTTATTTAAAGCTTTTACTTGGCATGGTGATGGTACTGTATGTGATTGATCAATTACGACAACATTCATTCATCGTCAGCCCGTCAATGCTCAATATGCTGATATTCGGTCTGTTAGCAGGCATTATCGGTGGTGCTACCAATGCAATGGCACCATTTCTAATGATGTATTTACTCAGCTGTCAGCTGAGTAAAACCGATATTGTGATCGTGAGTAATTTAAGCTTTATCGCCAGCAAATTGATACAACTCCTTCTACTTTACCCAATTTTGGTCAATATTGATGAGCATCAACAACTTTTAGTCATGTTGATCTGTGTTTTTGCAATATTTGGGGTATGGATCGGAGGATGGATCAGGCAACATATCTCTCAACAGTTTTTTAAAAATACAGTATTGATCCTATTACTTTTGCTCGGCATTCAAGCCCTGTGGCAAAGCTATAATTTATTAGAACAATCGATTTCATTGTTTAAATAGTATATTTTGAAAAGTGATAAGGATATTCATTCTTCAGAATTAAGAAGTTTAATACATGCAACTATAAAACCTATAGCGACATTCAAAAGGAGCGAATATGACGGAACAACTCGCGACCCCAACCAACATGATGCCAAAAGGGCTCATCAAAGGTTGGGTGTTGATACTGATCGCCGCTTTTATTTCTTATGGACTCTATCAAGTCTTACCCTATGATGAAAACGCCAATAAAGGGTTGGCATTACTTTGCTTTATCGGCATTTTATGGCTGACTGAGGCCATCCATATCACGATTACCGCCCTATTGGTACCCGTACTCGCGGTTCTTCTCACGATGCCTATGGCTAAAGGCGATGAGCTTATACCAATCACAACACAAGTGGCATTAGCTACATTTGCAGATCCTGTGATTTTTTTATTTTTTGGTGGCTTCGCATTAGCGACCGCGCTGCATATTCAAAAGCTCGATAAAAAAATTGCGATGTGGATCATCTCTATGTCTGGTGGTCATCTCGGCATCTCTGTAATAGCGATTTTTGCTGTAACAGCACTTTTATCTATGTGGATTTCAAATACGGCGACTGCAGCAATGATGCTTCCACTTGCCCTTGGTTTACTTTCACATTTAGATGTCAGTCGAGATCGAAAAACATTTGTTTTTATCCTGTTAGGTATTGCCTATTCTGCAAGTATTGGTGGCTTAGGGACCATGGTTGGCTCTCCACCAAATGCAATCGCGGCTAAGGCTTTAGACTATGATTTTGCAGATTGGATGAAAATCGGTTTACCGATGATGCTGCTCATTTTACCTGCCATGCTCTTGAGTCTCTATCTGGTACTTAGACCTAAGCTCAACCATAAAGTCCAATTTGTGACTGAGGATATCCCTTGGACAGGCACTCGAATTGCAACAATGATATTGTTTGTCTGCACAGCTATCGCTTGGATCTTCAGTAAAAAGCTCACCGATACTTTTGGTATCACTCAACCTGATACCTGGATTGCTGTGTTAGCAGCATGCTTGGTCGTGATTATCGGTACTGCAACATGGAAACAAGTCGCTGAAAATACGGATTGGGGCGTTTTATTTTTATTTGGCGGTGGTTTAACCCTCAGTGCAATTTTAAAAGATTCAGGCAGTTCATTGGTGCTTGGTCAAACCCTAGCCAATGCCTTTGGTGATGCCTCCCCACTCCTCATTATTTTCGTCGTTGCTACGTTCATTATCTTCTTGACTGAATTCACCAGTAACACTGCATCTGCTGCACTGTTAGTACCAGTCTTTGCAGCGATTGCCGATCAAATGGGTATGCCCAAGGAAATTTTAGTTATTGTGATCGGCATTGGTGCTTCTTGTGCATTTATGCTTCCTGTTGCGACACCACCAAATGCCATCGTATTTGGTACCGGACATATTCAACAGTCTGAAATGATGAAAGTCGGATTCGTCCTGAATATAATGTGTATTTTCATTGTGTCACTATTTATCTATTGGTTCTTTAGCTAATTTAAAAAATGTTCAAAAAAGAAAAAAGCACGATATCGTGCTTTTTTCTTGTCGATTCAAAGCCAGTCTTTTATTTATTTTGCAACACCCAACCAAGTGAATTTTTGTGGTACGGCATCTAGCTTGATACTGCGTTCAATCTTGGCCGATTTCAAATCAATCTCATGAATCTGTTTCGTCACCACATTATTGATGAAAACACGATCTTGCTGACCATGTGCAATCAGCGCTGCCTTCTCTATCGCTTCTGAACCTTGCTCAATCACTTGAATACGATGTTTCACTGTCCAAGACTCAGTATCTAAAATCACCAATTGCCCCAATGAATCGAGTATCACGAAATAATCGCCAGATTGGCTATACGTCTGCTGAAGACGTTTCACATTGGTATCTTTCTCAGTCCATGGAATTTGTTGAACCAACTTATTTGCACCATTGATAATGAATAAATCAGGTGTAGCGGATGCCAATCCAACTAGCTCTTGCGCATTGGCTTGGCCAACGACTGTACCAATACGAACGTCCAACTTAATCTTCGAGTCTTTAAAAAGACCTGCAACACCATGCTCGACAAGCAATACGCCGTCTTCACAGCCAAATGCACTATAACCTTTAACCGATGAAGCCCCGTGCAAACCTGGACACGTATTTTCTAAATTATTTTGACCATGGAAATGATCACCATGCAGTTCGTAATTTCTCACCACACTTGCTAATGTTTCGCCTGATCCTGAATATGAACTCAATACATACTCACCCAACGGTTCAGCTACACCATGATGTTTAAATGGCAGCTTTTGCGATGCCACATTTTTTGAAGCGATTCCTGCATCTGTAAATACATCAAATTTTGATGTTTCAGTCTCGCTACCATCATAAAAAATAGCAGCCTGACCATTAAAATTCCGATAATGCGTAGGTGCAGCACCATTGAGTTGGAAGTTCAATAACTGAGGTGAAGCAGTTCCCTTATCACTTAAACCGCTGTCATAAAAATTAACAGTGCCACCAACTCGATCCATCAAGATGCCATAACGTGAACTGGGACTGCTATGTAACGCAAATGGCATCGTCTTCAGTTGTTTAACATCGATGACTTTTTGCTGTTCTAAATCGAATAAACTCAATTCTGGTCGATCGACTTGATCATTGATGATCAAAAGTCTCCCCTCTTGATTTACCACAGTTGTTGGTTTTTCAGGCGGATTATTCTGATTTGATTTGTTGTTATCACTACCACCACAAGCTGTCAGTAAAATAGCTGAAAGCAAAATGCTGATCTTTGGTAATTGGTTTTTCATGGAGATCATCTCTTATTATGACAATACATTACACTTGAAATGTTATAACATAACATTTATAACATAGTGATACAGAGATTCAAAGATTTATTCATTATCTCAGATGAAATATCTCCACTGAAAAGCCAAAAGTTAAAGTAAAAATGAAATCAACTGAGGTTGATTTCCTGCCATCTGATTAAAAACTTCAACATGTAGGCAAGAACACTACAGATGTCGTTCTGCTCCAAGTATGCAAACTTTTTAGCAATTGAGTTGGCCGCACAAATTTATGGACTAACCTTTGCCACTCCCTGCTAAAGTCCTTATAATTGAGCACAATTTTTCTCTAATTTTAAGTGGAAGACCATGAGTCGCGCCATATCGCATATTGATACTTTCCAAGGCTTAATTCTTGCCTTACAAAACTACTGGGCGGAGCAAGGCTGCGTCGTGTTACAGCCTTACGACATGGAAATGGGTGCAGGTACATTCCACACTGCAACTTTCCTACGCGCATTAGGGCCTGAAACTTGGAACGCTGCATACGTTCAACCTTCACGTCGTCCGAAAGACGGTCGTTATGGTGAAAACCCAAACCGTTTGCAACATTACTACCAATTCCAAGTGGTACTTAAGCCAAACCCAGACAACATCCAACAGTTGTATCTTGACTCGCTTAAAGCGATCGGAATTGATCCCTTAGTACACGACATTCGTTTTGTAGAAGACAACTGGGAATCTCCAACGCTTGGCGCGTGGGGCTTAGGTTGGGAAGTATGGTTAAACGGCATGGAAGTGACGCAGTTCACTTACTTCCAACAAGTCGGTGGTGTTGAGTGCTACCCTGTTACTGGAGAAATCACTTATGGTTTAGAGCGTCTTGCAATGTACTTGCAAGGTGTAGACTCAGTTTACGATTTGGTTTGGACTAAAGGTCAGTTTGGTACAGTGACTTATGGTGATGTATTCCATCAAAATGAAGTTGAACAGTCGACTTATAACTTTGAATACGCACCTGTTGATAAACTGTTTGAACTCTTCGACTTCTATGAAACTGAAGCAACACGTTTAATCGAAGCAAAACTTCCACTTCCTGCGTATGAGCAAGTGGTTAAAGCGTCGCATAGCTTTAACTTACTCGATGCGCGTGGTGCGATTTCTGTGACAGAACGTCAGCGTTATATCTTACGTGTACGCACATTGGCACGTTCAATTGCAAATGCTTATGTGGCTGCACGTGCGGAACTTGGTTTCCCAATGGCAGAACCAGCATTACGTGATGAAGTATTGGCACAGTTAAAGGCACAAGTTGAAGCAGAAGCAAAATCTGAGGAGAGCAAATAATGTCTAAACATACCGTTTTGTTCGAATTAGGTTGTGAAGAACTTCCACCAAAAAGCTTAAAAAAATTACGTGATGCACTGCAAGCTGAAGCTGTAAAAGGCTTAAAAGATGCAGGTCTTGCATTCGACTCGATCGAAGCCTATGCAGCACCACGTCGTCTTGCCCTTAAAATCGTAAACGTTGATGGCGCGCAAGCGGACACGCAAAAACGTTTTGATGGCCCTGCGAAACAAGCAGCGTTTGATGCTGAAGGTAACCCAACTAAAGCGCTTGAAGGCTTTATGCGTGGTCAAGGCATCACGGTTGATCAAATCTCGACTTTTCAAGCGGGTAAAGTCGAAAAAGTTTGCTACTTAAAAGATGTCAAAGGTCAAAGCCTTGATGCTTTACTTCCCCAAATTTTACAAAATGCCTTGGACAATCTTCCAATTGCGAAACGTATGCGTTCAGCGGCAAGCCGTACCGAATTTGTACGTCCAGTAAAATGGGTGGTATTGCTTAAAGACAACGACGTTGTTGATGCAACAATTCAAGATCACAAAGCAGGTAACGTAACTTTCGGTCATCGTTTCCATGCACCTGAAGCAATTACTTTAACGCATGCTGATGAATACTTAGCGAAGTTAAAAGCGGCTTACGTTGTGGCAAACTTTGAAGAGCGTCAAGCAATCATTGACGGTCAAGTCAAAGCTTTAGCTGATGAAGTAAATGCGATTGCGATTGTACCTAGCGACTTACGTGACGAAGTGACTGCACTGGTTGAATGGCCTGTTGCGCTTCGTGCAAGCTTCGAAGAACGCTTCCTTGCTGTTCCTCAAGAAGCATTGATCACCACGATGCAGGACAACCAAAAGTACTTCTGCTTAGTCAATAGCGACAATAAACTTCAACCGTACTTCATTACTGTGTCAAATATTGAGTCTAAAGACCCGACACAAATTATTGAAGGTAACGAGAAAGTGGTTCGTCCACGTTTATCTGATGCTGAATTCTTCTTCTTACAAGACCAAAAACAACCGCTTGCTTCTCGTAAAGAGAAACTTGCAAACATGGTTTTCCAAGCAGAATTAGGTACGCTTTGGGATAAATCGACACGTATTGCGAAATTGGCTGTTGCTTTAGCTCCAATTACAGGTGCAAATGCTGCCGATGCTGAAAAAGCGGCACTTCTTGCAAAATGTGACTTAACGTCTGAATTAGTGGGTGAATTCCCAGAACTTCAAGGGATTGCGGGTACTTACTACGCACGTCTTGAAGGTGAAAATGACGAAGTTGCAGAGTCTTTAGGTGAGCAGTATTTACCTAAATTCGCTGGTGACGTTTTACCAAAAACCAAAACAGGTACAACGATTGCTCTTGCAGACCGTTTAGATACATTGACGGGTATTTTCGGTATTGGTCAAGCACCGACAGGTTCTAAAGATCCGTTTGCGCTGCGTCGTTCTGCGATTGGTATTTTACGTCTAGTGACTGAAAATGAGCTTGATGTATCAATTGAAGACCTGATCAAACTTGCACTTGCTGCGTATGGCGATGTATTGAAAGATCACAATAAGACTTTAAACGATGCTGTTGCATTCCTTGAAGGTCGTTACCGTGCGAAATACGAAGACCAAGGCGTTGCTGTTGATGTGATTCAAGCGGTTCAAGCGTTGTCACCAAAATCACCACTTGATTTTGATAAGCGTGTAAATGCGGTAAATCATTTCCGTGCATTACCTGAAGCGGCTGCGCTTGCTGCTGCGAATAAGCGTGTTGCAAACATTCTTGCGAAAGAAGCTGCACCTGAAGGCGCTGTGGTTGAAGCAAACTTGGTTGAAGATGCTGAGAAAGCATTGTTCGCTGAACTTGCGAAAATCACGCCTGTGGTTGAGCCATTATTTGCTGCGAAAGACTACACTGCTGCGTTGTCTGCACTTGCTGCACTTCGTGCGCCAGTCGATGCATTCTTTGACGGTGTAATGGTGATGGCAGATGATGCTGAATTAAAAGCAAACCGTTTACGTATGCTTGCACAGCTTCGTGATTTGTTTACGAAAGTGGCTGATATTTCGGTGTTACAGCACTAAGTTGAATTTGAAATAAGCTTAAAACCCTGCTAGAAATAGTGGGGTTTTTTATTAAAAATTTTGAGTAAATTATTCCTATTTTTAATCATCCCATAAAAAAGTAAGTTCCTCTTATCATATTTGACTATTGTGAGACATCTTAAAATAGGAAATCCAGAATGTTAGACACATGTATCAAAGCAGTGGATTTGATATTAGATGCAATATATTCAACAGGTGAAAGACACCAACTACTATCTGAATTTGGGATTCGTGAACCAGATAGCCCTATTTGGTCTAGCACACTTGGTACTTCAATCTATGTGAGAAATGAAAAAACATACTCTAAAGCTATTTTTTACATTAGACAAAATGGTGTTCCATATCTATCAGAACTTCCTATATCTGAACTAAAACGACAAGTAACTCAATTTTTAACAGAAAATTTCTGGTACATCAAAGACGGGGAATTTTCCCGTAATCCAAATTTATCCTACAACTTACAAATCCCTTTTAATGCAAAATTGCAATTAGCTAGGGCATTAATGATCTCACCGCTTTTTCAAACAACTCATATAATTTTTCTATACCCATTTAATTCCATTTCCACAGAAAATAACTTAAGGCTAGAAAGTTTTTTTATAGTAAATAGCTCTAATCTAAGCTCTAAAGATCTAAATATTTCTAATGATGACTTCAAGCAATTTAATTTTAATTATTATCCTAGCATTATTGATAATCAAATAAATCAAAAAAGAATATCGACATGGATTGGTATACATGCTCCAACAGAGAAAATTTCTCAGCGAATGTTATATGCACTTCTCGGTGCAATTTCCTTATTTGAAGACTCAAAAAAGAGATATTGCTTTAATGGCGAACCCAAAGATTCTGGGTGCGCTTATTTTCCAAACGATTATCAATATACTTATAAAGAGACCGCAGATTTACTACCAAGCTTATATTTCAAATTAAAAATTGGAAATGATCTATCAACTCATTTGAAAGATATCTCTAATTTTATGAGCTCTATGAGTAAAGAAAGCGAAAGGAGTATTTTAGCTTTAACTAATTTTTATAAAAGTTGGTTTGAAGATGAAGCTGGACAATATAGAACTCTTTGTACTTGTATTGAATCCTTAATTGAAGATACTAGTACTAAGAGTTCCCAAAAATTTAAAAATTTATGTCTACAATATTCAAATAAATTTGATAACAACCAAATCCGTCATTTACTAAATATTAGAGGCTCTATTGTTCATGGAAAAGCCCCTCACCTATCTGATAGCTCATACTATGACTCTTATTTTGAGACCTATTTATCGGAACCATTAGCCGATCTTTTAAATATTGTTGAAATCGTCTTAAAAGGTCATATTTTTAACATCTGAGAGTAAAAAATGAAATTTCTAAATTTTGTTATTGCATTATCAAGTAGCTTAACCCTTACAGCCTGTTCAACTACACCAACGAATCCAAACGCCCCTATCGTATTAGAACAACACAAAAACATCGCTGTTGAACCTGAAACTCAACACAATATTGCTCGCCTCATTAAACAAAAAGACAACTGCCTCATTGAATTTACAGGCAACTTTGAGACAGGCAAAGCTACTGAATACTGGTTCTTCCAAGGGGAAAAACTGATTTCAGCACATTCAAATTTAGATGCAGATGTCGAGAACAAACAAACCGTATTTGATATTCAAGATTCGACGAAACAATCCAACTTTAACGCGCTAAAAAACCACTTTAACGCGCAAAATCTTCAACAGTGTGAACATTTCTAAGATGCTAAAAACCATTCATCTGATCACTCATAAACTACGACAGCACAATTGGCTAAAACCAACTGTGCTTTTTTTTATAAGTGGGGAGTATAAAGTGACTCGACCAGTGCCAAGTCTCACAAAAGATAGGTTTGAATTAGGGGATATCTCAGGTTGTTTTACATAAGATTAAAAAACGAATGATGCAAATTTCAATCATGGCTTGGATTTGATTATACCTAAACCGTAAAGTGGCCATTTATGATTAGGTTTAATATTATTCACAACCATCGCAATCAATACTAAAGCCACAGATCCTAAAAGCACAGGAAATATGAGGAAATTCCATCCATAGCTGATTGAATCTGCTGTTAATAAAATGACCAATGGATTTGCTCCTGCTGGAGGATGCACACATCTAAAAAATTGCATTAAGGCAATCGCACACCCGACTGATAAAGCTATAGTCAAAATCGAATCAGGAAAGAGCTTAAGAAAAAATAGACCGATAAAAGCAGAAATAAAATGACCGAAAATCACATTTCTAGGTTGAGCTAATGGCGACTGTGATACTGCATAAAGAATTACACAGGTTGCGCCAAAAGGCGCCATGATATAAATATTTCCCGTTAATTTACTCAACAAAAGTAGCAAAAAAATACTAATTGTTCCTCCAATAAAGCTCCGAATCATTTCGTGCGGTTTAGGAAAAGCAGTAAGTTTTTCTTTTCCTTCAAAAATTGAAAGCATACTGATATCGCCTTTTTAATATTGTTTTAAAAGCATAATACAGATAAAATAAAAATAGTACAGATCTGTACTATTTTTATTTTCAGGATTTTATGGATGTCAAAATCAGCATTAAAAATTCTTGATACAGCAGAAAAACTATTTAACCAAAATAGCTTTGTTGGCGTAGGTGTAGACTTAATTCGAGATCAATCAGGGTGTTCGAAAACCACGATGTACACGTACTACAAAAATAAGATGCAGTTGGTTAAATCCGTTCTCAAAGCTCGTGATGAAAAATTTAAAGCGAGTTTGTTTCAATATATCGGCAAATCAGAAGGTATTGCTGCAATAAACAAAATTTTTGATTGGCATATGCAGTGGTTTCAACAAGACTCCTTTAAAGGATGCTTATTTGTTAGAGCTGTCGCTGAATCGAACCAAGACGATAAATCTATAATCTCAGTTGCTCAAAATCATAAGCAATGGATAAAAGAATTAATATCAACACATTGCTTGAATATGGGCCGGCAAGACTTATCCGAATTAATTTACACATTAATAGAAGGATTAATTAGCCGATTCTTGGTAGATGGATTTGATCCTCAACTTGGTGCTCTGATTAAGAAAAATATAAATGATCTATTCGAGCAATGACTTTAATTTACAGCTACGCATATTTTGCCTAAATCATTATTGCTTCAGATATCAGAGTAAAAAATTTTATTAATCACTATTTTTTCATAAAGGTGAAAATTTCACATAGCGCTGAGTTTCTGCATTTTCAATAGAAGTACCTGATTGGCATAAATGCTCACAATTCATAATTTTCTTTAGAAATCAGATAGAAGAAATATCTTCTAAATTATGATTAATTTATATACAGTTGTATTTTTTTTACTGACCCAATCAACATTTTTTTATATTAAAAATAAAACACTTAATTAAAACATCATTGCCAAACCGACAAACAGCAAGACCCAGACTTGTTAGTTAAACTAAACAGTGATACAACATTGAGGCTTGGTCTGAATTATCTTTTTTGATCAGATTAGGAGACATAAAAATAAAATGAATGGAACGATTTTGCTTTATGCATATTTCATTCTTCACTCAAGCACGACTAAAAAAATGAAAAACAAAAAGGAATTATGTAATGAAGTTGCTAAATTCTTTCTATGCTGCTGTTGGCATTGGTGTCACGATACTTGCAACCACCATCGGCATAGCAAATAAAACAATTAATTCAACACCAAACGTTACGTCAGACTTAAGCTATTTAAGTCCTCAACCCGACCCAGTGACCTCCCCAGATGTCACGCTCCCAGGTACTACCGTTGCATTAAAAAACACCCGACTCGGAACTAGACAATCTCCGAGTCAACCTCAAGTCCCATCACTTTCCAATGCCAATGCTCAATGGCAATTGTATGATCGACCTGCTGAATATCCTAAGTCGGTGACCTTGCCAGCACAGTGGATTACCATGCGTGATGGAACGCGAATCGCCACTTATGTCACGCTCCCTGCGGATGAGTCAGGTCGTCCTATCAATGCAAAATTCCCTGTGATTGTTATTCAAACGGCTTATAGCGCAGGGGTTGCAGGTAAGGTTTCAGCAATAGCAGGTGGTGCAGACCCTGAAATGGTGAAACGTGGCTACGCAACAGTCGTTGCAGATGTTCGTGGAACAGGTAACTCTACAGGCAAGTGGGAAGCTTTTGGCAAAGTCGAACAACAAGATGCTTATGAAATTATTGACTGGTCAAGTAAACAAAGCTTCTCTGATGGAAATGTCGGCTTATATGGTGTTTCTTATTTAGGAATCACGGCGATGCTGGGTGCAGCGACACAACATCCAGCAATCAAGGCAGCGTTCCCAATCGTACCTATGGGTGATGCGTACCGCGATATTCTTTTCAATGGCGGGCAGCTAAATACTAACTTCATTCCACTTTGGATGAGTTTAATTACACTGTTGGGTACTTTACCGATTGATACCTTGGTGCAAGACCCGATTACTGGAAAACTGACCGCACTCGATAAAATTATTAACAGTACAGAATTCCAAATACCGCTTTTTGCCAATGCTCTAAAAGGCAAAGCTGATGCTTTTGATAATGACTTTTGGCAAGAAAGATCGCTGTTAGAACAAGCCAATAATATTAAAGTTCCGACTTTTATTGTCGGGGGAACACGTGATTTGTTCCAACGCAGTGAACCGCTTTGGCATGAAGCATTAAAAGGTCATACCACAGTAAAAACCTTTATTGGACCTTGGGCACACATTCAAGCCGCACAACTTTTCCCAAGTTTGCCTAAAGGTAATGTACCGCGTTTAGACAAAATGCAACTTCAATGGTTTGATCAATATTTAAAAGGTATCAACACTGGCGCTGAAACTCTACCTAACGTCACACAATGGGTACATGGTTATGAAGATTATGTCGTCAGTACGGATTGGCCGCATGTAGCATTAGAACCAGATCGTTTATTCTTAAATACACGTGGAAATCTTGCAAAAGATCGACCAACGTCAAGCTCTGGTGAAAACTACTTATTACAAGCCCCAACTTTCGGTTTATGCTCAAGTACTGTTGAACAAGTTCTCATTGGTGCAACGTCTATCCTACCTTTCCCATGTCTGGAAAATAGCAACTTAGCGAATATTCCTGCTTCGGTCTTTAACTCAGTACCTTTAACTGAAGACTATTATTTAAATGGGCCGATGCAAGCTGACTTGTGGATTTCATCCAGCTCTAAAGACAGTGGTTTAGTCGTACGTGTATCCGATGTGGACCCAAGAACGGGCAATGCTAAAACATTAAGCACGGGTATTATCACAGCGTCCATGCGTAAAGTTGACGAATCACGTTCTCGTTATATCAAAGGACAAATGATTCAACCTTGGCATACATTTAAAGCATCGGATATTCAGCCTTTAGACAAAAACAAGCCAGTCTTGGTCAATGTTGAGATTCCAGCAACTGCTGCGCTTATTCCTAAAGGACATCGTATTCAAATTTCGGTGGTTTCCAGTGATGTATGGAAAGGCGTTGCCCCATTACCAAGTTTAACTTCATCGCTTTTGGGATCGATTTCGATCTATTCGAATTCACAATACCCATCAAGCGTGGTTTTACCAAAAGTCCCGACTCAATATCTGAAGCATTAATTTTAGATTTCTTATAAACAGCGTCTGAGCATGAATCCATGCTCAGACTTTTTTTATGTTGAATATATTGGTTTGATCAACACTTGTCTTAGAATCGGAGGATAAACTTTACTTTTAATTTTATTGTCCACGATCGAATGCACACAATGTAGTGTTGTATCCTAAAAGCCTTTAAGCGATGCAAGATGAATAAAAATTGTAGCGTTAATCATTAAAACTGCCGAAGCACAACGTCACAGATACATTTCAACATTGAAACAGCCCCATCGCTCATGTAGTTTGCTTGGAAACTGATAAAAAATTCAAAAGTTTTGTACAGATGAGGCGATTGAGTCACAGCGCCACCCATACAGAACTGAGAAGAGGATCCTTCATGAACATAATGAAAACGATGCTGGTAAGTTGCATTACGCTATGCTCAGCAACTACATTTGCTCAAGACTCTACTTTAACAGGCAACAATCCTGCTTACGGTGACAATCCAAATTTAGCCAAAGTACTTGCAGTCAAAGCACAAGAGACTTTGCAAAATACAGCCAACACTGTTGATGATGCGACCAAGCGTGGTATTGCTAAAATCAAACCATCCGTCGATTCAGCTTGGCAAAACACCAAAGAATTCACCAATGAAAAAGCGATTGCATTACGTGACGGTGCTCGTCAAGGCGTGGATACAACTGTTAAATCTGTGCAGCATGCTAAACAGAACCTCGTCGGTGCAGGTGGTGTTCCCATCGAAAGAGGCAGTTTGAGTCAACCCAACCCAACGACAGCACCTGCTGTCACAGCCTCCCCTGCTCCAACTACTGCATCGGTCGCTTTACCCGTTCAAGAAAATTCAGTCAACCTTGAAACTGCGCAATCAGCCAACACCACGCTAGCAAGTCAAAATCAAGCACCTGAAGCAGAACCGACCATTCAGCGTCAAAGTGTTGCTTTACCTAATAGTGGAGCTACCACCTCTAGTCCAGCTGTAGATGACAGTGATGCAGGTGTCCCACGTTAACCCATGTCGTTTTATTCAAACCTAAGTGGAGTTTATTTATTAGGTTGAGTTTATTTATATCTCTTCAATAAAAAAGGTGCTTCTCACAGCACCTTTTTTATTGCTTAACTTCAGTTGACGTGACGGATCGGTTGACCCGCTTTAAATGCAGCTGCGTTTTCCTGTACTTGTTGCACAATGCGTTGACGTGCTTCAACGCTTCCCCATGCACTGTGTGGTGTAATAATGAGATTAGGGATATCCGAATTCAATAACACATTGCCTTGCTGAGGCGGTTCTATACTCAATACATCAGTCGCTGCCCCTGCGATTCTCCGATTGATTAGTGCTTCCGCCAATGCTTGTTCATTCACAATGCCACCACGAGCACAATTAATTAAATATGCACTTTCTTTCATTAGACTGAATGCTTCTGCATCAATTAAGTCGCGTGTTGTTTCAGTTAATGGACAATGTAAGCTAATAAAGTCTGATTGACGCAGCAAGCTTTCTAAACTGACACGATCAGCGGCTGCAGGTCGTCCTGGTAAATGAGCCACAATCACCTTCATACCAAAGGCTTCAGCCAATTTCGCTACGGCTTGACCAAGTTCACCATAGCCCAAAATCCCTAAGGTCTTACCATTCAATTCAGCAATGGGGAAATCTAATAAACAGAATTGTGATGCTTTATTCCATTCACCCGCACGAACTGCACGATCATATTGAATAAAAGACGTTGCCAAGTTGAGCATCAACATCATGGTATGTTGAGCTACAGCGGCAGTACCATATGCCTGACAGTTACATACCACAATGTTTTGTGCTTTTGCTTGGATTAAATCGACATTATTGGTGCCTGTGGCCGAAATTAAAATTAATTTAAGCTGCGGTCGTCGTTGCATCATGTCTGTCGTAATCACCACTTTATTGGTCACCACCACATCTACATCAGCGATGCGTTCAAGCACTTGATCTGGATCAGTGCGCTCAAAGAATGTTACCTCATCAAAGACTTGATACCACCCCGAAAAATCTAAATCATTCTGATCGAGAGAGAATTGATCCAAAAAAACAGCTTTCACGTTGAACCTCAGCAATATTGATCTGCATTTCGACTGCAAGATTTTCATGATAATTCAACTGATTGTAAGCTTAATTGTAGGTCAACAATAGCTGATTTGACTGGTTTTTTGTCTCAGATTGCGTCGTTGCTGCACGCTGTGCTTTTAGGGAAAATTGATCTTCTTTTAGTGCATTTAAATATGCAGTCGCCAAACGATACGCCTCTTCACAAATACGTTCAGAAATCCGATCTTCTGTGTAATAACCATGTTTCATACAAGTAAAGATCATTTCAATAATGATCAACATACTGTCAGGTTGTTGCGGTAAATAATCATCTACCCGAATTGCTTTAAGTGCATCTCTTAAATCTTGACTGAACTGTTTGAGTTCCATTTGATGACGTAAATACACTTGTCGGTTCAGTGGACCTGACAATATTAATAATCGTGCCACAGCAGATTCATTATAAAACTTGGCAGTGGTTTCAATCACAGCTGCAGCCACCATTCGACCATAAGCCGCCATACTTTCGTGCGGATGTTCGCGTATGACGTTTAAACCAGCTTCCTTGAGCAAGCTTACTAGTTTCTGCAAATGCAACTGTGCCATATGATGCAACAGATCATATTTTGTCGGAAAGAACTGATAAATACTCGCTCTTGGAATGTTTGAAGCATTGGCAATTTCAGGAATTGAAATTGACTCTAAGCCCATTTTAACTAAAAGTTTTTCAGCGGTTTGAATCACCTGCATAACACGACGATGTGTACGCGATTGTTTTGGAGGATTCATTCCTGTTTCAGTTTTTGCAATTTTCTTTTTATTCATTTGTCCCACCTAAATTCCATTTATATGGGTTTTTTTGTGCTCAAGTAGACACGTGAAAGATGCATGAATATTCCGATATTCATGAATACATCATCATTTGAATCATTCAAATTCGTTATATATTGCCTGATCTTAGCAACGAAACAGAGTCATTCCGTCGCTTTCGTTACAAAATAAACACGGGTAAATTTTAAACAATATCACTTTTTATGACAGATTGAGACCTATCACACACTCTATCTTTTTTACTTAAAGATAAAAAAAGCGCCGAAGCGCTTTGATCAATAACTATGAAAAATTCAGCCTTACTCCACTGAAAATTTTTCTGCTTCACCAACAGTATCTGATTCAAAAATACAGTTTCCTAACTCATCGCAGTGCATATAGAGATGCTTATAACTGATGCTAAAGAAACCTTCGCCCTTTTTCACAATCAAAGGGCTCATATCCGCACTGAGCGCATCATCCATTTTGATCAATTTGGTGACACGGCGATCATTCATACAAATGAGATAGTGCTGTTTTTTAATTTCAATCTGGGCCAATCCAGTACTTTCCACATGTAATGGAATAATATATTTACCATTAATATCAATCACATGTTGTTCATAGCTTTCTAGTTTTTGGGTGATCACGTTAAAGACCAACACTTTGCCAAAGCTGTCATGAAGTTGTGTTTTATTTTCAAACGGCAAATGAATCGAAATACCGAGCTTTTGTAGATCTTGTTCATCTACTCGTTTGTTGGTCAGTAAAATACGGGTAATCGTCTGTTTAAGACTGGCATCAAAAAAGCTACTGTCTAGTTGTAGATCGATGGTTTTTAAAATATTACCTAATGCTTCATTGTGGGTGCCAAGCAGATGTGCGATCACGCTTCGATAGTAAAATTTACTGTTCTTTTTAACTGCTCGAATCTGGCGATAAAAGTAGGTTACATCAAATTCATGTTCAATAAAATCATGCAATAACGCAGAATTTGCTAATACAGCAACCGCATCATGGCCTGTATAAGGTAAATGTAGTGTATTGAGTTGAGGAATAAGTGGCTTAATCTTTTCATAGTGCTCGCGATCCAGATCAAAGTAAGGATCATAAACCACGATATATTCTGCATCGGACGCAATATCTGTCGCGTCAATTTGCATGTCAGCATTGACCTTAGGATCGTAAAAATCAGTATAACGGCGGTCTTCAATTTCAGCAGGATTAATTGAATATTGTGGCACCATAGAGACCACACGTGCTGCGCCCAATAGCTTACTGTACTTAATCGCTGCGTAGCCACCCATAGAACCACCATAAGCCACGACACGCTGAAATTGATTCAACAAAGGTGATATTTGCTCGATTAAAGCGTGCATGCTCTGTGATGGGAACCATGACTTTTGTTTTGGCATGATACCTATGACATTGTAGTCATATTTGGCTAAGGATTTTTCAGCATTAATGGCATTGCCTTTGGCACGACTGATCAAGTCACCAAAAGAGAGAACCAATGTTTCTGTTGTTCCTTTTAAATAAATTGCTCTGATGTGTTCGTCTTCAAATACTATTTGCTTATCCATTGCAATTCCAAAAAAGGGTTCTCATCATCTGGTTTGCAAAATGAATCAATCGTTCACTTGCTTACATCACATTGTCGGTGTCATATTTTATAGATACTGTTCAGATTAAAAAGCGCAAAATATGACACATTCACTTCATCCTGCTGCTGAAAATGGGTTTAGTTCTGCGGCTGAACTTTATCAACAAGTCCGACCAAATTATCCACAGGCTATCGTCACGTGGTTGAAAGATGAATTGAATCTTCATCCTGATGCAGTTGCGATTGACTTAGGTTCAGGGACAGGAAAATTCCTGCACTATCTAAAACAAGTCACCTCGCACATAATCGCCGTTGAACCGATTCCAGCAATGCTCGAACAATTGAAAATAGTACATCCTGAGGTGAAGACACTACAAGCATCAAGCCATCAAATTGCGCAATCAACGCATAGTGTTGATGCTATTTTATGCGCACAGTCATTTCATTGGTTTGCTGAACGACAAACATTGCAAGAAATGCATCGCCTTCTTAAACCCCAAGGGCATTTAGGTCTAGTCTGGAACCAACGAGATATCTCAGTGGATTGGGTCAAAGCATTGGCAGATTACATCGCACCTTTTGAGTCCGATACGCCACGCTTTCATAGCAACCAATGGCAAAATGTATTTCAGCAGCAAGAATTATTTGAATTCCAAAGTTTAAGCACCTTCACTCAGCATCAAGTCGGCAGTGTTGAACAGGTCATCAGCAAACGACTCTTATCTACCAGTTTTATTGCGGCAATGTCAGCGGCAGACCAAGCAAAAATGAAGACAGCATTTGAATCGATCGTATTTGAACATACGGGACTCATGCTCCATGATGAAGTTTCCTTTCCTTATATCACTTATGCCTATCACTATCGTGCGCGATAAACTAAACTTAATCTCGATCATTCATTAAAAAAACCAACAGAGGATTGACTCTCATGACGGCAAATCTTCACCCTATTCGACTTTCGATATTTGCACTCTGCTTGAGTATGCCTTTCATGCTCATTGGATGTCAAAAAACAGAACAAAACCCTCAGACCGAACAAAAAGAATCCGTTGATCCATCTGTTGAATTGAAAACACAAATTGAAGCACAGCCGATCAAATCGTTTGAATCCACTCCAAATGACGCACATGACGTTGCTTTGCTGAATCAATATGATCAAAGTTTTGAGCAATTAAGTGATGAGCTAGACGCAGAACTTCAGCAATTAAAAGCAGATGGCAATTTAAATGCGGATATGGAGTTTCAGCGTAAACGAGATCTCATTCAGTCCTCCCTCAATATGTTGAAAGAATTAGATCTTAAGACGGAACAAGGTAGATATATTCAAGGCTTATTTTATCAATACTGGGAAAATCAGATTGAGGTCTATCAAGAGCTCGAACAGTCTCCCGAAGATGAGCTTCGAAATCCTAAAGATGCAATTCGAAATATGAGTGATTATTATACTGCGAAAGCCCAACTCCAACATTGGAGTCAAAATACTAGTGTCACGAAAGAACAATAGCGTACATAGTAAAAGTACAGCACAATTTTAGAAACAGTCTTCTGCCTGCTTAAGAAATACGTACTCGACATTGCCACGATGTTGGGGCATCTGTTTGAGTACGGTCTTGAGCAACTTCCCAAGGTCGCACATACGCCAATTCAATGAGTTCCTGACCAGGCTTTAGCGCAGTCAGCTTCACTGTCTTTTCACCTCCAACGCCTACCATCGCTTTTGATTTTTCAGTCGCCAAATATTGTTCTTCAACTTTAAAGAGATGAAGCGGTTGCATGATTTGCCATTGATAACCCGTACTTGGATTTTCTGCTGCATTAAATTCTAAGGTTTCACCCACTTTCATCACCAATAGTGCAGGACAATTTTGCTGATCAGTATAGTGATGGGACTCCGCTTGCACTTCAGAGACTGAGTTTTGACATGCAGCAAGACTACTCCCGAGTACGCCAATACATAAACTTATCCATAAGGATGTCTTGCCAACGCTCATGATCCACACTCTCTCATTTATCTAATGATCAAAACTTTGAGCTGAAAATCATTTCAAACTTATCAATCTCAAATCATATTTAAATATTTCGCTTTTCTAACCATTCAATTGATTCGACGCGAATTAATTTGCATGCACCATCACCGATACCATTCCAATCCAAAGCTGACTTCCACACCAAATCTTTGGCATTGATTTGCACCAATTCCCCTTCTAAGCGCACCAGATCACCGCGTTGAACTTTCTTAATCTCTTTCGCAATTTCTGGATTAGCTGGGATAATGTGCATGTTACTCACCAACTGTGTTGCTAAGCGTGGGTGAATCGGTGGTTTTGCCATTTTCCAATTTAAGTAGCGGTCATACTGATTAATCGAAATTTGTCGTGCAATTTCAGGTTCTGTGAAAATACCGCGGGTCACTGCATAATCGATGGGTGAAAATTGGGCTTGCGGATCATCGGTATATTCTTTTGAACCAAGAATACGAAATTCCCCTTCAAAAGGTTCCAATACCGAAATTTTTTGATCTGCCGAAGCTGGCGGCAAACCATTGGCAATATTAAAGTCGCTCGACTTCACACTGGCAGAGCTATAAGCCGAAACACCACCAAGGGCGATACATAATGCGAGAACTAACTTTTTCAACAGACATCCATCCTTCTTTCTAAGTGTCAAAACAACTCAACAGCAGCACATACATCAACTATGGACAACATCCGACTGAATTGTATTTAACCTAAATCTATAGGATCTATCTTAGAACTTCATTCTGAAAAGGAAATTGATGAACAGTAACAATCTATCGTGATTTAGTCACAATTTTGTCTACTGTTAAAAGTGTATTGAACGTGTAAAATAATCGAATAACGGAAGATGTTAAGAACAAAAATGATTTATAAATTTTATCAGCACCGAGTATTCCCGCATATTCTGAATCAAGTCATGCAGTTACCAAGTATGATGGATAGCAGACGTCGTCTTCTGCTTCCGATTCAAGGTGAGGTATTAGAAATTGGTTTTGGTACAGGAATTAACCTGCCATTTTATCAAGCTGTGGACAGTCTCTATGCGCTTGAACCGAGCCTAGATGTATACAAATTAGCTGAACAACGTATTCAAGATGCACCGTTCCATGTGGAACATGTTCATGCTAAAGCGGAAAATTTACCATTTGAAGATCAATCTATTCAACATGTCGTCAGCACATGGACATTGTGTAGTGTGAGTCATGTTCAACAAGTTCTACATGAAATTAAACGTGTATTACGCATCGGCGGCACTTTGCATTTGGTTGAACATGTTGCTTACGATGCACAACAGCAAAAGAGTTTAAAGCGTCTTCAAGATCTTTTAACGCCAGTGCAGAAAGTGATTGCTGATGGTTGTCATTTGAACAGAAATATCGAGCAAGCACTGCTTGATGCTGGCTTTGAAATTTCTGAACTCGATTATTTCGAAGCAGAAGAAGTGCCCAAAGTAGGTCGTCGCATGATGCTTGCTCGTGCGACTAAAACCAACTGACCACTTCACATAGTGGATTATTGATCCAAGCTAGTCTTGAAAGTCGATACGGATCGTCTCAAAACGCACACGCCCTTCGGCAATTGCATTCGCAATTGCCGTCTGACCTTTGGTGAGCCGTGCTCCACCACTTTTAATATCAATCAATACAACTTCAATATCTTCTGCCGCGCCATCACCATCACGGAAATCTGTATATCCATCAAATACCACATAGTCGACAGGATCACCTAAGAATTTAGCATCACTGGGTAAATATTGAAATTCAGGCATAATCGGTGCTAACTGTTCAGCCATTTTACCTTTCAGCACCGCACGACTGGTATTTACACTGCGTTTTTGAGCAGCAGCTAATGCGTGTTGATGCTCAAGTTCAAGCTCTGCAATATATTGTTCATATTCTGCTTTGATACGGCCATTGCGGGTTGAGCTCAACATCATTGTGGTGATTACCACGCCAATACAGGCGCCTATTAACATTGACATCCAAATGGACATTGACGTTCTCTATGACTTGTTATGCGGACAATTTAAACAAGAACTAAACTTTTGTCATGTATGCGCGTTTTGGCTGATTTTAATGCTAAGCTAAGATCAGACCTTATTTGAAGCATGTATAATTTTAAACTCATGAAAACGATACTGATTGCCAACCAAAAAGGTGGCTGTGGAAAAACAATTTCTGCGATTACGCTGGCGACAGCACTCGCACAGAAAGGTTATAAAGTTGCATTGGCGGATGCGGACAATCAAAAATCTGCATTACAATGGTTAAAGCAGCGCCCAGAATCAGCAACACACATTCAAAGTTTAGATTGGCGCCATGAAAAATCGATTGGTGATGCACCGAAGAATCTTGATTATCTGATTATTGATGCTCCAGGTGCATTAACAGGCGAACACGCAGAACAATTAATTGCAGAATGTCATGCAGTGGTCACACCTCTGCAACCTTCTTTTTTTGATATCGACAGCACGCGTCGTTTCTTAAAACACATTCATGACATTAAACGTATTCGGAAAGGTAAAGTTCAAGTTCATTTGGTGGCAAATCGTGTCAAACCAAATAGTCAGAGTGCTCAAGAGATTCAACAGTTCTTTGCCAAGATTGATCAACAACCTGTTGCTTGGATTTCTGAACGAACAGCTTATGGTCAATTGGCGATGCAGGGTCTCAACATTTTTGATAAAAATCAAAAAACTTATTTATCAATACAACAACAATGGCAACCCTTGTTAGATGTTTTAATTGATGATCCAAGTGATTGGTTCTAAATAAAGAATCCAGATTGTCGTCGCACTTTTTTTTCATTTTCATATATGATGTTAAATGCATACTCGAAATGAATCAGATGTGCGGCAGATACGTTTGAAAATCAAGAATATAGATCAGAGACTTTAGTGCAAGATTTTAATCCAACTTTACAGCGTGTACTTTTATTTGGCTTGTTTTTTATTCTGCTTTATTTGGGATATGACATTGTCAAATACTTTATCGTACCTGTGTTATGGGCTTGTATTATCGCCTATATGACTTGGCCTTTATACAAACGTATTCTCGCTTGGTGTGGTAATCGACCTACATTGGGTGCGTCTGTTATGACGTTCTTATTGGCACTCGTTGTCGGTTTACCGTTCACTTTTGCTATCTTCTTACTTCAACATGAAGGTCGAAACTTATTCTTTGATTTACAGCGCCAACTGGCTTCTGGTCATATCACCGTTCCTGATGTGATACGTGAATTACCCATTGTAGGTAAAGAAGTTTCTCGAATTGTACGTGACATCAATGCCGACCCAAATGCACTTTTTAGTAACATTAGTGTATGGATTCAAGGACATTTAAATTACGGTAAATTCGTGATTAGCGAAATTACCAAAAATTTAGTCAAACTTGGTTTCGCCATGCTCTCTCTATTTTTCTTTTACCGTGATGGACAAACGATTGTTCAACAGGTCAGTAAAGCGATGGAGAAAGTCATTGGTCCACGTATCCAACATTATATCGACACGATCTCTGAAACAACGCGTGCAGTGGTATATGGTGTTGGTTTGACTGCCGTTGCACAGTCGATATTGGCAGGAATCAGCTATTACGTTGCTGGTGTTCCAAATCCAATGCTTTTAACCATTATGACCTTTATCATGGCGCTAATTCCTTTTGGTCCTCCAGTGGCATATGGTGCTGTTTCACTGTGGTTATTTTCACAAGGTCAGACCGTTGAGGCGATTGGCGTAATAGCTTGGGGCGTTTGTGTGGTGAGTACAGCCGACAATGTCATCCGTCCTTTGGTCATTTCAGGTGCTACTCAAATTCCGTTCTTATTGATCATGTTTGGTGTATTGGGTGGTTTAGCGAGCTTTGGTTTAGTTGGACTCTTTATTGGTCCTGTAATTCTCGCCATTCTTTTAGCCATTTGGCGTGAATGGTTACATGAAACACTGGAACCAGAACCCGTGCCTAAAGCCACGATGGCCTACGATCAAGACAATGAAACACCACTCTCATAAGTGGTGTTTTATTTTTACTGATAAGAAATCTATACAATCAAATACTTAAATCGTTCTTGTTGCTAAATGCCAAATTTGTTTCAATGCGTTATCACTTACATGGAACAAGGATAGAACAGCATGCAAATGCAATCGAAAGTTTCAGCATTCAAAGTTTCTATGCTCAGTGCATTGCTGAGTTTAGGCTTTGTGGGATGTGCAGCAACGCAAAATACATCTGCATCCAAAGAATCCAACACTAAAATCCAAACCATTCCTGTAAATGCGGTGAGTGCTCAAGGAGTTCATGATCAAATTGGAACGATTAGCTTCCAAGATAGTGACAAAGGTCTTTTGATCACAACGGACTTAACTAAATTATCACCTGGATATCACGGGTTCCATATCCATGAAAAAGGCTCATGTGAGCCTGCTGAAAAAGATGGAAAAATGGGTGCTGCGCTTGCCGCTGGTGGACATTACAATCCAAATCAAGCGCCTGGGCATGGTACGCCAAACGATGGTCATCTAGGTGACTTACCTGTATTGAACGTTGACGCGTCAGGTAATGCAAAAACACAAGTGATTGCACCACGTCTTACACTTGCAGATATTCAAGGTCTATCCATCATGGTACATGCAGGTGGTGACAATTATTCAGACCAACCTAAACCACTAGGTGGTGGGGGTGATCGTGTAGCATGTGGTGTTATACGCTAAGCTACACCCAAGACTCATCAAAGGATTAAGCTCTAGCTTAGTCCTTTTTTATTTCGCTGATGATCTATAAAATGTTGTGAGTATCACTTCATATCCATCTTTATAGACATGATTGACATATTAGCTTATTTTTAAATCTACTATCATAAAAAACGATTATTATAAATTATATTTCCCTTAAACAATGCGATCTAGTCCACATAGATTCTAACTTTGCTACAACAACGATTAGGTAAAATAGGATGTCTTCTTTTGTGGGGTTTAGAATGAATATTAAGTCCTTACGTATTATTGGTTTACTTGAAGGGATTTCATTCCTACTACTGCTTTTTTTTGCCATGCCAATGAAATATATGTTAGATCAGCCTATTTATGTGAAATATATTGGTATGGGACATGGCGTTCTATTTGTGTTGTTTTTAGTCGTATTATTTGTGGTATGCGAGAAGCAAAAGTGGTCTATCAATATATTTATTCTTGGGCTGATAGCTTCCGTTCTACCCTTTGCCCCTTTTATTTTTGATCGTAAACTCAAACATCTCGAACAAATACAATGATTAAAAAATCCTCCACAAGGAGGATTTTTTTATACTGAAGTGGCTCTTTCTTGCATGATCTGATGAACAATTTTTCTTGGAGCACTAAACCACAGTGCAATAAGGATAAAACAAGCCAATGCATATGCCATCGTGCCGTAAGATTCATACATAATGCGTACAATTTCGATCACAACAAAGAATGCAATCATCATAATCATACCTACTGCGGCAGCAACAGTTCCTTTAGATACCTCAGATGCATCTAAACTGAAACGATAAAGCACAGAAAAACTGCAGCCCTCACCAAAACTGATTAAGGTCATACCGATAATTAAGCACCATAACAAATAATCCTGCCAAATCACACCTGCCAAAACAATAAGCGTTCCAACCAACATCAACGGCAATGCAACTAGCACGGTCTTTCCTACCGCATAGCGATCAATGACGCGAATAAGGACAATATTTCCAATAATTAAACCACCCAATACAGGCACCTGTGCATAGCCATATTGCATATTGGTCAGACCGAGCTGTTCGACCAAAATTACAGGTGACATAGCGATCCACAAAATCAGTGGAATTGAGACCATGGGTACTGACAAAGCCAAGCCCATAAATTTTTTATTTTTAAAAATGGCTTTGAAGTCATCCCATACATAGCTTAATGGTTGCTTAGGAATACTCAAATGCTGCTCAGGCATTTTTGCTTTAAGACCAAACCAACTTAAGGCTGCTAAAAAGGCAATCCCAATGAAACCCCAATGCCAAGACACATGGTCTATCATAAATGCGCCTAGCACAGGACCAAGTAATGGTGCGATCAATGAAATATTCGCCATTAAAGCCATGACTTTAATCGCATCTCTTTCCTCAAAAATTTCTTGGATGGCAGCATAACCCACAGCTGAAATAATGGTCAGCCCAATCCCTTGTAAAAAACGAAATGCAAGAAATTGCTCTATAGACTGGGTGAATAAAATGAGCAAACAACAGACCACAAAAAAGAAAACACCTCCAAGGAGTACTTTTTTACGACCTAAGCGATCTGATAACGGACCTAAAAACCACGCCAAACATGCTCCACCCAATAAAAAGAAAGACATGGATGATGGCGCCCACTCACTGCCTACACCAAACTCACGTGTAATCGTAAGCATCGCAGGTTGTACAAGATCATTACAGATATAGACTGAAAATTCGAAGAGCACCAATGCCAAAGGAAACATAATTGTTGCCCGACTTAAGGTTGCTTTACTCACCTTTTGCATGTTTTTTTTTCACATGTTTGAATATTTTTTGGAAGCGTAGTTTACGTGAAATGCATCACAATGCCATGACAAAGTTTTGCGTTTTTGTAACCCTGAATTGAGAAAGAAAGTCTGAAAATTAAACGAAAATTTAGCCTTTATCTTAATCAATTTCTCACCCAAACATTCACATCATTTGGCATCAATTGCATGGCTTTTCAAAAAAGTACCATGCTTCATTTCCTCAATCGCTTCAACAATCTCATCTTGCGTATTCATGACATAAAAACCACGCCCGACTAAAGGTTCGTTCAGCGGCTGCCCCATGAGATATAAAATTTTGCTATCAGACAATGTGGTGAATTCAACGTTTTCACCATGACTTGAAAACACCGCCATTCCCTGATCAGTCAGCAATTCATCATCTATGCCAAATTCAACTTTACCACGGCGCATATACATCAGTGTGGTATCCAAATGTCCTGCTGGTAATGTGAGTGTGTGACCTGCTTTTAAATCCAAATCCAAAACCAGCAAAGGACTATGGACTAATGCTGGTCCTTGCACTTGCATAAAGGCTCCAGCAATGACACGCGCAGTACCCGCGTGAGCTAAATCTACAACCGGGATATTAGATTTGAGTAAGCTTTGATAACGCGGATTCGATTTTTTTGAAGTTGCTGGCAAATTCACCCACAGCTGAATCATTTCAAATCGTCCACCTTCTCGTGAAAATGACTCACTAAATTTTTCTTTATGAATAATGCCTGATGCAGCAGTCATCCACTGTACATCACCTTTCTGAATAACACCTCCACCACCTTGCGAATCCCAATGCTCTAACTCACCTTCATACACGAACGTGACTGTCTCAAAACCACGATGTGGATGTTCTTCAACACCTTTACGCAGTTGAGAGGGCTTCAACGTACCGGGACCAATATGATCGAGAAGCAAAAATGGGGATACTGTATTTCCCAGTTCATAGTGTGAAAAAACAGATACAACCGGATTAAAGTCTCCAACTGAAAAATGACTGTCGTTACGATGGATAAAAGCGAGTGTTTTCATTTTTTATCTTATTTATTGAATAACTATAGTTTAATGGGGTTTTAGATTTCCCTCTACGTTAATTTTATGATGCTTTCAGTTGTGTTTTATCAATTGAAATATTTTTGTCATCAAAATTTGATGCAATTTGAAACATATAAAATGTTAGAAATCATCTAATCTCAACATTCACCACTGATCAATATAAAACTTTTAATTACTTAATGTTCATGTGGATTAATTCCACAAAGCAAAGGATCTGCAGACTCGGTAAAACACTTGTTTTGTCGATGTAATCTCTCAGTACACCTTGAGCTTTTAGAACTATGTCAAAATGCTACATACCAATTAAAAATCGCTGGCGACATCATCATGAAGCTTCGATTCTATCGCTCGTCGGTGGTTGGCTAAATACCGTTGGATTTATTTCATTATTTGGCATTTATACCAATCATGTTACTGGCTATATCGTGACTGCAGGCAAAGAAACGATCTTGGGAGGATTAGGACTGTGGGCTCTTTTTATTGGCATTTTCGTAGTTACGATTGGTATTACTGCGTGGTGTGAACAACGTTGGAAAGACAAGTATCCGAACATCTTACTGGGGTTCTTTATTGCAGAGACAATACTGTTAACGCTCTTCATGCTGGCGGGACTTAATTTCAGCCCCTTTTATACTTTGGCTGAATTTGGCGCAATACTTACCGCAACATTGGGCATTGCTGCAATGGGAATTCGAAATGCCATTATCCGAACATTACTATCTACAATGGCTACCTCAACCTTAATGACGGGCAATCTTGCTCAACTAACCATTGATTGTACTATTGCTTATGGGGCGCCTCATGTATCAGAAGAACGCAAACAAGTTGCCAAACAAAATATTCTAAAAATCTTACCGACTATTTTATCCTTCAGTTCAGGTGCAATATTAGGTGCGATTACTTATATGTTGTTTGGCTTCTTATGTATGATTTTTCCCATTTTAGCGATGGGCTATATTTGCTATCGTGAGTGGCGCTTCTCGTCTACTCATCCTTATTCGACTCAATAGTGCATGCAATAAAAAAGGCATAACTCACTATGCCTTTTTTAAACCGAATTTCTGGTCTGATGTCATGGACAAAGCGCAGTTTGGAAAGATTTTGTATTTTTTCCTCGCACACATTTGTATTCCGTTTTCTTATTAACTTGCTGCCATTTACCATCGTTCAATTTAAAACTATAGATAAAGCGCTCGGCAGCAATTGAGTCATCCATCAAGCCTGTTTGTGTCACTTTGACTTCGGCTACGGTCGGTGCTTCGGCACGATTAAAATACTGACGTAATTCAACAGTCGCAAGCTCATTGCGTAATTCAGGATGTAGCTTCAAGACTTGCTCTAAAGGAGTGTCATTCCCATGTACTTTAGAAATAACATTTTTCGTAGTAGCACACCCCGTGAGCATCATACTAACTAGACCAACTGTGGTCATTATTTTCATCATCATTGTTTTACTCAGTTCGCCATTGATCTTTTACATATGATGTTCTGAACTGTTGTGACAAAAAAGAACAGATATGTATGCTATTTTTTTCAGGATCTCATTTACGGAAATGTGAGAATTTAATAAATATAAAGTTTAAAATTTATTTTCAATGGTTTCTATTGTTGGATTTTCTTCAAATTTCAGCCATTGTTTCTTAATCCACTCCTCAATCTTACCCTTACCTAGAATTGCTAATAGGTTGTTAAGTATAGAAAATTTTGCATCCTGATTAAAAAAGAAAATTGTTACTCTAACATTTCTGTCAACATCATCATTTAAAGAAAAAATATCTTCTATATAATCACTATCAGATAAGTCTAGTGAATGGCCCCAAAACTGTATAAGTAAATCCAGCATTTGTGATTTTTTTAAAGTATTCAATTTTGATAAGTATGCTTTATTAGTAGCAGTTGGAACTGCAGTTGAGATTAAATATCGTAGCTCCTCAATCTCCCATTTATCTTTTCTTATTTTAGTTTTGTATTCTTCAATAAACATATAGTCTGTTTCTTTAAATATTTTTTGATGATACTTTGTAAAACCATATGCTTTTAATCTAATTAATATTTCTTCTTTTAAATCAGATATTCCGAGGACGATATTATGAGTACTACCAGACTTTCCATGTAAGTATTCTAAATCAACACATTCATATATTTTTTGAAATGTATCAGTATAATTAAAAGAATAAATTTTATGAGGATGCCTCCACTCTTTTGAAATAATTTTAAGCTTTTCCCTTGGCTCAAGATTCATAATTATTTTGAATAAAAAATAATTAAAAATATCTGTAAATTTGACTAACTCTTGGTAAAGAAAACTAATATATTTTTGACTAAAAAATCCATATTCGGTTTTATTTTCAACATTCAACCACTGTGATTGGATTGTTGCAAATTTTATATCTTGATACAGCTCTTCAAACTTTCCAAAATTATTATTTTTAATCATTATTTGTAAAATAGAAAGAATTTCACATTCTGCTTTATGAATTTTCAATGCTTTCGAACTACCACTCTTAAAATCTGATATAAGGATATCTAAATCAAAACCACCTTCTTTTTCACATATATCCTCAACAGTTAAAATAAATTTGGAAACATAGGATAGAGCCTCTTGAATTTTCAACTCAAAATCAATCCATGTCTTAACTTCCTCTGTGTGATTTAGAAAAAAATTATACCAAACGTTACTTTTTAATAGATTCTGCAATTTTATTACTTCCTGATAATCTATTTCGATTGATTTAGTTTTATAGAATCTTTTACATTGACTAAAAAATAATTCTTCTTTGGTTTCTTTAAATATTTCACCAAAGGTCATAGAATTATATTGTTCCCATTTTGCAATATTTTTCATCGCTATCATAAAATGATCATATTTTGTGGGTAAAAAATGAGAGAGATCAAATCCATTTCCCACAATTAAAATATTCGTCATTTCACTATTCACTCATTATCTCCCCAAAATAAAAAAGCGCATCCTAAGATACGCTTTTACAAGAAGTTTTAATTTTAATCAAATCAAAGATCGAACAACTTCCCTGGATTCATAATCCCATTTGGATCAAATACTTGTTTGAGTGCTTTCATATATTCAATTTCTTCAGCTGAGCGTGTGTACTCAAGATATGGCTTCTTCGTCATACCCACACCATGTTCCGCAGAAATTGAACCATCATACTTTTTCACAGTATCAAATACATACTTGTTCACCACCTGACATTTCGCAAAGAATTCATCTTTGGTTAAATTTTCAGGCTTTAAGATATTTAAGTGCAAGTTACCATCGCCAATATGACCAAACCAGCAGATTTCAAAGTCAGGATAATTCTCAGCAACAATTGCATCAATTTCTTTAATGAAGGCAGGTACGTGTGTAATGAGCACTGAAATATCATTTTTGTATGGGATAAATGGTGCGATTGACTCAGAAATATCTTCACGCAGACGCCATAAGCTTTCTACTTGGTCTAAGCTTTGACTAAGCACGCCATCAAGTACCCAACCTTGTTCCATACAATGCTCAAAGATTTCCATTGCCTTGTCCATAATTGGCTCAAATGGCGCTTCAAACTCAAGCAATACATAAAATGGGCATTCGGTTTCAAATGGGCGTTGCACGTGACCATTTGCCAATACTTTTTGCATCGCAAGTTCACCGAAGAACTCGAACGCAGTTAAATCAATTTTCGCTTGGAACGCGTGAAGAACTGGCATCACTGCATCAAAGTCAGGTACACCGAGCACCATCACTTGCAAATCTTGTGGTTGACGCTCAAGTTTAATTTCCGCTTCGGTCACTAAGCCTAACGTACCTTCACCACCAATAAATAAGTGTTGCAATGCATAACCTGTCGCATTTTTAATCATGCCTTTGTTTAAACGCAGCACATCACCTTTACCAGTGACCACAGTCAGACCGAGTACCCAGTTACGTGTCATACCGTATTTAATGACTTTAATACCGCCTGCATTAGTACCGATGTTACCGCCAATTTGTGATGAACCAGCTGAAGCGAAATCAACTGGATAATACATACCTTGCTCTTCAGCATAATTCTGAAGTTGCTCAGTCACCACACCTGCTTGTACACGCACCATACGGTCTGCTGGGAAGAATTCCAAAATTTGGTTCATCTTGTCCATGCTGACTACGATTTCACCGTTAGCAGCGACAGCACCTGCAGAAAGACCAGTACGACCACCTGATGGTGTCACAGCAACATTAAATTGGTTTGCTAGTTTCACAATTGCCTGAACTTGTTCAGTCGTCGAAGGAAAAACGATGACTGATGGGTTTGGATCAAAATGTTTAGTGTGATCGCGTCCCCAATTTTGTAGGCTGTCCGCATCAGTTTTGATACGGTTTTCACCAACAATTGACGTTAATTGAGTCAATAACTCTGGGGTTAAAGCAACTGGAGCATTCATCGTTTGCAGACCTAGCAAGAAAGATACAAGTTGTAGATTGCTTAAAAAACAAACCTTTAATCAAGATTTTAAAAGCGTATTTGTTAAGCGAATGTGAAGAAAATATCACCACGACTGGATGAGTCAATTTCACGATTGTGCATTATAAAGCATTTTCCCATGAAACCCCGATAAAATCAGACATTTTGCGAATGTTACTTAGATATGATGCAGTTAATTCAACCGCTGTTTGTCTGATAAGGACTATATCTTGCAAAAATATCCATAGCTCAAGTCATAAAGGAAATGTATATAGCACGCTCACGTATGCTATCATACTGCCACTAAATTTGGCCTTTGTAGCGGAGCCGTAATGAGCCAACATCTCTCTTTGCCTAAAGATAAAATTCGTTTCCTATTGTTAGAAGGCGTTCACCAAAACGCAATCGACACTTTGAATGCTGCTGGATACACCAACATCGACTATCGTAAAACTGCGCTTGAAGGTGAAGCGCTGAAAGAAGCGATTAAAGATGCTCACTTCATCGGTATTCGTTCGCGCACACAATTAACTGAAGAAGTTTTTGAAGCTGCGAATAAATTGATCGCGGTCGGTTGTTTCTGTATTGGTACAAACCAAGTGAACTTGAATGCTGCGATGAGCCGTGGTATTCCAGTGTTCAACGCACCATACTCAAATACTCGTTCTGTTGCTGAACTTGTATTAGCTGAAGCTATTCTTCTCCTTCGTCGTGTACCTGAAAAATCTACAGATACACATGCAGGTGGTTGGAACAAATCTGCAGTAGGTTCATTTGAAACACGCGGTAAAACTTTAGGTATTGTGGGTTACGGTTCAATTGGTTCACAACTTTCTGTACTTGCTGAAAGCATGGGTATGAAAGTGATTTACTTTGATACAGTAACAAAATTACCTTTAGGTAATGCTCGCCAAGTTGGCTCAATGGGCGAACTTCTTGCCAATGCTGATGTTGTATCACTACACGTGCCAGATGTCCCTTCTACACGTAATTTCATGACCAAAGAGCAATTTGCTCAGATGAAACAAGGTTCAATCTTCATCAATGCTGCACGTGGTACATGTGTAGTAATTGAAGATTTAGCTGATGCTCTGAAATCAGGTCATTTGGCTGGTGCTGCTGTTGACGTATTCCCGAAAGAGCCTAAAGCGAACGGTGAAGAGTTTATCTCTCCACTACGTAATATCCCGAACGTGATTTTAACACCGCACGTGGGTGGTTCTACGATGGAAGCTCAAGCAAACATCGGTCTAGAAGTTGCAGAGAAATTCGTTGCTTACTCTGATAAAGGTATGACATTGTCAGCAGTTAACTTCCCTGAAATTGCGCTTCCGTTGACTGAAGGTAAACACCGTTTACTTCACATTCACAAAAATATTCCAGGCGTGTTGTCTAAAATCAACAACCTGTTTGCTGAACACGGCATTAACATCTCTGGTCAGTCTCTTATGACCAAAGGCGATGTGGGTTATTTAGTCATGGATGTTGATGCTACAGCTTCTGCTGAAGCACTTGATACACTTCATAACGTAGAAGGTACAATCCGCGCTCGCGTATTGTTCTAATCTCTAATACGTTTGGAAAACCACAGCTTTTTCGAGCTGTGGTTTTTTTATGGTGTCTCATCTGAGTTGACGTTAGCTCCGCCAACTTAGATGAAAGATATCCCTTTCTAATCTAACCACCATACATTTAAAACCATGTCTTTGTTAAAAATAAACCCGCAGTTACAAGCACTCGGTTTGTTATTGATCGCCATGATCAGTCTACAAAGTAGTGGTTCATTAGCAAAAGTTTTGTTTGAACAATTCCCGATCATTACGGTGTCAGCTCTACGTCTGACATTTAGTGCTGTGATTTTGGCGCTTATTTTTCAAGTTTGGAAAATTCAATTTAAACAAATTAAATGGAAAGCCATTGTCAGTTATGGTGTCGCATTAGCTGGTATGAATATGTTGTTCTATCTTGCCATTGATCGTCTTCCACTCGGTTTAGCAGTTTCATTTGAATTTATTGGTCCACTCAGTGTGGCCTTATATTATGCGCGTCAAAAGTTTGATTTTATTTGGGTTAGTTTGGCCATTATTGGACTGATCCTTTTATTTCCCTTTGACCAAGCCAAACAACCTTTGGATTTACTTGGTGTATTTTTTGCGTTGGCAGCTGGCGCATGTTGGGCACTTTATATTATTGCTGGTCAGCGGCCTTCGGGAGTTTCAGGTAATCACACCGTATGTTTAGGCATGTTTGTTGGAAGTATCATTCTTATGCCGATTGCCCTCAGTATCGGTTTGCCAGCAAGCGTATTTGAAATTAATCATCTAATGTTATTCATCACTTTAGCGATACTCGCCAGTGCCTTACCCTTTACTTTAGAAATGATTGCACTACGAAATCTAACAGCATTAAGTTTCGGTACCTTGATGAGTATTGAACCAGCTGTTGCCGCATTATCTGGGTTTGTATTTTTGGGTGAGCAATTGTTATGGAATCAATGGCTAGCATTGTTTACCATCATTTGTGCCTCAGTTGGCTGCACCTATACCACTCAACACGCCAAACAAAAATTATCTCATACTTAATTTAAACTACATTTTCCATGATGGATTGAAGCACTGTGGTCATCATAATAATGTTAAAATTTGAGCAGTCTCACTCTTTTTAATTCGGCTTCGTTTTCCCAATGCCAAATGCTCAACTCACTGCCGTGCTGTTCATGGTCTTATCCATGATCGCCTATCAAATTAGTGCATCCTTCGCAAAGCAGCTTTTTGAAGTTTTAGATCCATTTACTGTGGTCACTTTACGTCTATGCTTTGCATCAATTATGGTTGTATTGATGTTCCGTTCATGGAAAATTCTTCGTCGCCTTCCTTACTTAAAATGGAAAGATCTTCTCTTTTATAGTGGTTCAGTCGCTTTGATGAATGTCTTGTTTTATGCATCATTAGGAAAACTACCACAAGGGATTGCAGTAGGACTTGAGTTCTTAGGACCACTCACCTTGGCTTTACTGTCAATTCAACAACGAAGTGATTACATTTGGGTCATCATGGCAATTTTCGGTGTAGTGCTGATGGTGCCTTGGCAAGATGCCAATACGACTAACTTTTCATATCTTGGTGCTGCTATGGCCATTGGTGCAGGCATTTGTTGGGCATTCTATATTTATTTTGGACAGAAAGTCGTTCGGCAGAATATCGGCATGCATGCTCTCAGCATTGCGATCGTCCTCTCAGCATTGACATTATTACCGATCAGTATGGTTCATAATCCATCCGCATTAGTTCAATTTGGATATTGGCCACAAGCCATCGTCATTGCGCTTTTGGCTACTGCTATTCCCTATGCATTGGATTTATTGGCATTAAAGAATTTAAGTAAAATGTCTTATGGAACGCTATCAAGTTTGTCACCAGCATTAGGTGCATTGACAGGTTGGTTACTGTTGAATGAACACATTACCTTATTACAAGCCGTTGCTTTGGGTTGTATTATGATTGCATCAATTGGTGTTACTTATCGCGCTGCTAGAATGAAATCACATGGCATAGAAACATAAAAAAAGATGGCACATGCCATCTTTTTTTATCATGGGGTTAAACCAAGCTGTCTTTATCTAATTTCTTATATTTCTTATATTCAGTTTGATATTTTTTAGCCAAACTCTCCTTTTGTTTATCCTCTAGAATTTTTCCTGCTTGCTGAAAAAAGCCATGCTCTTCTTCTTCAAGATGATGATGCACGGTTTCTGACAATTTTTTCGCGATGGCTAACCATCCTGGATTACTGAATTCAGTTTCGGTGAGTTGCTCAAGTAATTCGTCCATTTCATGATGTTCAGCTAATGCATGACGCGTAATATTCAAACCTGAATCGGTCATCATCAGTGGAATATAGAAGTATCGATCTTCTGCCACTGCATGAGCAAACAATTCATTTTTTAGCTGCTCAAATAATGTTCGGCGTTCTGGCGTGTCCCCTGAAGTTTGAACCAGCTTCTCAGCAAGTTCACGTTGAACATCATGACTTTCACGTAAAGCTTCAAAAATATTCATCTTGTTATCCTGTCTTATAAATATGATTTGAAAAAAGAAAAACTTGAATGATCTTCAAAACACTCAACTTACTATAAGAGCTTAGGCGATAACTTGGAGATAGGTTTAAGAAGTGATTTGTATAAAAAAGTTTAATGTTGAGAATGGTTTACATTAAGAACATCTGATAACTTAATCGAACAATTAAAATAGATACTAGAATTAAAAACAGAATACGAATAAAACCGCTACCGTATTTAAGCGCCAATTTCACCCCGACAATCGAACCAATCATATTAGCAAAAGCCATCATAGCACCCACTGCAAATAAAATGTGGCCTGCAGGAATAAAGAATGTAAGAGCGGCTAAATTGGTCATCACATTACCAATCTTGGCCAAAACTGCTGCATGCAAAAAATCGACTTGTAAATATCGAATAAAATAAAAAATAAAAAAACTTCCCGTTCCCGGACCGAATAATCCGTCATAAAACCCAATCGCCAAACTTCCTATTCCAGCCAAGATCAGAATTTTAGTGTTTACCGTTTGTGCAATATGAACCTGTCCAAACTCCTTCTTTGACAATGTGTAAATTGCCATCACAATCAGCATCACCAAGACAAAGGGCTGCAAGATTGATTTCGGAATCATGGAAACACTGGCAGCTCCCGCAAAAGAACTGATGGCAGCACATATCGCCACCACCAGTAATAACTTCCATTCAAACTTAACTTTTTTAGCGAAAGTCCACGCAGATGTTGCTGTTCCAACAACCGCAGCTAGCTTATTGGTGCCAAATAATGTTGCTGGCGCCATATGAGGAAAAGCACTCATCAATGCTGGAATCTGAATGAGACCACCACCACCGACTGCTGCATCAATTGCGCCTGCGCAAAATGCAAAAAAAATCAGGGTGAGGATGATTTCTAATTCCATAATTGAGTTCGCTTATAAATTTAATACACGTTTAGGAACTAGACGTTTTTTATCAGTAATTTCAGCTAAACCTAAACACTTTTTTTCGTCAAAAACGAGGACTTGAGATTCGGCAGGATGATCAATATTGCTTTCCATCCCACGACAAAAATATTCTGCACGACCTTCTGGTACTTGAACTTTTGGAAAATGATCCACAGGCGCATAAGCAGGTAACAACAATGCTTCACGTTGTTGTTCAGTTAGACTTTCTAAGTATTCAATGGTGTACTCTGGCACAATACCAAAATGTCCAGTTTGAATACGATGTAAATATGTTAAGTGCCCATAACTTCCTAAAGCTTTAGCAATATCCTCTCCCAATACTCGGATATACGTTCCTTTTGAGCATGTCACATCCAAAGTAATTGAATCTTGAGTGAAAGACATCAGTTCAATCGCGGAAATATGAATTGGACGAGCCTCACGTTCGATTTCAATTCCTTTACGCGCCAGCTCATACAAAGGACGACCTTCTTTCTTTAAAGCAGAATACATTGGAGGAACTTGTTGAATGTCTCCAACGAATTGCTGAATCACGCTTTGAATTTTATCTTCGTTAAGTTCAATCGGTTGTGCCTCGAGCAAAACTTCACCCTCGACATCACCTGTAGTTGTACTATTTCCCAATTGAATCGTCGTTTGATAACGTTTAGTAGATTCCAGTAAAAAGTGTGAAAACTTGGTCGCTTCACCTAAGCAAATCGGGAGTAAGCCTGATGCTAATGGATCTAAAGCGCCAGTATGACCACCTTTTTCAGCACGATAGAGCCAACGCACTTTTTGCAATGCTGCATTTGAGCTAATCCCCAAAGGTTTGTTGAGTAGAAATACACCACTTATATGACGTCGAGTAATTTTTGGAGATTTAGCAGACATTAGATAATATTCAGATCAGTAAAATACTGCTATTTTATCAAATCCATTTATCGAATATTGATTAAATTTTTATGCATAAAATGTGACATTTGTGGCAAATTATTCTACACCATTAATAATAACTAAATGATTTCATAGGATGTGAAATGAATTCAAAAGCTAAATTGAAAATTACACTGCTGATTGTGGCGTGTCTGATCGTTTTATTCCTTCTCTTTCAATGGTTGAAACCTGACTCAGCTGAATCTGCTGAAAACTCACAACGAGCAGCACAAGATGCCGAAATTCAATCAGAAAATATGGCGCTACAACAAAGTACAACCGTGAATGGTTCTAGCTTTGCAAGTAAAAGTCAGCAAGATATTCAAATCAATTGTCAAATCCTAACCGATAACGCCAACCGTTTGATTGTGAATGAAAATACTAAGAACTGTTTTGAGTTTTTTATTACCCAATACGGCGAAAAAGAGATTCCGCAAATCAAGGCTGATTTTATTAAATTTGCTCAAAGCACCTATCAAGAACCATTACTAGGTCAACTGACAGATTTATGGTCACGCTATGTTCAATATCGTGAAAAAATGGGTGACCTAACACCACCAAACCATGACAAAGAAAGTGCGCAGTATTACAAAGCTATTTTTAATCAGATGAAATCATTGCGTAAACAATTTTTTTCAGACTATGAAATTGAAGGTTTATTTGGTATCGAAGATGAATATCATGATTATACCTTGGCTCGCATGAGTGTCATTGAAGATAAAAATTTATCTGAAAAACAAAAAGCCGATAAATTAAAAGAACTGTTCAATGATCTACCTGAAGATTGGAAAGAAAATTTAAAACAACTTTCTCAACTTGAAGATCTGCGCCAATTAACTGCAGAAATTAAAGCTCGTGGTGGTAGCGCAGAAGAAATTCGTCAAATGCGTCTCAGCTTAGTGGGTCCTGAAGCAACACAACGTCTAGAAAATCTTGATGGACAGCGCTCAAATTGGAAAAGCAAGGTCAATCAATATTTATCTGAACGTGACAGCATTGTAAAAAGTAATATGAGCCCTAGTGCAAAGCAGGAAGCTGTACAACGCCTCCGTTCTCAACATTTTAATAATTCACAAGAGCAACTTCGGGTAGAAACATTCGAGCAAGTTCATGATCAAGGCGGTCAACTTCCTTTTGCCGATTAATCTTTTCAAGGAACACATTCATTCACAGGGAAGAACGATGAAAAACTTAAAACTTAAATTGATACCTACGACGTTAGCATTCGTCACAACGCTATGCTTATCAAGCTCATTCACTGCCCACGCAGGTCTGGGATTACTCGAAGTAAATGAGACAAAGATCGGTAGTTACGCAAAAACCAAATATCCTATTGTGATGACACACGGTTGGTTAGGCTGGTCTCGCATAGGCAATGAAACATTCAATATTGACTATTGGTATCAAATCTTACCTGATCTATCGCGCAATGGTGCACGCGTTTTTGCAGCACAACTCTCACCTGCTCATACGACTGAATTTCGAGGAGAACAATTAATTTCTCAGGTTGAAGAAGTAATTGCGATCACTGGGCAGAAAAAGGTCAATCTGATTGGTCATTCGCACGGCGGACCGACTGTGCGTTATGTTGCAGCAGTAAAACCCGACTATGTTGCTTCTGTTACTGGTGTAGGAGGGACTTTCAGAGGTTCTATGGTCGCAGATAAAATTCAAAATAATGAAGCAACTCGAACAATATTTAATATTTTAGGGGATTACATCATTCCCCCATTAATTGCTTATGCACAAGGTCGTCCTGATATGCCGATCAGCTTTGATGCTTCGATGAAATCATTAACTGAAACAGGCTCTGCTGCATTTAATGAACGTTTTCCAACAAAAGCTCTCGCGTCAAGTTGTACTCGTTTAGGCAGCCCAATAGACAACGGAATCTTTTATTATTCTTGGACTGGTGTTGCACAAACCACCAACCTCTTAGATATCGATACCATTTTAATGCAGCTAGGGCCTTTAGCGTATGGCAATAAAGATAATGATGGCATGGTTGGGCGCTGTAGCACGCATATAGGACGTGTAATTCGTGATGATTACAAACTAAATCATACCGATTTAGCTAATATGATGTTCGGTCTCAAAGGTTTATTTGCCCCAGATCCTATTTCACTTTATCGCCAGCATGCCAATCGTTTGAAACTGACAGGACTCTAGACGCACAAAATAGCGCAGTTAAATGGAAAGCTATTCATCAGAATAGCTTTTCCGACCATCAGCGACTCTCGACAAAATTTAAATAATGCTTTTTGAACACATTTGCTAATGATTAAATCCTTTAATTATTTCAACTTTTGATTCTTTTTTGCTTTTTATATGTTAATTCGGCAAGCTAAATTGGCATTTTTTGTATCTTGTTGCATTCAATAACATCTTTTAAGGTCTTCTGTATGTTCATCTGGAAGAACATCATAGATTCACTAAAAACTAGGAATAATAATGAAAATAAAACACATTCTAGGCTCGCTGGTGACAGCGCTATGTCTAACATCTACGACAACTTATGCTACTCAAGCTCAACAGATCAAAGTCTCAAGTGTCAAATCTGACTATGCCAAAACTAAATATCCTATTGTATTCGCTCATGGAATGGTTGGATTTATACGTTTGGGCACTGAAAGTCTAGGCATGGATTACTGGTATCAAATTTTACCTGATCTAGCGAGAAACGGTGCAAACACATGGGCGGCTAGAATGTCTCCTTTCAATTCTTCTGAAGTCCGAGGTGAACAATATGTTCAACAACTTGAAGAAGTCATGGCGATTACTGGTGCTGACAAACTCAATCTGATTGGTCATAGTCATGGTGCAAACTCTGTTCGTTATGCCGCAGGTGTAATACCTGAACATGTTGCATCGGTGATGACTGTAGCCGGTGCCAACAAAGGCACAATCATCGCGTCAGATGTATTAAAAATCGCAGATAAAACAGGAACATCAGAGCTACTGAATGTTCTCATCAGCACTTTTGGTAAAGTCATTATGTGGGCGCAAGGTCTTCCTGCTGATACGTTCCCACATGATGCGATGGCCGCTGGTGTGAGTACATCTGTTGAAGGAACTGCCTTGTTTAATAAAAAATTCCCTCTCGGTTTACCATTAACCCACTGTGGCGAAGGTGCTTATAAAGAAAAAGGAATTCATTTATATTCAATGACAGGAAACAAGCCTTTTACGAATGCCTTGGATCTAGGTGACCCTGTCATGGTTCTACTTGACCGTTTGTCGGTTCATAAAGCAGGAAAAAATGATGGCATCGTTCCAGTTTGTAGTGCCCATTTTGGTAAAACTATTCGTGATGACTTTCCGTGGAATCATTTAGATGAGGTGAACTTGCTGTTCGGAATTAAAGGATTTTTTGCTCCTGACCCAGTTGCAGTTTATAGACAGCACGCCAACCGCCTTAAATTACAAGGACTTTAAATCTCTAGCTCTTTAATTGAGTAATTGCTTTCAAATTCATTAGGCTGGATTTGAAAGCAGATTCAAATCTTCATCAAGATAGTTCATTGATCAAATCTACCTCTCTTTTTTAACCTTAAAAATTTACCATTCATCTATTCGATATTTAAAATGTGATTTACATCACTATAATCAATTTAACTCTAGGATTAGGGTTTGATAATAAAAAGTTGAGGATGATGATGAAATACAACAAAATTATGGCGTGCCTACTTACGTCTGCAGCTTGCTTAACGACTCAATTATCTAATGCTTCTGCATTAGAAGTGAAACCTGTAACCTCGACACTCGGCAAATACAATACCTACGCAAAAACTAAATACCCAATCGTATTTGCACACGGACTAACTGGATTTGTCCGTCTTGGTACAGAGAGTTTTGGTTTAGATTATTGGCACCAAATCCTGCCAGATCTAGCGCGTAATGGTGCCAATGTCTGGCCTACACGAGTATCTCCATTCAACTCCAACGAAATTCGTGGAGAGCAATTGCTTCAACAAGTTGAAGATATTTTAGCCATTACTGGTGCACAAAAAGTGAACTTAATTGGGCATAGTCAAGGTGGACCATCAATCCGTTATATTGGTGGAACAATTCCTGAACATGTGGCATCCATGACCACTGTCGCTGGTGTGAATAAAGGATCACCTATGGCAGACTTTATCTTGCGTTCAGAAGGAACAGGACTTGATACTGTGCTTGCGACAGCGATGAATTTTGTCTCGGGAGCAATTGTTTGGGCACAAGGATTAAATGCGAAAAGCCTACCACATGATTCGCTTGCCTCGGCTAAAAGTTTATCTACAGCAGGCTCATTAGCATTTACACAACGTTTCCCTGCGGGTGTACCAACCACAAAATGTGGTGAGGGTGCATATCAAGTCAATGGCATGCGTATGTATTCATTTACTGGTAATACACCGTTTACCAATGCCCTTGATCCATCGGATTATGCAATGCAAGCGGCATCTTTCATTGTATCTAAGGAAGGTGCAAATGATGGTTTAGTCCCAGTTTGCAGTGCTCGCTTCGGACAAACGATTCGGGATGATTACCGTTGGAATCATTTAGATGAGGTCAATCAAATGATGGGGATGACTAGCATTTTTGCAGCAGATCCAGTATCGGTTTATCGACAACACGCAAATCGTTTGAAACTTCAAGGACTATAATCTTCTCAAGCCTCCATACGCTCATCACGAAATTATGGAGGCTTATCTTAAAAATTGTTCCCTAAAGTTTAAATCCACTTTTCTTTCCTTTTGCTTCGCTATACTCTTATTGTGACAACGGAAATTGTCGAGTATTTCAATCCATCTAAGGAATAGAGATGAGAAAATTTATTTTGGGGACATGCCTCTCTTTCGCATGTTTAATTGGCATGAGTTACGCTGCTACAGCACCTGAACAAGTGACTTCAAAATTTCAAACTACTTATGCAAAAACCCAGTATCCAATCGTATTTAGTCACGGAATGTCTGGTTTTATCCGTATTGGCACTGATCCACTCGGTGTAGATTATTGGTATCAAATTTTACCTGATCTCGCCCGTAACGGTGCAAATGTATGGGCTTCCCGTGTATCGCCATTTAACTCATCAGAAATTCGGGGTGAGCAACTTTTACATCAAGTTGAAGAAGTCATTGCACTCACTGGATCGCCTAAGGTCAATCTAATCGGTCACTCTCACGGCGGGCCCACAATTCGATATGTCGCAGGTGTAAGACCTGAATTAGTCGCATCAATGACAACGATTGGGGCGCCACATCAAGGCTCACCAGTGTCTGATTTTATATTAAAAATTCGTGATACAGCACCAATCCTTGAAACACCAATTGTGGCTGTAGTCAATCTACTGTCTAAAGCTATTATTTGGGCACAGGGACTTGATCCAGCATCCTTCCCTCATGACTCACTTGCGGGAGCCAATAGTTTGAGCTTAGCAGGATCAGCAATATTTAATCAAAAATATCCTATAGGCGTTCCTCAAAACTCATGCTCTGAAGGTTTATATCGTGAACAAGGAATATATAACTATTCCTTTACGGGTATCGGAACGGCCACAAACCCACTTGATCTAGACTCAGCTTTAAAAATTACCAGTCTATTAATTGACGGTGGTCAAGAGAATGATGGACTAGTTTCACGCTGTAGTGCGAAATTCGGTAAAACCATCCGTGATGATCTCAATTGGAATCATCTAGATGAAGTCAATCAAGTGCTTGGTTTAAAAAGTGTCTTTGCGCCAGATCCAGTCTCGATGTATCGTCAACATGCAAATCGCCTTAAACAACAAGGTCTCTAATATATTTTTTTGTCTGCACTCATCTCTAGATGGGTCCAGACTGTTTAAATAGCCCTCATTAGCATGACATATCTATCCTATAAATGAGTCACCCATCCAATTTATATCAATAAATTTGCACTTTATCTCTTTTTTATAGACTTAAGTCACAATTTTAGTATCTTAAATTATGGCGATGGATATCGCCTGAATCATAAAAATAAACGAATCACTGAATGAGTATCGAAAATGAAACTAAAAAAAATAGTCATGAGCCTATGCATAGGTTCATGTTTTCTTCCTGTTGCACAAGCCTCAACGCAAATTAAAGATTTAGCCGTTAACCATACCGTCAAAACACCTAAATCAAATTATGCACAAACCCAATACCCTATTGTGCTTGCCCATGGCTTATTTGGCTTTGGTAGTATGGTCGGTGTTGACTACTTTTATCAGATCACTCCTGATCTTGCTCGAAATGGTGCAAACATCTGGCAAACACGTGTTTCAACGATGAACTCAAGTGAAGTGCGAGGCGAACAAGCACTGAGTCAAGTTGAAGAGATACTTGCCATTACCGGCAAGCAAAAAGTGAATTTAATCGGACATAGTCATGGTGGTCAGACTGTTCGATATATTGCAGGTGTTATACCTGATCATGTCGCATCTGTTACGACAATTGCTTCTGGAAATCAAGGAGCAAGAATGGCTGATATACTAGAAGGTGTTCTGGTAGGTAATATTTTAGAAGCACCTGCTCGCGCGATTTTTGACAATCTGGTATCGCCAGTGATTACATTCGCATCTGGTCTTGATCCAAAAGTCTTTCCTTATGATGCTAAAGCAGCCCTACAAAGTTTAGGAACGAAAGAATCACTCCAATTTAGTCAGAATTTTCCAAATGGTGTACCTACAACCCAATGTGGCGAAGGGACTTATCGTGTCAACAATACTCATTATTATTCATTTATGGGTAACTCTCCATTTAATACCGCTTTAGATCCATCTGATTATGGCATGTTAGCTTCTTCTCTTTTGGCTGAAAAAGATGGAGATGGAATTGTAGGGCGTTGCTCCGCTCGATTTGGCAAGGTCATTCGTGATAATTATAAATGGAATCATTTAGATGAAATTAACCATCTACTCGGTTTAAAAAGCATTTTTGCACCAAGTGCTGTAGATATTTATCGTCAGCATGCAAATCGACTTAAACTCCAAGGGCTATAAAACCTAAACACAAAGGGTGAGCTTTTCACCCTTTCTTTCAGTTTAATAATGATTAACATTTAGTCGGATTTATCTTATTTTTGTTTAGTTTTTCTTTACAATATTTTTTGACAATAAATATTGTCTTTTTAAGGAAGAAAAAATGAAAACAAAAAAAATGATCCCAGCACTTCTGCTAAGTCTGGTAGGATTATCTCAACTTACATATGCTTCCGGCCTGATCGATGTCGAAGCTAAATACGTAAATACCAATTATGCGCAAACTAAGTACCCTATTGTTATGGCCCATGGCTTTGCATTAGGTTTTAGCCGCATTGGTACAGAACATTTCGGTTTAGATCAGTTCTATCAAATTACCCCTGACCTCGCACGAAATGGTGCACGTGTTTTTGTCGCTCAAATGTCTCCTGTCGAATCAACTGTGGTTCGTGGTGAGCAGCTGTTACAACAAGTAGAAACAGCTTTAGCTATTACGGGTAAAGACAAGGTCAATTTGATCGGCCATAGTCATGGAGGACCTACTGTACGTTACGTTGAAGCCATTGCTCCTAAGAAAGTTGCTTCTCTAACTGCTGTTGCAGGCAGCATTAAGGGCTCTCCCCTAGGAGATACTTTCGTAAATAGTAAAGTGCTTAATAGTGTAGCAAAATTAGTTATTGGTGATATTTTGGCACCTGCAATTTCAATTATGGAAGGTAATCCAAGTCTTAGCGTTAATTACGAACAATCCATGTATGATCTTTCTATAAAAGGTTCTTTAGAATTTAATCAAAAGTTCCCTTCTGCTGCGATCCCGAAAGACTGTAATTCTAACGGTTCATCACAAACGGCTAACGGCGTATATCATTATTCTTGGATTGGTTCTTCAAAGGTGACCAATGTTCTCGATATTTTAGATACCGCAATTGTTGTCTTAGGGACAGCGATTATGCCTAATGAACGCAATCACGATGGTCTCGTGCCTATTTGTAGTGCTAAATACGGCAAAGTAATTCGTGATAATTACAACTTAAATCATTTTGATGAAGCAAATCAAATACTTGGGCTTAAAGGCTTCTTTGCTCCTGATCCAGTATCAATCTTTAGACAACATGCCAATCGTTTGAAGATTCAAGGTTTGTAAGTTTTGATCATAAAAAAATGCGCCAAAAGGCGCATTTTTTTGCTTCGAAGCAAGGCTAAAATTAACCTTGTTTACGAGCTGGTAACTTTTCACGAATACGTGCAGCTTTACCAGAAAGTTCACGTAGGTAATAAAGTTTAGCACGACGAACGTCACCACGACGTTTAACTTCGATTTTAGCTACGATTGGTGAATGAGTTTGGAAAACACGCTCAACACCAACACCGCTAGAAATTTTACGTACTGTGAACGCAGAGTTCAAACCACGGTTTTTCTTAGCGATTACAACGCCTTCGAACGCTTGTAGACGTTCACGGTCGCCTTCTTTTACTTTTACTTGGACAACTACTGTGTCACCTGGTGCAAAAGCTGGGATGTCTTGTTTAAGCTGAGCATTTTCTACAGCTTGTACTAAAGGATGCTTACCGCTCATGGGGTATCTCCAATATGTGTGGGTCAGAAGAGGTCTGATATCCACTGGGGCTAGAGGCTAAGGCGCATAGACCCGATTGACTTTCCCTTCATGCTTGACCGCTTCAATGCATAAAGAGCCTATTTAATACTTCAAGCAATATGCTTGAGGTCATATTTGCTTAAATAAATCTAAAAGATTTATTTTTGCGAATCTTTGAGCCATTTCTTTTGCTGCTTAGTCAACTCAACTTTTTCAACCAATTCAGGTCGACGTTCAAGCGTTCGTTGATAGCGCTGCAAAAAACGCCATTTTTCAATATTTGCATGATGACCTGATTTTAGTACCTCAGGCACATCCAAACCTTCAAAATGATCAGGCTTTGTATATTGCGGACAGTCGAGTAAACCATCCACAAATGAGTCTTGAACGTGTGATTGTTCATCAGACATTGCACCCGGAAGTCTCCGAATAATACTGTCCAATAAAACCATCGCAGGCAGTTCTCCCCCAGATAAAACGTAATCCCCTATGGACCATTCCTGATCAACATATTTTTGGATCAAACGCTCATCAACACCTTCATAACGACCACACAATACAATTAATCCGTCATATTGCACGAAATCTTGTACTGAAGGTTCATTTAAGGTTTTACCTTGTGGTGACATATACACCACAGGTACATGAACAGCACCTGCTTGCGTTGCAAGCTCTTTGGCACGATGAATTGCTTTTGCCAGTGGCTCAGCCATCATCACCATACCAGGACCACCACCAAATGGACGCTCATCCACTCGTTTGTAGTTCCCTGTTGCAAAATCACGAGGATTAATACAATGAATTTGCATTAAATCGCGTTTCGCTGCGCGACCGCTAATACCAAAACTTGTAATCGCTTCAAACATTTCAGGAAAAAGCGTAATGACTGCAAAAAACATCGCAGACTCCCGTATTTCCGAAAATATTAGTAATCTACGCCCCAATTGACATAGATACGACCAGTTTCGAGATCAACGCGTTGCACCACATCTTTATGCCATGGAATCATTCGCTCTTCGCCATCGACACTGTCAGCAGTTGCGCGAACTACCATCACATCGTTAGCACCTGTTTCAAACAATTCGTGGATTTGACCAAGATTGACTTCTTGCTCTTCATCATCCAGACCTAACACTGTTAGACCCTTTAGATCAGACCAATAATACTCGTCCACGCCTGGTTGAGGCAGTTGCGATTTAGAAATCCAGATATTTGCGCCAACTAAATTGTCTGCTGCAGTACGATCACTCACACCTTTCAGCGAAACAACTAAGCCTTTACCATGTGGCTTCCAACGTTTCACATCTACAATTTGCCAACCTGCTTTGGTCTCGATGTACCAAGGCAGATAGTCAAATATGTTGCTCATAGGTTCTGTGTTCGAATAGACCCAGAGCCACCCATTTAATCCATAAGCTGAACGTAGCTGTCCAATCTGAATACGATCTTCGGGAACATTCTGTGTTGGTGTCATGGGCTAGCTTCTACCGTATTAAACAGCAGCTGCAGCTTTTTTAGCTTGAGCAGCTAATGAAGCAACACGTTCAGAAGGTTGAGCACCTTGAGCAACCCAGTGAGCGAAACGATCAGCATCTAAACGAAGTTTTTCTGCTTTACCTTGAGCTGTAGGGTTGAAGAAACCGATACGTTCGATGAAACGACCGTCACGTGCATTACGGCTATCAGTCACGATGATTTGATAGAACGGACGTTTTTTAGCACCACCGCGTGCAAGACGAATAACAACCATGATAGAACCTTATAGTTTTTACGGATTATCCCTGCACCGACCATCGATACATTTCAAACCCCTTTCATAGAGGGCAGTATTTTACGTGAACTTTGATCCGATTGAAAGCTCAAAAATTATTTATCCACTTTTTTGAATTTAAATTTATTTTCCATCCCAGTTTGTACTTGAAGAAGGCATACAAGAAGCTGCTTTCACCCAACATTTTTCATTGGCTTCATTTATGACAAAGTGACCATCTGTTTGCATCAATTTTCCACTCACAGGCACCGCACTCAACACCCAACTGTTGTTGGTTACATCTGATATACCAACCGTATAGACAGGATCATAATACGGAACTTCAACTCGATTTTGCGCATTGGTCTGAAATCCTAATTCAGCCAACGTGACTGCTTTGCCATCCGGTTTAATATAACTGTAATTCGCAACCTGATAGTGCTGAAGTCGAGCTGCAATATCTGCCAATGTGGTTTTTACTTCGACACGTTTAGTTTTACGAACATATTCTTGGTAGGACGGATAGGCAATCATGGCTAAAATTCCAATGATGACCACTGCAATCATAATCTCTACTAAAGTAAATCCTGAATTACCATTGTTTTGCATTTGCACCACATCCTGTATATGCATTGACTTCTTTTAAGTCATTTTCCACCAAATATTCTGTTTTACAACGAATACCCTGACTCGTCGCCAAAAACGCATCATATCCTGTCTGCGTTGGTAAAGCTCGAATCCCCCATGCCCGTCCCAAGCCCTGATCTGAACTTAATAAGGTTTTAGGTGTTTTTTCACTGATATCGGCAATACTAATCACATATTTTGGTTTCTTCGCATCAGGTAGGGAAATACTCGTCATTGAAGTATCTTGATCGTAAATATACTTCGCATCAAAACCTCGATAGGAAAAACTGCGACTTTTATAGCGTTCAAGTTGTTCAATAATTTTGGATACTTCTTGCTGAGCCTGTGCAGCAGCATTACGTTTTAAATAACTTTGGTAAGATGGCACTGCGATTGTCATCAATATGGCAATCATCACCACAACAACCATCAACTCAATCAGCGTAAAACCTTTTTGATTCATGGTAACCACCTACTGACGCTCAAACCAGTTATAAGCTTTCAGCACTTTGGTTGTGATGTAGTTGGTATAACCACCGCCCAGCAAAGTCGTTTTCTTTTTACCATTCTGGACAATAGGTACGCTGTTTAGCTTACTAATCCCATCAGACTTAGTCTCTGAGATTTCTGCCACAATTTTATTTTGAAGATTAGACGTTGATCCAGCATCTCCACAAACACCATACGGCAAGCAAAGCTTTAAGGTACGACTTGCTCCTTTAATGCCCCCAGTACATTGGTTCGGTTGTTGTGACGATGCATCATTTGGATTGTATAAAGACACATATAAATCTGAATGACTTGGACTATTTGCGATCGCAATATAACCATTTAATGCTTTAACTGTACCAGTATTCGCTGTTTCGTTTTTAGCCGTTGTTCGTTGCAACACATAGAACCAACCACGCTTATTACGGTTCATCAGATGTGGCACTGTTGTACCTGATAAATTAGACCATGCAGTTAAATGAGCTTCGGTAAGGTTTTGTGTTTTAGCAAAATTCGCTTGAAACAAATTCGGTTGTGCCAAGTCATAATCATGTAACACATAGACTCGATTGTCATAAATATTGCTGGTATTTAATGGAAAGCTGCGATTTCCTGACGCAATACTCACCGCACCAAATCGCTCACCATTCAGATCATGGATGGTCAAAGCAGGCATTTCATAAAAACGTTGGTGATACGCACTAAAATCAGCAAGACGTGTCACTCGTCCAAACGCGGTTGTATTCGTTCCAAGACGATTATTGAGATCGACGCGCCACACTTGCCCACCTAAATCACCAAAATATAGGTGATCGATCAAACCATCCGTATTGCGGTCAAATGCTTTAATTTGACTGACCACACTATATTTCATCTCAGCATGCTTAACATCAACACTGGTTTGATTCGATTGGTTGCCATAGCGTGCATTCCACAATAATTCGCCCGTTTCAGCATCAAAAATATAGACGCCCGCCCCTTGATTAGCTCGTTGACCAGTTAATGCAGATTGAGGCTGATAACCATCCGTTTCATAGGCCATATCATAGCCACCACCCACAATCATGACCGTTTTAACTTTGCCGTCAAAACGAATTTTAGCAATGGTAGGTTTAGACCAACTATATCCCATAGCTTTTAAGGCATCTGATTGATTTGTGCCACTCACTGATGTTGATTTACTCTTTATCGTTCCAGAACTTGGATCAACATGGAAAAGTAATTCAGGTTGGTTCGGATTTTTCATATCCAAGGCATAATAACTACGCCCACCCATGCGCATACCACCATAAATGTTGGCTTTCGCAGCAATAAACTTATTGTTGTTCTGATCAATCTTATATTGAACATCTGAAGTCCATGATCCATCCATGCCATAAATAGGATGCGCAGATGACAATAATGTATTGGACTGTTCAAGTAACGCGTCTCGTCGACTTGGATCTTGAACCATTTCATGAGGTAAGAAACTAAATGCCTCTTCACCAGTTTCTTGATCCACAACATGCAATAATCCTTGCATCGTCCCAAATACCACGTAATCTTTTCGATGAGTCGCATTACGGGTATTCGCTAAAATGGTACCAGACCCCGCGTTATATTTTGCTTCGAGCGTCACCAACAATGGTTCCGAGTGAACAACGCCTCCCATTTGCTGCATCACCTTCAGATCTTTAACCTTATTTAGATCATTCCAAATGTATCCAGCAGGTAAGCTACTTAAGTAGTTTTTATCAACTCGATAACCCAAAGCCGACAGTAAATAGGGTTGATATACATTTTGTCGCCACCCCGACTTGGATGAATCAATATAGGTCGCGGCTAGCACATTCTGTGTCGTTAATTTCGTCAGTTGTCCATTCTCAGAACCTACCAATCGTTTTGCTTGATCACCCGTTGTGGCAATCGTTGCATTGGTGAATAAAGGGCGCGTTTTTATTTTGTCTGTAGCAGTAACACCTGCTAGTGGTGAAGGTGTGGCAATCCGAGAGAACACGCCCCCTTGAATTGCACTCAAACCATCATCTATTCCAGTATTGTTCCAAAAATCCTGCGTATTGGTTCGTATTGCACCTGATCGATCAAGTACCTCTTTCCCCCCACGATCAATCATCACAGCTTGAGCGTTAATACTGTATTTCTTTAAGTTCCCTAACCATAATTGATGTGTGGAAGCCAATACCGAATTTGCTGTGCTCACCTGTGGTTGAAACTGCGGTGCGAACACATAAGGATATGCTGAACTTGTTGATAAACGGTCAAATGGCACCACATAAGTACCAAAACTAGCAGCCTCAAAGTTACCGTGAGAGACGGCAACCAAGAAGGTATTCAATGCATTCTGAATATCTTCACCAGAAGTCGCTTGGGTATACCCCCCAATTTCTTGGCGAGTCCCGTAGGTATCCCCTTTACCAATCACATTCCCCAACTGTTTTAATGCTTGAGCATTCATACTATTGGAAATGTCATTTCCAGAACCTGTATAGCTACTATCAAAAGTACAATGATCGTATAGACCGTCATTGTCATAATCACGACAGGTTTCTCGTGGATGCTTTTGGAATAAGGGACCAAAACCTACAGTAGATGTATAAACACGCTTCTGATTCGCATCGCTGGTCATCTGTGTTTGATTTGCCAAACGCTGAACCATCTTACCCACACAAGCCCATGAACTACGGTTTTGCCAGGTGGTTTGATTGGCTGACACAGCATTACCAATATCATCTTCATAAAAACGATATGGCTGCGTCGCCATTTCCTTAAACTCGCCATTGAAGGTCGCGGCACCACTGGCACCTTTGGCATTACCGTAATTGTAATAGACATCTTTTAAGGGCGAGCCTTCACAAGTAAAGCTGTCATCTGCCAACGCATTTTGCATGACAGGGAGTACCGTCTTTGGTCTCAAACCAACTGGCGCCCCATCTGTTAAGAAAAAAACACCTTGCGTACTACATTGGGCATCACTGTTATTCAACTTGTTGAGTGGCGCTCTATAACTACCATCCGCTTTGCGAATGTCCGCTGGCGCAAATGATGCTCCAGATAAACCACGGCTATAATTAGAATATTTAGATGAAGGAAGTAAATCGATGCCTTTTAGGTTAGCCCCAAAGGTACGATTTCCTAGTAAATACGCATAAGTTTCTGAGAGTAATAGTGGTGTGGGCGTACTACCTACGGCTCCAATACTATTAATTTTATTGATTAAATCCGTACGGTGAGCAGGTGTAAGTTGTTTTGCTTCTAGTAAGATTTTAGATGAACGAGCATTTTCACCATAGCTTAGCCAATCTTCTGTTGTCCCTATTTCACCCGTTGACGTAAACACCGACACCCCAATATAAACATTATCTGGAATACGATAATTTCCTGATAAGTCCTTTGCATTTAAGGCATCTACCAATGAGTTTTTTAAGGCATTTAAACGGCTAACACTTTGACCTTTATAAGTTGCATCTACTGCACTCATACTCATCGAGTTATCAATCGCCAACATGATAATCGGATTATTTTTTGCTACAGGATTTTGATAAATTTGTAGATCACTGGCGTTCATTTGCATTGGGATCGCACCCAATGCCATCACGACTGCAATACTTTGCGCAATCATCTTTTTTGTAAAATGATTCTTTATCTTTTTATTCACAACACATCCCCATTAAGATTCAGCGCGCTGATAAGCATCAAAAATGTAACTTTGAATTTGGGTGTTATACGGCACACCAATATCCTTTAAACAAGATGAAATGGTTTGTGCATTACCCACCAATGGTGCTGTATGTGGTCGGCGCAAACAAAGATGGATTTCATCCGTTAAATCTGTCGAAGACAATGCGGGTAAGAGCGATGTTGAATAGACTGTTATTTTTTTAGTATCAGAAGGTTGTCCTATACTTTCAGTGTCAGTTCCAACGTTTGCGTTTGAAAGTGGGATATCATGATCACTGTCTGATGGAGGGCTTACGATTACAGACACCTGAGTTAATTGCGCCTTACGAGCACTGGCATAATCCCCATCATTTGATAAGGAACAAAACCCAGAAACACCATCGACTGAGACATCACTCATTGCTTCATTCCAACGCAATACACTACTATTGGAAACATTAAACATCGCACTATTGGATTGGTTTCTAAAACAGAATACGACTTCGTCACCTTCATTCTGAATCGAGTAACCAATTAAGCTCAGAGGGTTACCACTGGAGGCAGCATAGCCGCCATGCCCCAATCGATAAAAAACAGTATCGGAAGATTGCATTAACAATTGTTGCGCTTGGCTGTTGGTGGTGATATTCAAACTCACCATACTTTGTCGAATCGCCCAAGTACCAATAATGGTGAGCAGAACTAACATAATCAGTACCACAATCAGCGTTGCACCACGTTGATGTTGAATCATAAGCCCTCCGCTGAATCCATCACACTCATACCATTTCGAATCGCGATCGTTTGTGTAATGACTTGTCGAATAAATTTAGTCGCGACGGTTTTTTGTGCTTTTTTTAATTTTACTTTTTGATCAAGAACTTCAAATTCTTGATGAGGAGAAATTGCTTGATTTTGACCTACATTTTCAGAGGACCTTACTAATAAACCGACCTGTATTGAATTGATGCGTGGACGTGGATAAACATTGAGCTTTTTATAATCTTCAATACTTATATATCTTTGCTGTGCCGTATTATCGTCATTAGAAATCCCCAACAGATAGTGAAAGTGATCAACACGATGCATCAAAATTTCACCATTCGTTGTTCCAAAGACAGTCTGTTTATTATTAAAATTTTTTAAAATTTGAGTGCTGTTACGCGTGTACCACCCTGCTTCACAGGCCAAGACCAATGCATCGTGTGGTTCTTTTTGAATATTTGCATTTGCATCTTTACGTAGAAAAAAACGTTGAACAATATATCGTCCAGCATCGTAATTATTACCTTCACAATCCACACCTTGTGTATCAGCATAAAACTGCATGACCAATTGGTCGCTCATTCCCGCTTGAGCAGGTTGTGAAGATTCAGCTGAAACCAACTCTATATTACTCGGCATACCAGATTGCGATACAGGCACAACCTCCGTATTTGGAATATTTCGTGAAATATTGACGGGAATATTGGTCGCATTAAATGCCAAATCACCAGATGTAGGCACCACTGGAGACTGAGCTGAAGTGATAACAATGCCACCATGCGTCAAACGATCATTAATGATATTTACTTGACCATAATTTGCTTTACGAATTTCATAAGTAAGAAAGCGCAGACCAAAGTTGCCGTTATCTTGAACCTCCGACATCCCTTTCTGCATCGTGAATCCCATCTGCCCTGTAAAAAACAGATGTACCGCAGCAGCGGTAATCAATAATCCAAGCACCAAAGCGATCATAAGCTCGACTAGCGTCAAACCTTTTTGTGTATACCTAAGATGCTGCATCAATAAAGCTCCATAACGATGCATTGCGCTTTTGGTAAATAACTTCCACCATGGGTACATGCATCTTTTGCAGAAGCATCATCGATAGGTTTTGTTTTTCCCCAGGCTACGTAAATGCATCGGCGAGATTGCAAATTATTACTGACTTGGCAATTCGGCATTTTGATACTCATACCAAGACCATTGGCATTTTTTATTATCTGGGCAGCATCATAATGGGCAAAATCGGCTGCTTGAACACATGGATTCGTCGTTCCTTTTTGCACACATGATTTGGCTGTAGTTGTTTGTGTTTCTGCATTTATTCTGGCTTGATACTGAGTATAAGCATTTGAGTTCGCACGTATCTTCTCAGATAAGTCACGCGCTAAATTCATGGCTTGTAATTTAGACATTGCTTCATGTGAAGCATCAATTGCGCGCATTTGTAAAAATGAAAACCCCAATACCCCAATGGCCAAAACCAATAAGGCAACTAGAATTTCAATCATTCCTACCCCCTGTTGCGCAGCACGCATTAGCATGTCCCCTCTGCTTTTAAATATTGTGTTCCCATTCTTGTAATTGCTATCGTTTTAGAAACACCTAACACCTTATTACAAATAGAAAAATTTATGTCAGATGTAAAGTCAGAAATTCCCCCATCCATCCAGAATGTGACTTTTTCTTGTGATGAAGTCAATTTATTTTGCGCTTTGGGTGTCCAATGAAAGATTGTACTGCTATCTGATTGATTCGACTTAAGATCTACAGTCACATCTTTTCTTAACAATGTTGCTTGATTACGCGCCATCATCAGCACGCTTGATAATTCACGCACATCTGAATTTAGGCGATATTGCGCAACAAGATTTTTAAAAGATGGAATAGCCATGGTTGCTGTGATTGATAGCACAATTGTGGTAATCAACAGCTCAATAATGGTAAAGCCCCGTTGTAAGTCTTTCATATTCAAACTTTTGTATTTATTTATTAATGTTACAAAAGTAATATTTTATAATAATAAATCCAACACAGTTGTGACAAATGGTATTAAAATAAGGATAAGATCACACTTTTACAATTTGTTCACTTATCCTGCTATGTCATTGATAACTCATTATTAAGCTTGAGTAACTTGAATTCTCAATTCTTTAGGCAAGCTAAAGGTTATGTTCTCCTCTCGCCCATTTAATTCCTGTGGTGACGTAGCGCCCCAATCTTGTAGACGCTGAATCACTTGTTTAATCAAAATTTCAGGTGCTGAAGCACCTGCGGTAACACCAATTTTAGTGGTTTCAGCAAACCATTCCTTTTTCAGCTCATCCGCATTATCTACGAGATAAGCATGCTTACCCATTCGCTCTGCCAATTCACGAAGACGATTAGAGTTCGAGGAGTTTGGAGAGCCAACCACTAAAACGACATCACATTGAGTCGCTAAATCACGGACAGCATCTTGACGGTTTTGAGTTGCATAGCAGATATCATCTTTACGTGGCCCTTGGATCGCTGGGAATTTAGCACGTAAAGCATCAATGACTTTTGCAGTATCATCAATTGAAAGTGTCGTTTGAGTGACAAATGCTAACTTATTAGGATTATTCACCTGTAAAGCAGCAACATCATCTTCATCTTCAACCAGATAAATTGCACCACCATTTTTTAGATCATATTGACCCATGGTGCCTTCAACTTCTGGGTGCCCTTCATGACCAATCAGAATGGCTTCAATCCCTTCACGCGCATATTTTGTGACTTCGATATGCACTTTTGTCACGAGAGGACATGTGGCATCAAATACTTTTAATCCACGGCACTCAGCTTCTTGTTGTACAGCTTTTGATACACCATGTGCACTAAAAATCACGATATTGTCATCAGGAACTTCATCTAATTCATCTACAAAAATTGCACCACGTTGGCGTAAATCGTCCACAACAAATTTGTTATGTACCACTTCATGACGAACGTAAATCGGAGGATTAAAGCTTTCAAGTGCACGATTAACGATCGCAATAGCGCGGTCTACACCAGCACAGAAACCACGTGGATTAGCTAAAACAATTTCCATAAGACCCTCAAACGATCGCTAAAATTTGGTCAATGAATCAGAATATTTTTTAAAACAAATGCGAATTGCTATTTAGTTTAAAAGCACTCTGCTCTAAAATAGAGAAGATATTTTATCATATCAGGAAAAATATCATGTCGGGTCTCTTGTTTGTCGTTTCAGCTGCTTCTGGAACTGGCAAAACATCATTAGTTAAAGCCCTACTTGAGCGCGTAAGCAATTTACACGTTTCTGTTTCACACACTACTCGAGGTCAACGTCCTGGTGAATTAGATGGTGTTCATTATCACTTTACCAGCAAAGAATCTTTCATTGAGCAAGTGAATCAAGGTGGTTTCATCGAATACGCAGAAGTTTTCGGTAACTACTACGGCACTTCACAAGCGACTGTAAAAGAACAACTTGCAAAAGGTCATGATGTTTTACTTGAAATTGATTGGCAAGGTGCAGAACAGGTTCGCAAACTTTTTCCTGAATCAAAACAAATTTTCATTCTTCCACCTACTCAATTTGATCTTCGCCAACGCCTATCAAACCGCGGTACAGATTCTGTTGAAGTGATTGAACATCGCTTAAGTTGTGCAGTAGAAGATATGCAACAGTACGTAAACTTTGATTACATCATCCTGAATGATGATTTTAATAAAGCTTTACATGATCTTGAGTCTGTCATTAATGCGAACCGTCTTTCATTATCACAACAGGCTCACCGACATAAAGATTTAATTCAAAAATTAATCACACCGAATTCGTGATTAAACTTGAGTCTATAGACAAAGCATTTTATACTGCGCAGTCTGTTAAAAAATTTCATACATACGAGAACTCTTATGGCACGCGTAACCGTTGAAGATTGTTTAGACCATGTAGACAACCGCTTTGAGCTTGTACTAGTGGCAAGCAAACGCGCGCGTCAACTTGCTCGTCAAGGTATCGAACCAACTGTAGAATGGGACAATGACAAACCAACAGTGGTTGCTTTACGTGAAATCGCTGAAGGTCATGTCACTAAAGATATCTTGAAACAGCGTGAGCAAGATTATCAAACGTCTAGCTTAGATTTAGCACTTTCTGCAAATAACTTAAACTTAGATGGTTTTTCTTTCCAATAAGCTTTAAGACCTGCATTTAAAAGAGCCTAGTCCAGTGACTAGGCTTTTTTATTGAATTTTTTTAGAGAATGATTCGACAAAATTGAAAAAATTTGTTAAAAAAATTAGAGCTATTCTCTATTTAAAAATAGAGCATTGTAGCAATATGAATTTTTAGTAAAGTCTTTTACTTTTTACTCTCTTCCACGGATTCAAAGGTGTAGTATGCCAGGCCCATTGGTCAGCCAAGCTAAGCAACAGCTAAAAGTCATCATCGACGCGTATTTATCTGAAAAGGACGTCGACAGAGTGCTTGTGGCCTGCGATTATGCTGACATGGCACATGATGGTATTACACGCAAAAGCGGTGAACCCTATATTCTGCATCCGATAGCCGTAAGTTGTATTCTGGCGCATATGCGCCTAGACCCAGAAACGTTGATGGCAGCACTACTGCACGATGTCATTGAAGATACCGACTTTAGCAAAGAAGACATTACTGAAAAATTTGGCAAAACAGTGGCTGAGCTGGTCGATGGTGTTACGAAATTAAGCCACTCTAGTGACAAAGAATATAATAAAGCAGCCTCATTCCGAAAAATCCTACAAGCCACATTGCAAGATCCTCGTGTGATCATCATTAAACTTTCAGACCGTTACCACAATATGACGACTTTGGAAGCTTTAAGACCGGATAAACGTGCCCGTATTGCGCAAGAAACTTTTGATATATTCGTGCCAATGGCGCGTTTGGTCGGCATGAATGAAATGGCTGACAACCTTGAACACCTCTGCTATCAAAATCTTGATTTAGATATGTTCAATGATGTTCAAGATGCTTTGGCGCAAACCAAACCTCAACGCTGTAAATACCAAGCCATTTGGGAAAAGCATTTGAGTGACCTCTTGGAAAACTTCAATATTCCCGGGCGGATCAAAAAGAAAAACAATAACATTGAATTGCTACGCCACTTTGTTAAAAACGAAATTAACCTTCAAGAACTCACACATAGTCATGCGTTTGAAATCGTTCTCCAGACCATTGCCGATTGCGATCGTTTAGTTGAGTTGTTAAAAGATAACTTCCAAGTTTTAAATTACCAAGATCATATCCGCCGCCCTCTTCCAGGTGGCAATCAATCCTTAATGCTGCGTTTGAAAGGCGAGAAAACAACGCTTTCGCTCACCATACAAACTGAACTTATGCGTAAGGCTGCGCGATTTGGTGTGGTATTAGGTGAAAATGCTCCTCAAACATGCCGATCTGCCATTCAAGCATCTATGCAGAATTTGCACACCTTAGTCGGTGGCGACTGTGCAAAGACCACGTTTAATGATCTATTAGATTATCTACATCAAGAAAAAATATGGGTCTATACTCCTCAAGGTCACTTACATGAGTTACCACAAGGAGCGACAGCAGTAGATTTCGCTTACTCTGCAAGCTTGTTCTTAGGTAACCATGCAGTCGGCTGTAAAATTGATGGAGAAATCAAACCACTTTCTACACCACTCTCAAGTGGGCAAGTCATTGAGGTGATTACAGATGTTCTCGCTTCACCCAACCCCGATTGGCTGAGCTTTATCAACACTCAAAAAGCCAGACGCTCTATTCAAAATATTTTGCGAGACCAAGATATTGATGAACAGCGCCTTGTCGGTCAACAAGCCTTAAATCGTGCATTAAAGTTATTTAATACCTCTATTCATGATTTAACCGATCAAAATTGGACTGAACTATTACAATGGCGCCATATTCCAAGCAAGAATCAACTTTTTGAACAAATTGCTGTAGGTGATTTGCTCCCACAACTTGTAGCGAACCATCTCTTTGCTCAAGATCATCATCAAGATCAAGCATCAAGTCGCCTGATCTTAGGTACTGATGGTGTAGATGTAAAATATGCCCATTGTTGTAATGCAGTGCTAGGCGATCCTATTCAGGGACATTTATCTCGCCGCGGTCTTATTGTTCACCGTGCTCGCTGTAAGAATCTTCTACACGAACAACAGTTACACCCTGAAAATATTATGCCGTTGCACTGGAAAGATGAAGGTGAATCAGAAATCAACTTCAATGCTTACTTGTGTATCGATCTATTATTAATTGATGAGCAAATTTCAGAACTGATTTATATCTGCCGTAAATCAAAAATAGGAGTCGAGTCCGTTCGAAAATACGATTCAAAAACCTATCTGAGTATTGTTGTTCATAGTCGTCAGCAAATTGCGCAAATCATTCGTGAACTCCGCATGCAATTTGGTTTTCCGCGTATTTCACGCATGTCAGCTCCTCTTGCGGTTGAAGAAGTCTCACAAGCCTGCTAAAGAATACAGATTAGAGCTTTCACCTATAGTGTTCATCCTTTATGATGAAGCTAGATTTGAATAATGGAGAAATAGATGTCCCGCCAAGTCATTCATACTGAAAATGCACCTGCTGCAATTGGTACTTACTCTCAAGCCATTCTTGTCGGCGATACACTTTATCTTTCAGGACAAATTGGATTAGACCCATATAGCATGGAATTGGTTGAAGGCATTGAAGCCCAAATTCGTCGTGTATTTGATAATCTAAAAGCAGTTTGTGAAGCTGCTGGTGGTTCTTTAGCTGATATTGCTAAACTGAATATTTTCCTCACTGATTTATCTCACTTTCAATTGGTAAACCAAATTATGGGTGAATATTTCGCTCAGCCGTATCCAGCGCGTGCAGCATTAGGCGTTGCAAGTTTACCTAAAGGCGCACTGGTTGAAATGGATGGTGTTGTGATTATTTCTAAATAATTTCAATATCTTAAAAAATACCACCTATGAGGTGGTATTTTTTTATCTAGAAAATCGATGAATTAAACAGCATTTTTAAATGAATTTCATTGACAAACGATAATAATTATCAATAATATCAACTATCGCATTTATCCTTGTGGTTGAGCAGAAATGTACGTTTGTTTATGTCGTGGAATTACAGATCAAGATATTAAAGATGCTATGGCAAATGGCGCTGAATCTTATCGTGAAATTCGTGACTTGCTCGATCTAGGCACTTGTTGCGGACGCTGTGCTCCTGAAGCACGCAGTATTATTAATGAAGAACTTGCTGAAATAGCTGCCAGAATTTCAATCGCCGCTTAATTCAGAATGTGCTAAAAATAATAACAACTCATTCTATAACTATAATTCAGATTTCCAATTTCTCCCCCCGCTTTGACTCAGCGGGGTTATTTTTTGCAAAAGTGTATTTGATTGCGATTTTCATTTGCTGTTCAATAAATTACTCGTCAGCCTTTAGCAAGTTGGGTTAAGATAATCTCTATCGATAGCCTTCTATGATAGGCTGAATTTTGAGTTTGGAGCTAAGATCATGAAAGGCAACCGTGACGTTATTCATCAGTTAAATCAGGTGCTTTACCACCATCTTACAGCCATCAACCAATATTTCTTACATTCACGTATGTTTAATGATTGGGGCATCGAACAACTCGGTTCAGCGGAATATAAAGAATCTATCCGTCAAATGAAGCATGCAGATAAAATCATTGAGCGCATTTTATTTTTAGAAGGTCTTCCAAATCTGCAACATCTGGGTAAGCTCTATATTGGTCAACACACCATTGAAGTGCTGCAATGCGATGTTCGGAAAGTCAAAGAAAATATTGAAACGATTCAAACTGCTGTGAAATTAGCAGAAGAACAACTCGATTATGTTACGCGCGATTTGGTACAAGAGATTTTAGAAAAAGAAGAAGAGTATTTAGATTGGGCGACCACTCAACTCGATCTTGTCGATCAAGTTGGTGTAGAGAATTATATTCAAAGCCAAATTTAATGATTGAAATAAAAAAATCCCCTTTCGGGGATTTTTTTATTTCAATAAATCATCATACTCAATATGCTGCTTATGCAATGTTTCTAAAATCCATAATTGATGCTTCGCTTCTTGTTCCTTCCCATTAAAAGCCAACACTTGTGCATACTTATGTAAATCATATTTTGATGCCAAGTTTGCAACCATTCGCTCTATATCAGCAAGTTGTTGTTCTGTCATTTCAGTTTTAGGATCTAGTCCAATCCACCACACGCGCTCTTTAAATTGAGTAATCAACCAAATTTTCTTTTGCATGGTGTGTTGTTGATCTGCTGTTAAAGCTTCAGCCTTTGATGCGAGTACACTTTGCTCTTTATATAAAAAATAATCTCGTGTCGTAACTAAAGCCCCAACAATCGTGATAAGACCAATCACTGCGAACACTCGACCATTAACTTTTAATGAAGGCAAATTTGTATATTGCGCCTGAATGATGCCCAGTAAAAAACCTGCTGGAAGTAGAAAATAAGCATAATGCAAAGGAAACTCTAACATGCCATGAATGAGGATTGCACATACCATTAATGTTGCAATGATCGAGATATTATCCTTCACCCCTTTATTGAGCCACAGTAGCCAAGCTGTAAAGTACAGAAGAATAAACCCACCTAAAATCAAACCATTCCAGACCAACAGATCTAGAATCATGTTGTGTGCACTTTTATACCAAAGTGAAACTTGGAAGGTATCAGTAATATAGTATTGTGCTAAGCCTGTTTGATTCCATCCATACCCCCACCATGGTTGATGCAGAATTGCAGCTATCATTTGTTGCCACATATCTAGCCGAATATCACCTGCACCTTTTGCCACTATTGCTGAGCCTTGAACAGCAGTTTGAGTATCTGTAACAGCAAAAAGCCATTGATCAAGAGATGCTAAATTGGATGAAAGTAATATAAATAAGCCAACCCATAATGCGAGATGGATATGAGAAAATCGATTCTGTTTTTTGACTTGTTTGATTAACCAATAGATCACAATAAAAGCGCAAACGATAATACTTGTTCGAGATTGTGCTAACACCACACCAAACAGTGTGATTAAAGACATTGGCACAAGAAAAAAACTAGAAATTATTTTCTTTTCAAATAGATAAATACTACTTAATAAACTTAGAATGAGTAATGTCGCTAAATTATTCGGCTGAGCTAAATTCGCATACGGGCGATTGCCGTTAAATGAATAAATAATACCTGAAAAGAAGGTATGCATATCCAACCACTGTAGCACAGCAAATATAGCTGAGATAACTCCGACTGAAACAAATGTTAAACAGGTAATTTTAAATACTTGTTCTCTCTTTTTCTGCTCGAGGCAAAGTTGATATCCAGCAATCACCATCAACATAAAGAACAGAATATAAGCAAAACTAAATAAAGCATTGCTGAAATAGATGTTCTGTCCGAAAATAAATTGAATAAGTGGAATACTTAAGAAAGGCAGCAACAGGAGCTGTGGTTTTGGTATGTTTAGTTTAAACTTTGCTAAGCCTAACAATAAAAATGATGCTGCAATAAAAGTTAGTATTTCTGAGCCAAAAGTCGGCCAAGGCGAGCGATGGTATGGGAGGAGCAAAGAAAGAATTAAAAGTATGAGAGCTATGCAAAAACAAATCATAAAGGCATCAAAAAATATCAATTTAACAAAAAAACCCTCACTAGGTGAGGGTTTTTTTGTTTTAAGAACCTGCTGGTGGTTGTGTTGCTTCAGCAGCTGCACAATTGTTAGCAAATTGCTGTGGAACGTCTGTAGTACAAGCCCACTCACCAGTAGCTTGATTATATGTGAATATTACCTTTTTAGTTCTTAGGTTTTTATTAACAGTATTATTAAATAAGTACTCTACAGCATAAGTACTAGCTGATCCATCCCAAGCTGGTGCGGATGGAGTTGCATTAGGACCAATCGTTCCATACTTACCATTCAATTGGATACCCAAAGCATTTGTTTCTGCTGTAGATGCACCAGTTGAGGAAGTAAATGCTGTCCCTTGGTCAATTTTTTCTTGAGCTGCTGTTTTAACACCATTTAAAAGTGTTTGTGATTCAGCAAATTGTGATCGAGCAATGTAATTTTGATATTGAGGAATCGCAATCGCAGCAAGAATACCGATAATGGCAACAACAATCATTAACTCGATTAAAGTAAAACCTTTTTGAGCGTTCATAACATCTCTCCTAATTTTTAAGTTCAAAGTTAACAACCTATCCCCAATATAGATTTTGTTGTTGCTAACTAACTGATGCTATTTTCTGATAACGCTTCAAAGTTGCCAATAAATATTTTTCAAATTTATTTTTAATGTTAATTTATGTAAAAAAGTGACATTTTTTGTCACTTTTCTTAAATCAATTTAAAATAATTGGCTGATTACTGAGCTCATTTTCCAAATCTTGCACTTTATCATCATAAAAACGATTCAAAATTTCGCCGACTTCCATCACGCCAACAATAACACCCTGTTTATAATTTTTATTTTTTAGCTCATTAATCATGTGATCACAAATTGCTTGCCAATCCTGTTGCGTTGTGGCCTTTTGAATTCCACGATCAATCACAATTTCAACTTTCTGCTCACATAGATTTAAATATATCAGTACACCACTATTAAACTCTGTATCCCATACACCTAATTCAGCAAAAAGTTGTTCTGCTCGCTGACGAGTATTCATTGAATAAGCCAAGGCACATGGAATATATCCCTCTATGACCACTTGGATCTCTCCAACATGACCTTGCTCCGCTTGTTTCACTGCCTCTGCAATCGCATTTTGATCCATTTTGGAAAAATAACGTTTAGACGCAGGCAAATAACAAAAATGCTTAATCCAACGCTTGAAGCTCGGTTGAGATGCTTGTTGCAACTTTGGTTCAGTGATAATTTCTGTCGTTTCAGTTTTTGTTACCATGAGCCTGACGCACCTCCCCCACCAAAGCCACCACCACCGCCACTAAATCCACCACCGCCAAATCCGCCTCGACCGCCACTGCCGCCGCGTCCTCCGCCAGATAAAAATGCTTGGAAAATCAACTGTGCGATGGATGTAAATAATAAAAAGAAAATTCCAATGCCCACAATCAAGCTGATTAAAATCCCTGAACCATAAATCATACTCGCAGCAAAAGCAGTAACGCCCGCGACCGAAGCACTTAAACGATTACCAATAATAAAAGAACCAATCACACCAGCGATTAAAATAAATAATACCGTGTTAAATGTCTTTTCCTTTGCATATTGCGCTTTTAAGGCTTGTTCTTGTCTAAGTTTCAGCTCTTCAGCAGCCTGTTGGGCAATTTCAGGATCAAGGTTAACAATTCGTTCAATTTCTCTAACCCCTGCAATTAAACCCTGTCCAAATTCATTGGCTTTAAAATAAGGGGTGATTTGTTCGCGAATGATTCGACTCGCAACGATATCTGGAATCACACCTTCCAATCCATAGCCTGTTGCGATATGTAATCTTCGATCATTAATTGCCACTGCGATTAATAAACCATTATCTTGTTGAGCAGAACCTAACCCCCAAGTCTGTGCAGTCCGCATTGCAAAATCAAAGATACCTTCCTGACCAGTTGTTGGAACGATGACGATCCCAATTTGAGCCTTACCCTCGTTATACAGACCACGAATTATTGTATCGAGTTCTGACTTTTCTTGAGGAGAAAGTATATTCGCCTGATCTATCACAGGTTCATTTAATGTAGGAAGTTGACGTTGTGTGTCTCCTTCCTGCATATCATTTGAGACAGTAACTGGAGATACTGGTGTTGGTTTATTTTGCTGAGCACTTGTTGATGGATTTGTTGAGTTGGATTGAATCACTTTTCCCAGCACAATCGCGTCAGACTCATGATCTACTGCTGTTGCAGATTCTGCATGAACCGTTTGCAATGTACAGGTCATCACAAAGACAAATAGCCATGAAATCAATTTCATACTATTTTGTCTAAGATGCTGAGTTCTCATGCTCATATTCATCAACTTATAATCATTGATTTAATCAAAAGAAACATTAGGTGTCTTTTGTGCACTCGCTTCAGCACTAAAGTTTTCTTTTGCATCCATGCCAATGACTTTCGCAGTTACAACTTGTGGGAATTGACGAACATAGGTGTTGTAATCTTGGACGGTAGAAATATAGCGATTACGCGCAACTGCTATACGGTTTTCTGTACCCTCTAATTGTACCTGCAAATCACGGAATTGCTCATTCGCTTTAAGATCTGGATAGTTTTCAGTCACTGCCAGCAAACGTGATAATGCACTTGTCATTTGCGATTGCGCTTCTTGATAACGCTTGAATAGTTCAGGATTTTCAAGGACTTCTTTATCAACTTTGAGCCCTGCAACATTTGCACGTGCCTCTGTGACTTCAGTTAAAACTTGTTCTTCATGTTTTGCATATCCTTTAACTACATTCACCAAATTCGGAACAAGGTCTGCTCGACGCTGGTATTGGTTTTGTACCTCAGACCATGATGCAGTCACGGCTTCATCTTTCGCTTGAAGTGTATTGTACCCACAACCTGTAAAAAGCAAGGTACTTGATAATGCGAGCACAACAGCTGATTTTTTTAAAGTTTGCATGACATCAACCTCATTATTTATTTGTATTTGTTTAATTAAAAATATTGTATACGCAAATTCAAAATTGAATGTAGCATTTATTTTATGGCTTTAATTTATATAAAAACATTAAGATAAAAAAAGCCACCCTAAGGTGGCTTTTTGTTTGAAATTACTCTTCGTCTTTTTTATCGTCAGCTGGAGGTAAGTCCTTCACAGCTTCAGCAATTAGACCAAACATGTAGTTTCCGTATGCATTAGTTTTATCATAATGGAAACGTAAACGAGGTGTGATACGTGTCTTAATACGACGACTCAGCTCATGACGCAGAAAACCTGATGCTTTATTTAAAACATCTAGAGTATCTTTATTTGCTGCTTCACTTTGCTCATCACCAAGTTCACGCCCCATGACAGTGACGTAAACTTCAGCATAGCCTAAATCTGGGCTCACTTTCACCGCTGAGATGGTCACAAGACCACCTAAGCGTGGATCTTTCAGCTCCTGACGGATAAGTTCAGACAATTCACGCTGAACCGTGTCCGCCATACGCTTAAGACGTTGACTACCCGCCATTAAAGACTCCGTTTAATTAATTGAACATCATAGACTTCGATTTTATCGAGCACTTTGATGTCTTTATAGCCTTTGACTGCAAGACCACATTCCATACCAGCACGAACTTCTTCAACCACTTCTTTATAACGGCGAAGTGATTCAAGTTCACCTTGGAACACAACCACGTCATCACGTAAGACACGAATTGGTTTATTACGGTGTAATAAGCCCTCAAGAACCATACAACCTGCTGCAGCACCAAACTTACTCGAGTGGAATACTTCACGTACTTCAGCCACACCAAGAATTGTTTCACGATGTTCTGGTGCAAGCTTACCACTCATTGCATCTTTCACATCATCAATCAATTGGTAAATGATTGAGTAGTAACGGATGTCGATACCATCTGCGTCAGCTTTTTGGCGCGCTGTATTATCTGCACGAACATTAAAGCCTAATAAAAATGCTTCTGAAGATTCTGCAAGTGTGACATCAGACTCAGTAATCGCACCAACACCTGAACCAATGACACGCACTTTCACTTCATCAGTTGAAAGTTCAGCCAATGCAACATGAAGCGCTTCCAATGTACCGCGAACATCTGTCTTCAGAACAACATTCACAATTGGCACATCTTTTTTGCCCATAGAAGCCATTAAGTTTTCAAGACGCATTGCAGATTGACGCTCTAAACGTTTTTGACGTTCACGATCCATACGCGCATCAGCCACTTCACGTGCTTTCTTCTCATCATTTACAACAAGAACTTCGTCACCTGCCATTGGCGCTTCTGGAAGACCTAAGATTTCAACTGGAATCGATGGACCTGCAGACTTAATACGTTGACCATTTTCATCAGTCATCGCACGTACACGACCGTAAGATGCGCCTGCAAGAACGAGGTCACCTACTTTTAATGTACCATTTTGAACAAGAATCGAAGTAACCGCACCACGACCTTTATCAACACGTGCTTCGATTACAACACCTTGTGCCGCACCTTCTTCAGAAGCTTTTAGCTCTAGAAGTTCAGATTGAATCAAGATCAAGTCAAGAAGTTCATCAATACCTGCACCCGTGTGCGCAGAAACCATCGCGACAGGGACATCACCACCCCATTGCTCAGGCACGATTTCTTTAGTTGTCAATTCATTCAATACGCGATCTGGATCAGCAGATTCTTTATCCATCTTGTTGATTGCAACAATGATTGGCGTACCTGCTGCACGAGCATGGTCAATCGCTTCCGCTGTTTGTGGCATAACACCATCATCAGCTGCGACCACCAATACAACGATATCAGTTGCTTTCGCACCACGTGAACGCATCGCAGTAAATGCTGCGTGTCCCGGAGTATCTAAGAAAGTGATAATACCTTTATCCGTTGTAACGTGATAAGCACCGATATGCTGGGTAATACCGCCCGCTTCACCTTGCGCTACTTTCGCACGACGAATACGATCAAGAAGCGATGTCTTACCATGGTCAACGTGACCCATGATAGTAACCACTGGTGGACGCGTTGTTTGTGCACCACGTGCTTCTTCAGCCGCTTCAAGCAAGTTATCTTCCGCTTGAGTATCTGATACTAGAACTGGGTTATGACCCATTTCTTCAACAACTAGAACTGCTGTATCTTGGTCGATTGATTGGTTTTGAGTGACAAGCTCACCCATTTTCATGAGTGTTTTAATTACTTCACGAACCTTAATCGCCATTTTTGCAGCAAGGTCAGCAACAACAATAGTTGCACCGATTTCAACATCATAAACTTGCTTTTTAACTGGCTTCTCGAAACCATGTTTATTAGCTTGGCTTGATTTCAAACCACGTTTATGAGAGTTGTCACGGAAAGATTGCTCTTCTTGACCGCGACGACCACCTTTCTTAGGAGAACGTGCACCTGGTGTGTTATTACCACGCTTAATGTCACGGTCTTCTTTCGCGAATGAATCTTCGTATGCTTGACCAACAAGACCAGCAGCCAATGGAGAATCATCGACCACACGAATCGTTGCAGTTGCATCTTCATTAGAGTACTTAGAAGCCATCTGACGCATTTGTTCAAGCGTACGTTGTTGTGCTTCTTCAGCTGCTTTACGACGTGCTGCTTCTTCGACTGCTTTTAATTTAGCAGCTTCAGCTTCACGTGCTTTTTTCTGTTCTGCAGTTTCAGTTGGCTTAGTTGCTTGTTTAACAATCGGTTTATTTGTTGACTTGCGCTTAACCACTACCGCAGCTTTAGCAACTTCTTGCTTCTCACTCGATTGTTTCGCTGCAGCACGCATTGCATCTAAGTTCGCTTTCGCTTTACTTACTGCAGGTTGCGCCTTTTCTTCAGCTTGAGCTGGTTTAACTTCAACTTTTTGCTGTGCTTTTGCTTCAGTTTCAGCTTTTGCTTTTGCCAATGCTTCAGCTTTAATTTGTTCAGGATCTGGCTTAGTGAACGTATGCTTCTTACGAACTTCTACGTTAATAGTTTTAGCTTTACCTGATGTACTTGCCACTTTTGCAGTACTCGTAGTTTTACGTTTCAACGTGATTTTTCCTGCGCTGCCGCTGTCTTGCCCATGCGCTTTTTTCAAATGAGCGACTAAACGGTCTTGCTGTTCTACTGAGATTGTGTCTTCTGCCTTAGATTGAGGCAACCCAGCATCTCGCACCTGATCTAATAGTTTTTCAACTGGAAGACCTACGCTGACTGCTAACTCTTTAATTGACTTATCCGTCATGTATGACCTCCTCGTTAATTAAACCATGATTCACGTGCTTTCATGATCAATTGACCTGCTTTCTCAGCACCTAAACCTTCGATATCAGAGATATCATCAGTTGCCTGATCTGCTAAATCATCTACTGTGATTACACCGCGAGCCGCTAATGCATAAGCAAGCTCTGAACTCATTCCTTCCATCGCTAGAAGCTCTTCGCTCGGTTCTTGAATATTTTCTTGCTCTTTGAGTGCATCTGCTAATGCAACTTCTTTCGCACGGCTTTGTAAAAGCTCAACCGTTTCTGCATCTAATTCGATTTCATCAAATGTTTCAGCTGGAACGTAAGCAATCTCTTCAAGTGAAGTAAAGCCCATTTCTACCAATGCCATCGCAAGGTCTTCTTCAATATCAAGACGACCTACAAACATATCGAGATATTGCTGTGCTTCATTTTGTTGACGAGCACGGTACTCTTCTTCAAGCATCATATTGAGCTTATAACCAGTTAACTCAGAAGCTAAACGTACGTTTTGACCTTGAGAACCAATTGCACGCGCCAATTGATCGCTTGTAGCAAAAATAATATCTGCTGTGCGTTCTTCTTCATCAATCACAATACCCGATACATCTGCTGGCTCTAAAGCACTTGCGATATATTGAGCTGGATCATCTGACCAAACTACAACATCAATACGCTCACCGTTCAATTCTTGCTGTACAGCTTGGATACGTGTTCCACGCATACCAATACATGCACCAACTGGATCAATACGATGATCGTTCGTTTTCACTGCAATTTTAGCACGAACACCCGGTTGACGTGCAGCAGCTTTAATTTCGATGATTTCTTCAGAAATTTCTGGAATTTCTTTTTTCATCAATGCCATTAACATTTCTGGCTTAGCACGAGAAAGTTGTAGCTGCGCACCACGACCTTCACGGTTTACGTTAAATAAAATCGCATTTACACGCTGTTTAGGACGTAAAATTTCTTTTGCGATCATTTCTTCACGTGCAAGATATGCTTCCGCATTCTCACCGAGGTCAATGATGAAACCATCTTTAGTTTGTTTCTTTACTTCACCGTAAATTAACTCACCAACTTTAGATTCATATGCATCTGCAATAAGCGCGCGTTCAGCTTCACGAATTTTCTGAACAATAACTTGCTTCGCGATTTGAGCTGCAATACGACCAAATTCAATTGATTCTACTTCAAGCTCACGCACATCACCGATTGACCATTTCGCTGGGTCTACATCAGAAATCGCGTCTTGGCATGCAGGCATTTCATGATCTTCATCTGCTACTACAGTCCATTGACGGAAAGTACGGTATTCACCAGTCTTACGATCGATTTCAACGCGCAACTGTGCTTCTTCAGAATTTGTGCCTTCGTAGAATTTTTTCTTCGTTGCAGCAACTAGAGCTTGCTCGAGCGCTTCGAAAATCGCTTCACGACTAACACCTTTTTCATTACTAACCGTCTCAGCAACGGTAAGAATTTCACGGCCCATAAGTCACCTACTATTCAAATTCTTTTAGTTAAGATTAATTTAGTCTTGGTAGATCAAGTTGGCCTTATCGATATTGTGACTATCGATCTCGAGCACTTGTTGCTTTTCAACTTCAACTTGGATCATTTCATTTTCTACATCTACAGCAACCAGTTTCGCTTGGAATTTACGGCGGTTATCCACTGCAGAAATCAAACGTAAAGCAACTTGTTGACCAATATATGCTTGCATCTGTTCAAGTTTAAAGAAAGTGCGATCCCAACCTGGTGATGAAACTTCTAATGCATATTCACCAGAAATTGGATCATGAACATCGAGGATTGCACCAACTTGTTGGGTAACACGTACACAATCTTGCACACCCACACCACGACCAAGATCAATTTCACCGTCTTCGGAAATAACAGGTTCTTTGTTTGGATCTTCAGGCTTGTCAATGTAGATACGTACTAGCGAACGCTTACCCTGAGGTGTAAATTCTAAACCCCATAGTTCAACATCGCACGCCTCAACAGCGGGTGCGATCAGTTCATACAATGCTTGGGTTTTATTTGATAACTTCATTTACTCTCGTCATTTATGTGCGATTCAATCGGCCAACAGACCGACACAGACTAACTATAGTGATAGCATGATTATTTGACCAATTGATGTCCACACTACACGATAGATAACAAAAAAGGGCGCATTCGCCCCCATTATTGCACAGAAAAGCAATGCCCACTGTGCAAAAAGGCCCACCTAGTTGTGAGCCTCTTTAGAAACTTGGTAGCGGGAGCTGGATTTGAACCAACGACCTTCGGGTTATGAGCCCGACGAGCTACCAGACTGCTCCATCCCGCATCAACGTGCAAAATTATATCTAAATTTGAATCATTTTTCAATCAGAAAAATTTTCTAATTAGACTTGATTAAGTTGCACCTTAATCAAAAGTGGTAGCGGGAGCTGGATTTGAACCAACGACCTTCGGGTTATGAGCCCGACGAGCTACCAGACTGCTCCATCCCGCATCAACGTGCAAAAAGTATATCTCAACTCAAACTTTGTTTAAGTTGCCTATTTTAAGTTTGCATCTTAATTATAGGATTGATTGGTAGCGGGAGCTGGATTTGAACCAACGACCTTCGGGTTATGAGCCCGACGAGCTACCAGACTGCTCCATCCCGCATCAACAGATTTTGCTGCAAACACCAACTTAAACTTCTGGATTATAAGTTGGTGCGGAAGGGGGGACTTGAACCCCCACGCCCGAAAGCACTACCACCTCAAGGTAGCGTGTCTACCAATTCCACCACCACCGCAGCTGTGACGCATTCTAGTGGTTTCAATGAAAAATTGAAAGCGAAATATTCAATTATTCAGCTGGTTTTGGTGCAGTTGATGAAGTTTCAGGCGATTTTTGATCAACTTGCTCAGTTGTGTTAATCGTTTTCAAACCATAAGCATCTGTCGTTTGCTGCTTCGCAAAGTAAGCCAAGCTAATACTTGTGATAAAGAATAAAGCAGTAAGTATCCCGGTTAAACGAGTTAAGAAGTTACCAGAACCAGAAGCGCCGAATACAGTCGCTGCACCGCCACCGCCAAAAGACGCACCTGCATCTGCACCTTTACCATGCTGTACTAGAATTAAAATAATCATCAATAACGCTAAAATGATGTGTAGCACCAGTACAAAAGATTGCATGATGAACTCCTAATTATTTTGATTGGGCAAATGCTTGCGCAATTTGAACAAATGATTCTGCATTGAGTGATGCACCGCCTACGAGGGCACCATTGATATCAGGGCATGCTGCCAATTCAACAGCATTCTCAGGTTTTACACTACCACCATAAAGAATTGCTATGTTTTGACCTTCAGGTGTAATTTGACTCAATCCTTCACGAATTTTAGCATGCATTGCTTGTGCATCATCCGGGGAAGCTGTTTTACCAGTTCCAATTGCCCAAATTGGCTCGTAGGCGACGGTAATATGCACCCATTGCTCTGGATTCACAACACCTGCAATGTCACAAATTTGTTGTAACACCACTTGCTCAGCTTGCCCACTTTCACGCTGTTCAAGGCTTTCACCCACACAATAGATGATATGTAAGTTAGCAGCTAAAGCATTTTTTATTTTTTCATTAAGAATCGCAGGCGTGTCATTAAATATTTCACGACGCTCAGAATGTCCAATTAATACATAATCGACCTGGCTATCCTTTAAAAGATCTGCGCTGACTTCACCTGTAAATGCACCAGTACCCGCAATACGAGATACATCTTGAGCAACCACAAACACTTCATGAGCATCTTTTACAAGTTCATTTTTTACTTGGAGTAAAGCCAATAAAGTTGGCGCAACACCAATTTTACAAACATCATGAGCGATTGAAGCTTGCTCAAGCTGTTGTTTCAAATCAGCTAAAAGCTGTTGCGTGTTAGCCTGCATTGGGTTCATTTTCCAATTGCCTACAACCCACGGAGTAATTGTCGAACCCGACATAGATCTAACCTTCTATCAAAAATGCGCACATTCTACACGGATTTTAAAAAATTAACGTAAAAATTCAATGGATACAGATTCAGCACCTAGAATTCTTTAAAAAAAGACAACATAAGACACAATATCCAACAGAATAAGTGAAAAAATTCAATTTTTTCATAGTTTTCGGATAATATTAATGATTTTAAGTATAGAATTTTCTACTTATAACCGTATAATTTTAATATTCGAATTATAAAATGAATTTAAGGCGTATTGGGGATGACTTTAGATCAAAGTGGGCCAAAATTTTCTGGGTTAAGTCGTCGTTTGGTTGATGAAGGCATTTTGACCTCCCAGCAAATGCAAAATGCTATTATTAATTCAAAAAAATCTCATCAAAAATTAGTACCTTACCTCGTTGAACATCTCAAAATACGAGCAAGTACGATTGCTGAAATGGTTGCTCAAGAGTTTGGGGAGCCATTGTTCGATTTAGATGCATATAATGTTGAGTTACTACCCAAAGATATCGTTGCAGAAAATCTTGTTACAAAACATTTAATCTTACCTTTATATCAACGAGGTATATCTTTATTTGTAGCGACGAGTGATCCTACAGATATCGAAGCATTGGAAGCAATTCGATTTAATAGTAAATTAAACGTCGTTCCTATTACTGTAGAACATAATAAACTTGAAAAACTGATCGAAAAGCATTTTTCTGAAAATGAGAATTTCAATTTCGGTGATGAAGATCTTGACGTTAACGTGGTCGAGAACGATACACCGCAAAATAATAACGATGATGGTCCTTCAGGTGATGATTCCCCGATTGTTAAGTACATCAACAAGCTTTTGGTTGACGCCATTCGCATGGGTGCATCAGATTTACACTTCGAACCTTATGAAAAAACGTACCGAGTTCGATACCGCGTTGATGGTGTTTTAAGAACTATTGCAAATCCACCATTGCAACTCGCGAATCGATTAGCTTCACGCTTGAAAGTTATGTCTCAAATGGATATTTCAGAAAAGCGTATTCCGCAAGATGGCCGTATTAAGCTTAAATTATCTCGTACTAAAGCGATCGATTTTCGTGTTAACTCATTACCAACCTTATTTGGTGAAAAAATCGTATTACGTATTTTGGATCCTTCTAGTGCAATGCTTGGTATTGATGCATTAGGTTATGAAGAAGATCAGAAAGCTTTATTTCTTGAGGCACTTGAGAAGCCTCAAGGCATGTTACTGATTACGGGCCCAACAGGTTCTGGTAAAACAGTATCGCTTTATACAGGATTGAATATTTTAAATACTGAAAATGCCAACATCTCTACAGCAGAAGATCCCGTAGAAATTAACTTAGAAGGCATTAATCAGGTCAACGTCAATTATAAAGTGGGCTTAAGCTTCTCAGTCGCATTGAAATCATTCCTGCGTCAAGATCCTGATATTATTATGGTCGGGGAGATTCGAGATCTCGAAACAGCTGAAATTGCAATTAAGGCAGCACAAACAGGCCACATGGTGATGTCTACACTTCATACCAATAGTGCTCCTGAAACCTTAACCCGTTTGCGCAATATGGGGGTTCCCTCTTTTAATATTGCAACTTCGGTGAATCTCGTCATTGCTCAACGACTTGCTAGACGACTGTGTGTGCACTGCAAAGTACCTGCTGATATTCCTAAACCAAGTTTGTTAGAAATGGGATTCACAGAACAGGATTTAGCAGATCCAGATTTTAAAATTTATCAACCTGTCGGTTGTCCTGAGTGCCGTGATGGTTATAAAGGACGTGTCGGTATTTATGAAGTCATGAAAGTGACACCTGAAATTTCGAAGATTATTATGGATGATGGCAATGCATTAGAGATTGCAGCTGCATCTGAAAGACTGGGGTTTAAGAATCTTCGACGTTCGGGCTTAATTAAGGTCATGAACGGACTCACTTCTTTACAAGAAGTGAATCGTGTGACCAGTGAATAATTAAAAATAAGGAAATCATTATGGCGGTGAAAAAAGCACAGATGATGCCAACGTTTGTATATGACGGCGTGGATCGCAAGGGTACCAAAGTTAAAGGTGAAATGCCTGCGCGTAATATTCAACTTGCAAAAGTCATGCTCCGCAAACAAGGCATTACGGTGCGTAGTATCCGCGAGAAGCGCAAGAATATTCTTGAAGGCTTAATGAAGAAGAAAGTGTCTACTTTGGACATCACCATCTTTACGCGTCAGCTTGCCACCATGATGAAAGCAGGTGTACCACTTGTTCAAAGCTTTGAAATTGTTGCAGAAGGCTTAGATAATCCTGCAATGCGTGAAGTGGTTTTGGGTATTAAAACTGAGGTCGAAGGTGGTAATACTTTTGCAGGTGCACTACGCAAATATCCTCAGCATTTTGATCAGTTATTCTGCTCATTGGTAGAATCAGGTGAGCAATCAGGTGCGCTTGAAACCATGCTCGATCGAGTTGCGATTTATAAAGAAAAAAGTGAAGTTCTCAAACAAAAAATTAAAAAAGCGATGAAGTATCCAATTGCTGTCATTGTGGTTGCAATTATTGTGACCATTATTTTGATGGTCAAAGTGGTTCCTGTCTTCTCTGAGATGTTTAGCTCATTTGGCGCAGACTTACCTGCGTTCACGCAACTCGTAGTGGCAATGTCTGAGTGGGTGCAAAAATATTGGTTTATTTTAATTATTGGTATCGCTCTGACCATTATCGGCTTTATTGAAACCAAAAAACGTAGTCAAAAATTTGCGGATGCATTAGATCGCACGGCTTTAAGGCTGCCTATTTTTGGTGATTTGGTTTATAAAGCAATTATCGCACGTTATAGCCGTACACTTTCAACCACATTTGCTGCCGGCGTCCCTTTAATCGATGCACTCCAATCAACAGCTGGCGCAACGAATAACGTGGTATATGAGCAAGCAGTTATGCGTATTCGTGACGACGTTGCGACTGGTCAACAACTTCATTTCGCTATGCGCTCGACCAATTTATTCCCATCTATGGCTGTGCAAATGGTAGCGATTGGTGAAGAATCGGGTTCACTCGATGCTATGCTAGATAAGGTTGCAACCCATTATGAAAGTGAAGTCGACAATGCTGTCGATGGCTTAACCTCCATGATGGAGCCTTTGATTATGGCCATTCTAGGTGTCTTGGTCGGTGGCTTAGTCATCGCAATGTATCTTCCAATCTTCCAAATGGGTTCTGTGGTGTAATGAACGAAATAATTGCGTATTTAATTCAATCGCCTACAGCACTCTATTTAACTGTGGGAATCATCAGCTTATGTGTCGGCAGTTTTTTAAATGTTGTCATTTACCGCACACCTAAAATGATGGAGCAAGAATGGCGTCAAGACTGTCAGATGTTTTTACATCCCGACCAAGCCATAATTGATGAAGATAAGCTCACGCTAAGTAAACCTGCATCGACCTGCCCAAAATGTAAAACACCTATTCGTTGGTATCAAAATATCCCCGTGATAAGTTGGTTATTTTTACGTGGAAAATGTGGTGAATGTGAAAATCCAATTGGCATTCGTTATCCACTGGTAGAAGTTTTGACTGCTGTTTGCTCATTAGTGGTCGTCGCGGTATTTGGTCCAAGCCTACAAATGCTTTTTGGCTTAATTTTAACGTGGACATTGATCGCACTCACATTCATCGACTTCGATACACAACTTTTACCCGATCGATATACTCTCCCCTTGGCTGCACTTGGTTTAGCGGTAAATAGCTATGCACTCTACACCTCACCTACCTCCGCCATTTGGGGTTATTTGATTGGTTTCCTCTGTTTATGGGTGGTGTACTATTTATTTAAAATCGTGACAGGCAAAGAAGGAATGGGATATGGCGACTTCAAATTACTGGCCGCGCTTGGTGCATGGATGGGTCCATTTTTATTACCGCTCATTGTCCTACTTTCATCCTTAGTCGGTGCAATCATCGGCATCATTTTGATGAAAGTCAAAAAAGAAAATCAGCCCTTTGCTTTTGGACCTTATATTGCGATTGCTGGATGGATTGCATTCTTATGGGGTAACGAAATTATGAAGGTTTATTTAGGGGGTTAAGCTAAAATAAGCCCCATTATGATAATTACAAGGTTTTTTTACATGCGCTTTATTTTGGGCTTAACAGGTGGTATTGGTAGTGGAAAAACTGCTGCAAGTCAGTGGTTTGAAAAACAAAGGATTACCGTTGTTGATGCAGATATCGTGGCACGTGAAGTGGTTGAAATTGGAAAACCTGCACTACAAAAAATTAAAGATCATTTTGGGGATTGGGTGCTATTGGAAGATGGCGCACTCGACCGCAGAGCGTTAAGAGACCATATTTTTAAACATCCTGAAGCTAGAAAGATATTAGAAAATATTACGCATCCTGCAATTCGCCTATCGATTATTGAACAACTACAACGGGCGACCAGTCCTTATGCCATTTTAGTTTCCCCACTCTTGTTTGAAACCAATCAACACCAACTTACTCAACGTACTTTACTGATCGATGCATCAACAGAATTACAAATCTTGCGTGCTTCGCAACGTGATCATCAAGACATTGAGCAAATTAAAAAGATAATGAGTGCGCAAATGTCTCGTGAAGAAAAATTAAAACGTGCAGACGATGTTGTTATAAATGATGGTGAGCTTGATCATCTCTATCAACAACTCGCTCTAAAACACCAATATTATCTTAGTCTTGCACAACAAGCTTAGATTAAAAAAAAGCAGTCTAAGAAGACTGCTTTTTTTGTTGCTCAAGTTTTTGGCTTAGTGCATCTTGGCGACCCAGCCATCGCCATGGTTGTAATGCGCCTATCGCCATACCCAACAACCCAAATAACATTGCAATACTTAAAGGTTCATTTAACAAAGGCACTGCCAAAATTGCAGCTAAAAAAGGCGCTAAATTGGTAATGCTCCCTGCTTTAAAAGCCCCGAGTCTTTTAATCGCTTCCACATAAGTTAATGTTGCAATAATGACCACGAATATGCCATGAAATATTGTTTGAAACAGTAAATGCTGAGGCTCAGGAGTACTAAGATTTTTGGGTAAAAATAACACGTAAATGGGTACATAAATCACGGCTGACCAGATGGCAACTCCACACATCGCCTGCCATGCACTCAGTTGGAATTTACGCAGTAATACGGTAAATATTGCCCAAAAAATGGCGCTCAAGAAGAATAATCCATCACCAGCACCAAAAGGAATGCCTGATTCACGATACATCAGGAGACTCATAATACCGAGCACGGTGATCATAATGATCAAACTTGCCCATGTATGACGATCAAAAGCCTGCTTCATCAATATAAAAGCCACAATGGCAGTACAAATAGGAATACAACCATTGAGAAAAATTGCAGCATGCGCAGTCGGTGCATAGTGAAATGCGCTATAAGCCAACAAACAATAGATCACACCACCAATCATTGCCAAGATAAATGGTTCTTTTTTAATTAAAAAAGAGGCTTCTCTACGATAAAGTAGAATCGGCATTAAGATCAAAAAAGCCAGTGAAAAACGCAGTGCCACAATGTCCCACGTATTGATATGCCATAGCGCATTTAATCGTGCAGTGAGGGTAAATCCCCCCCAGATGCACATGGTAGTAATAAGAAAAAAATAGCCTTGGGCTCGATCTGAAAGTGCCATCTCTAATTAGGCTTGACGTTGTCTACACGCTTCGTAAAGTGCCATGCCTGTCGCCACACTCACATTCAAACTTTGTAAATTGCCACTCATTGGAATATAAACTTTATGATCACATTGCGCCTGTGTAATCGGTCTTAAACCAGTATCTTCAGCACCCATAATCACTGCAACAGGACCAGTCAAATCACATTCGTGAATAGGTAGAGCATGCTCATCTAACATCGTGCCAATCACTCGTACATTAAAATCATCTTTGATTTTGGCTAAAGTACGAGCCAAATTCGTCACTTGGATAAATTTAACTTTCTCTGCACCACCAGCAGCAACCTTACGAGCCGTTGGTGTTAAGCTCGCAGAACGATCACGAGGAACAACAACCGCGTGTACGCCCATGGCTGCCGCAGTTCGAATACACGCACCCAAATTATGCGGGTCCGTCACTTGGTCAAGCGCCAGTAAAAAAACATTGTCTGTACTTTTGATTAATTGCTCAAGATCATTTTCATTCAGCGTTGGATGAGGACGAACTGCAGCAACGACACCTTGATGAAAAGGTTGTCCAGCCAGTTTTTCAAGGCTGTCTCGGCTCGCTTTTTGAATACTAATTCCGAAAGGTTCAGCCAACTCAAAAATACGTTTTAAACGTTGATCTTCACGACCTTTTAGTGCAAATAGAGTCAAAACGCGTTCAGGTTCTAACTCCAACAATGACTCCACAGAATGAACGCCATAATAATATTCGGGTTTAGCCATGAACGACCTCAACTCACTAAGACAATACAATAATATAGAAAAGAAAAATCCCGCAAAGCCAACTTTACAGGATTTTATATAGCGAATAGTTTAACCGATTTGACCATTGAATGTTGGTCAAATTTTTTTTGGGTAATTAGCCTTCGAAATGACAAACGTAGTCTAATACGTCATCTGTTTCGATTTTGAAACGGCTCTCACCAGGCACGTAAAACGACTGCCCTGCACGGAAAAGCTCATGTTCTTCATTGTCTGCAATTGTGACACGACATTCACCAGAAATAATTTCCATACGCTCTGGTACATGTGTTTCAAAAATAAGCGGTTGTTCCGTCGGTAGAATAACCCCAAGTGTTTTTTTCGTACCGTCTTCAAATTGAACAGTGTGGCTAATACACGTCCCGCCAAAATAAACATTTGATTTTTTTACAACAGATACATGATCAAATTGTGATGACATGCGTATTCTCCAAATAATGCGCATTTTATAAATTTTAATTGCCGTAGTTTAATTGCGCTCGAGCAACTAATCAATCAGTGTTTTGCAATGGTTTTTATAAGCAACTTTTGTTCCCTAATGATGAAATTTAAAGATTTTTTTGATTTCTTCTATATATCTTTTGTACACAGGTAAAAGAATATATTCAGTCACTAGTAATCAACCTAATTTCAGTTAAAATGCAAACTAAAAGTTCTCATATTCAAATGTCGTGACTTGAGACTAAAACAAAATTTCTCTATCTTAGAATCCACACTTTCGCAGCTCGGATGCGTTTATGCTGACACACCTTAATCTGATCAACTTTGCTTTAGCCGATAACTTAGCCATTGATATTGATCAAGGTTTCAATGTTCTTACGGGTGAAACTGGTGCAGGTAAATCTTTATTACTCGATGCATTATCAGCGTGTTTAGGCGAGCGTACTGATACGAATTACGTTCGTTATGGTTCAGATAAGGCTGATGTTACAGCCGTATTTAGTTATCAAGATCAAAGTCCTGAAGCTGAATGGTTAAGCACTCATGAGCTGGCAGATGAATCGGGTGAAATTCACCTAAGACGGGTAATCTTTGCTACAGGTCGTAGTAAAGCTTGGATCAATGGACGTCCAAGTAGTCTGTCAGAATTAAAGGAAATTGGCAGACTCTTAGTCCAACTTTACAGCCAACATAGTCAGCAACAATTGTTAGAACCGCCCTATCCAAAACATTGGTTAGATCGTTACAGCAACTTTGGTCAACATACGCTTGCTGTCAAAGACAGTTATAACGCATGGCAAAAAAATATCCGACAGCATCAAGCTGCGCTTGATGCACAGACCACCCGCCTTCAACGCATTGAGACACTTAATCTTCAATTAGAAGAATTAGAAGAAGTGGTTCGACTTGACTATAAAGAAATTGAACAAGAGTTCGATCGCTTAAGTCATCATGAACACATCATGCAAGATTGTAGTTATGCAATCAACGTTTTAGATGAGTCTGATCAAAATATCACTCAGGAAATTTCAAGTATTATTCGCAAGCTTGAATCTCATGCAGGTCGTAGTGATTTACTCTCTGAAATTTATAACTCATTATTAAATGCGCAAAGTGAACTCGATGATGCCAGTGCTAATTTAAAACAATTCATTGACCGTCAGAGTTTTGATCCTGAACGAATGGAAGAGTTAAACACACAACTGGAAATATTCCATCGTTTAGCGCGCAAATATCGAGTACAACCCGAAGATTTAAAATCAGAATACGAACATTGGCAGGCCGAGCTAGAACAATTACATCAGCTTGAAGATCCAGAGACTTTGGCTGAACAAGTTGAAATTTCACATCAACAGTTTATAGAGAAAGCTCAATATCTAGATGATATCCGTCGTAAAGCAGCAGAACCCTTAGCCAAACTCTTAACAGAACAAGTCAAGCAACTGGCTTTACCAGAAGCTCATTTTGAATTCCGTTTTGATCCTCTGGAGCAACCTTCATCTGAAGGGTTTAGTTTTATTCAATTATTGTTCACAGCAAACAAAGGGATTCCACCTCAACCGCTTGCGAAGGTTGCTTCTGGTGGTGAATTGTCACGTATTGCATTGGTCATGCAAGTCATGAATGCAGAAAAAACCGAAGCTGAAGTACTCGTTTTTGATGAAATTGATGTGGGTATCAGTGGTGGAACAGCTGAGATTGTCGGTCGCTTATTGGCTGGATTAGGTCAACATGTTCAAATTCTATGTATTACACATCAAGCCCAAGTTGCAGCGCAATCGGACCAACATTTGTTAGTGAAAAAATTGCAAACAGACCCTGCTATCAGCACTATCGTTGAGCTTGATGAAGATCAGCGGATATTAGAGCTTGCTCGCATGACTGGTGGTGTCGAAATTAGCGAGACCACCCTTCAACATGCAAAACAATTAAGACAATTAAAGTTTCAGACCAGCACATCTTGATTATTTTAAAAGGATTGTTGAAAACCCATAAGTCTAGTATGTTGACGTAAAGTGATACTCAAACATAGGAGAAGCCATTAGGTGAGTAAACAATTTCTAACGCACCGTTGCCTGATTGCCCCACCTGATTTAGCAGATGATTTCTTCGCAAATAGTGTGGTCTATATTGCTCGTCATGATCATGAAGGTGCGCAGGGAATTATGATCAATCGTCCAGCTGGGATTCAGGTTAAAGAACTCTTAACAGATCTTGATATCGTTGCAGATCATGTTCACCCACATGATGTCTTACAAGGTGGTCCTTTACGACCAGAAGCGGGTTTTGTACTTCATACGGGTCAACCTACTTGGCATGCGTCCATCGCTGTAGGTGAAAATCTCTGTTTAACAACTTCAAAGGATATTCTTGATGCAATCGCACACAATGAAGGTGTTGGTCGCTATCAAATTGCTTTAGGCTATGCAAGTTGGAGTAAAAACCAGTTGGAGCAAGAAATCGCTCGAGGTGACTGGCTCATTTGTGACTCTGATATGGATTTGATTTTTAACTTACCCTATGACGATCGCTGGGACGCTGCCTATAGAAAAATGGGGGTCGATCGTACATGGCTTTCATCTGAGATTGGACATGCCTGATTCAACTACCGCTCAACTCATTATGGCCTTTGACTTTGGCACACAAAAAACAGGAATGGCTGTAGGATCGTCCATTATTGAAAGTGCTACGCCACTTTCACTTTTACCGATGAAAGATGGCATTCCCAATTGGGATGATCTACTCAAAATTGTAAAACAGCATTCTCCAAATCTGTTTTTAGTCGGGCTACCACTGAATATGGATGATAGCGAATCGGAACTATCAACACGAGCACGTAAATTTGCTCGTCGTTTAAGACACCAAACCAATATAGAAACATGGATGGTGGATGAGCGATTAACAACTCGCGAAGCGCGTGATGAACTCGATCATTATCAGGCGCAAGGGCGTGGAAAAAAGTTGTCCGCAGACAGCTTGGCAGCCGCTTTATTTATTGAAAGTTGGTATCGTAATCCTCAAGGTATTCAACCTTAATAGAATATTTGCCACTTCATCTAGGATAAAAATAGCGAAAGGTTAAATTGATTCTAGGCTCTAATACTTTGGTTGATTTCGCTAAAGTGTGTTTCCAAAAACGCTGTGTTTGACCTTTCATCACAATCAACTGTCCTGATTGTAGATACATTTCCGCAGTATGAATTTTATCACGATGTTTAAATCTAAATTTTCGGGTTGCGCCGAGACTCAGTGAGGCAATGATGGTCTCGCCATGTTCAGGATCTCTTAATGCAGCTTCATCATCACTATGCCATCCTACACCTTGAGTTCCATCTTCATACAAATTGGCCAAACAAGAATTAAATTGAACTCCTGTTATAAGTTCAATTTTTTGCTTGAGTACTAATAATTTCAAATCCCAAATCTGTGCTTGTTTATCCATCCCTGAATAGTGATATTGATAGTTTTGGTCACCATACCATACGACTTTACGACCCGTCTTAAAATATTGGCCGTATAAAATCACTTCATCCTGTTTCCAAGCCAAAGCTTCTAAAAAATAATCGAAATAATCCTGTGATTCAGCATGAGTAAGTATAAGACCGTAATCTTCTACAATCCCATCATAAGGTAGGAGATTTGAATTGGGTTCGGGTGCAAACAGCTCGAAGTTCATAACCAATTTGCCATGAAAATATAACCGTATATTAGCTGAATATTTCAACTGACAAATTGAAACATTGTGAACGCTTGTGACACTGGACAATCAAGCTTAGACTGGCATAAATCTAGACAATAAAAACAATCGCTTATGAATTTATGGCAACTTTTTCTAAAACTTAAACCTTTCGTTCGACCTTATCGCTTTTTAGTGATTGCCACTCTTTTTCTTACGCTCATCGGCTCATTCACAGCTCAAGTGAATGCACTCACTTTGCAATATGCAGTTGATGAAATTAATGCGCTGGTTGAGAATGGCTTTGGCTTAGCCGAAGGCTGGAATATCCTGATTACCATTACAGCGATATTATTGGGTAAAGAAGTGATTAATGCTTTTGTGCAATTCGGACAAAAGTTTTATGGTGAAAAACTTAGAATTTTTATTTCACAAGATCTAGCACAAGGCATCATTGAAAAATTTCTGACCTATAGATTAGCTTTTTTCAACGAAGAGAATAATCAGGCGGGAAAATTACAAACACGAATCGATCGTGGTATTGGCTCTCTGACTCGTCTAGTTCAAATATTCTTTATTGACATTTTGCCGTTATTTACCAGTGCGATCGTGGCTTTAGGATTAATGTACTACGCCAACTTTTATGTTGGCTTGGTGGCGACCACTATCGTTCCAATCTACTTCTGGTTAACTTATAAACAAGCACAAAAACTCGGAGGCTGGCGTCGAAATTTACGTGATGGTCGAGAAAAGAAAAGCCAAGGTATCCTCGGAATTATTAATTCAATTACGGTTATCAAATCTTTCAACCGCGAGTCAATAGAATCAACCAAACAACTCAAACTACAAAAAGAACTCACAGATAATCAAATGCAAACCCGTCAAGTCAGCTTTTTATTTGATGGGTTAAAAACCTTTATTGAACAAATAGGTATTGTTTTAATCATCATCCTAACTGCGTATTTTGTGCTTGATGGTCAGATGAGCATCGGTATGATCATGTTTCATGTACTGTTGTTCAATAATGTATCCGCGCCAATTCGCTCCTTACATCGTATATATGATGAAGTGAATGATGCCATGATCTATTCAGAAAGCTTCTTTAAAATTTTAGAAGCAGATGATCAAATTGAACCTACAGGTCAACTCAAACCGCAAATTCAAGGAAAATTTACGCTGAAAAATGTTGAATTCTTTTATCCAAATGGTCACCACGCACTAAAGAATATCAATATGGAGATTCGACCCAATAAAATTACTGCATTAGTTGGCTTATCAGGTGCGGGAAAATCAACCTTAATCAGTCTTTTAGATAAATTTTATGAACCTAATCAGGGGTGTATCGAACTCGATGGCATCGATCTCAATCAAATTGATACACAATATTTGAGAGATCATATTGGATTAGTCCTACAAAAAAATCATATTTTCCAAGGGACTATTCTTGAAAATATTCGCTATGGTAAAACAGATGCTACTGAAGAAGACGTGATCATTGCTGCTAAAAAAGCATCCATTCATGAGCAAATTTTACAACTTCCAGATGGCTATCATTCCGATGCATTGCAACTCTCTGGAGGACAACAACAGCGTATTGCTATTGCTCGTATGTTCTTGAAAAATCCACCGATTATCTTTTTAGATGAACCGACAGCGAGTTTGGATGCCATTGCTTCGGAACAAATTAAACAAAGCCTTGATGAGATTAAACAAGGACGTACTGTCATTATTATCTCGCACAGCCTGTCACAAATTATTGATGCGGATTACACCTATGTCATGAAAGAAGGCGAAATTGCCGAGCATGGAGAACATGATGCTCTTTACCATCAAGACGGTGTATATAAACAAATTTTTGATGCGATGGCTAAAAGTTTGAATATCGAAAAAATTGCAAAAACTTTTGAAGACGATGGGGATGAGGAAACCCATAGTTAAAGTTTAATCTAGGTAACCTTGGCATTGAAGCAGTTGAATCAACACACAGTCATCTGCTTCATAGAGCTGACTTAACTTCGTGTAAGGATCACCATCGAGCGCTAACATCTGTGCAAATGCAGGTTCAGTTTTTATACCTTTTCGCTTAAGGCGAATGATTTCCTGTTTAAATTGGTCATTTGCCAAATCTAATATTCTATGTTCAACGTAGAAGTGCTGGAATCCCGCCTGCTGATGAATTGGTGTTGTAGAACAAAATATCTCAATTGACCAAGCACAATATTCGAATCGGCAAATCCAAGTATCACGTTCAAAATAACTTCGCTCAATGCACCATGCCTTATAGGTTTGAAATAATTTTAGTGTTTCAATCAAATGATTCTCTTGCTCAATCGGATAACTACAAATGAGGTCGATATCACTTTGTGCTATTGCAATTCCTAAAGGTGGCGTACCGACCACTGTAACTTGATACCGCTTGAGTATTTCCAAAAGGTTTAAGTCATCAATGACTTTTTGAAAGTGTATTTTTTCATTGTTATTTTTAATCTCTAAGATGATTCAACTTTAAAGCGGTTGAATCTCCCAATATGAATTACTTTAACCCTCAGCAGAAAAGCTTAAGCAATTAAGGTTATTTTTGATTTTCGATAACATCTAACGCATAAACAGTTTTAATATAATTTCGATACTGCGTTGAATAAGAGATTTCCAAACAACGCATAAGGTATGCTTTCTCTTTTGAATATTGATAGCTGCCTAACGCTTCTTTGAGCGCTTGATCAATATAATTTTGCACTTGTTTTGCCGCCTCATGGCTATGTTCACCGAGTTGAAAATATCCACCTCTCGCAATATTTGCTTCAGCTGCATAAATCTCAGAATGAGATAGACAATACGCGATCCCATCATTATGCAAATACTCTTGTGCCCGTGATAAATCATCCGCATAAATGCTTGAACTCAACAAGATACTTAAACCAATAGCAAATTTAATTCTCATTTTTAAATCACTTTCTCAACACAATAAAAAAGCGCCTTTTGGCGCTTTAAATACATTAGGGTTGTTTTAGATATGGCCATGCCGCTCTTAAATAAATAAACATGGACCACAGTGTTAAAATTACAGCGGTATACAATAAACCATATGCAACTAATTCAAGTGGTTTCCAATTGAGTAAGAACACGGAAATAGCAATCATCTGAAAAGCTGTTTTATATTTGCCAACCGTTGATACAGCTACATTGGTACGTGCACCGAGCTCAGCCATCCACTCACGTAAAGCAGAAACGGTAATCTCGCGTGAAATAATCACAATCGCAGCAAAAGCCATCGAAATTGTAGGTTGCCATTGCACCAAAACAATCAATGCTGCTGCGACCATTAATTTATCCGCAACAGGATCTAAAAAACGTCCGAATGCAGAAGTCTGATTCAATGTTCTTGCTAAGTAACCATCAAACCAATCTGTGACAGCAGCAATCACAAAAATTGCAGTCAGAATGATATGACGCGTCATACCCCCTTCATGCCCACCCACACCAATCGCAGGAGGCCAATAGGCAATAATTAAAAAAACAGGTATTAACGCAATACGTGCTAGCGTCAAGATATTTGGTATATTCAGGATGCGACCTGTAGACATAGACACCGCCAGTTTGCCCCAATTACAGCTAAAATTTGCAATAAAAACTTGAGCTTTGATTCTTTAATCCGCTTACTTTAAACGATTCACTACCCGCTGTCGACTAGGCAAAAATCGCGACAGTCTGTCTACAAATTGCAACGAGACGGTCATTATGGTCCCAAATATGGGCATATTCAGTAGAATAACCATGCGCAGAATGATCTGTAAATACTTTATATTTAAACCAATCTCGTCGGTCAGCTTGAATAGGTTCTAACAGCGTCACATACCAAGAAATTGAACTGCCCGGTGCTGGTTTTTTTAATATAGGAAAAATTCCTGCAGGCCAAATATCTAACATTGCTATAAATTCAGGCATGCTCAGCGGACCTGCTTCAAATTTAGATTCTGCATATCGAAACCACCCACCAAAATCTGGCTTTTCAGCAGCCGTACAAGGGTATTTCCCTTCAGCCCAAATCAGATCATAGTTCTGATAGCATTGCGGCATAAGAGGATGATAAGGCAACTTAACTAAACTTTCAGGCGAATCATACCGTGGTGCTGTGCGAGTTTGATCCATATTCACAACTGATTCACGGTCTGAACCAAAACTTGCCAGCAGAATTCCCTGTACAGCATCATCCTGCCAAATCCGAGCCTCAATATTAGTCACAGATTTACCTTGCCTTAAAATTTCCACTGTCACTTTGACTGGCTTTTCCTGAACAGGACCCACAAATACCACACTGGTGCTCAATAATCTTTTTTGAGGGTCATGAATCATTTGTGTTGCTTTGTGTAGCATCATCGCCGTGGTTAAACCACCAAAAATGGTACGACCTTGCAACCAACCCTCAGGGATCCCTACCCATTCTTGTTGATCAATTTCTTGAAATACCTGTCCAAATGACATGTGCAACCCTTTTATTTTAAATTTCTTATCGCGCTAGCATGCTGAATTTTCAGATTGAGGTAAATGATCAATGACTCACAGGTCAATGATCATTTTGGCAAATTGATATGCATGATTACTCATGCAAGATTTTGTACACAGTCCGAGCGAGATTTGCACCAAAACCTGGGACTAAATTCAGATCCTTTTCAGAGGCTTTTAATACCCCTTGAATCCCACCAAAATGTGTTAATAAATCACGGCGGCGTTTTGGTCCTAGCCCTGGAATGGCTTCTAAAACTGACTGCCCACGACGTTTATCGCGCTTGGCACGATGTTTAGTAATGGCAAATCGATGCGCCTCATCACGAACCTGTTGAATTAAATGTAGCGCTTTATGGTCTTCAGGCAGTTGAATCTTTGTGCCATCAGTGAAATGTAAGGTTTCCAAACCAGGCTTACGTCCTTCCCCTTTTGAAACCCCCACCATGAATGCATCCAATCCAAGATCTTGCATGACCTGCATTGCCATATGTAATTGCCCTTTACCACCATCGATGAGAAGCAAATCTGGCAGCATCGCCTTCTTATACCGTCGTGTCAAAGCCTGACGCATGGCAGCATAATCATCACCGCCAGTGATATCTTCGATAGCAAACTGACGGTAATCGCGCTTGCGAGCCCCTCCACTATCAAAGACAACACAAGAAGCGATCGTTGCTTCGCCCATCGTATGGGATATATCAAAACATTCGATACGATCAATTGGACGTCCGACCACCTCTTCTAACTGATGAAAACGTTCATTCAATTCATAATGGTTAGCAAGTTGTCCTTTAATGGCATGCTGTACATTCATGGTCGCAAGCTCGAGCCATTCTGCACGGGTTTCTCGAACTTTTGATTTAATCAGAATTTTTTTGCCAAAATTTTGTTGTAGTGCCTCTTCTATGTCTTTTTTGTCTGGCAGCTCCACGTTGACGATTAATTCTGTTGGAATCTCATCGGCAACTTGGAAATAAAAGTTCGCGATAAAATCTGCCAGCATTTGTCCCAAATCATCGCCCAACATATCTGGGAAATAACTTTTTCCTCCCAACATCTTGCCATTACGCACATGCATAATCTGAACGCACGTTACCCCCGCTTGGTATGCGATCGCCAATATATCTGCTTCACCTTTGACTTTATAAATCGCTTGTTGCGTTTGTACATCACGCAATAATGCCATCCGATCACGATAAAAAACGGCTTTTTCAAATTCAAGAGCATCTGCTGCCGCTTCCATTTTGGCAATTAATTCTTGATTAAGCTCACGTGTATCCCCTTGTAAAAAACGAATAGAGTTATCGACATCCTCTTTATAATCTTCAGGTGATATCATGCCCACACATGGAGCTGAGCAACGTTTAATTTGATACTGCAAACACGGTCTTTTACGTTGCGCAAAATAACTATTTTCACATTGGCGGACATTGAATAATTTTTGTAAGACCACCAATGTATCACGTGCATTAAAAGCACTTGGATAAGGTCCAAAAAATTTACCTGCTTGATGTTTCCCCTTACCACGACCTGCTGCAATACGTGGATAAGGCTTATCACTGGACACAAAAATATAGACGTAAGATTTATCATCTCGCAGCATGATGTTATACGGCGGTCGATGAAGCTTAATTAAGTTTTGTTCAAGAAGTAATGCTTCCGTTTCTGAGCGGACCACCATGGTTTCAATATCATGAATGCGGGCAACTAAAGCCTGTGTTTTGGGATGCTCAATGGTTTTAACAAAATAGCTAGAAACACGATTTTTTAAATTCTTGGCTTTTCCCACATACAACAACTCTCCATCTTTACCTAACATGCGATAGACACCAGGCAAAGTCGTAAGATTGGCTAAGATTTTTTCAATGTGTTCACGTGCGTTTTCGTTCACAAGCAGCCTTTAATGTAGAGTCAGTCATTCATGCAACAGCATGAGCTTATTGTGATGGTAATGCGCTCTATTTCAAGTGCATTTCGGTAGACGATTTTAAAACCTTGTTGATCCAACAGTTCAGGGTAATGATCGCAGATTTTATAATCAGCTGATTGGTAAAAAGTCTGAGTTGTTAAATTCAAGTTTGATATGCTTTTCAACTGATTCATTCATGGATGCGCCAACATGACTGCGACCGATCGTGCTTTTCACGCCATACAACCTGCACTCTCATCCCATAGTCCTTCAGAAAAAGATCGACTCATTGGAAAGTCGCGCTTTCATTTTGAACCAGCCAAAGTGATGCAGTTATTGCGTGATCGTATCATTGGGCAAAATCCAGCCTTAGATGAAATCGAAAAAATGCTTCACGTGGTCAAAGCTGACTTTTCAAGTCCTGAACGCCCCTTGTCCGTCACCTTGATGCTTGGACCAACAGGTGTTGGTAAAACAGAGACTGTTCGTTTGATTGCTGAAGCGATTTATGGTCGTCCTGATGCGTTTTGTCGTATCGATATGAATACACTGGCTCAAGAACATTATGCAGCCGCTTTAACAGGCGCTCCGCCTGGATATGTCGGTTCGAAAGAAGGTCACAGTTTATTCGATGAAACTGCGATTAATGGCTCTCATACCCGTCCTGGCATTATGCTGTTTGATGAACTTGAAAAAGCCTCTCCCGAAGTGATTCGTGGCTTAATGAATGTGTTGGATACAGGTCGCCTAACCCTTACTGCTGGAACAAAAACGATTGACTTTCGTAATTGTATGATCTTTATGACCAGTAATGCAGGAGCACGCGCAGCACAACAATATTTAGATAAATTAAATGTTTTACCGCAAAAACTTCAGAATCTATGTTTAAAACGCTTACCCACGAAAGCCATTATTGAAAAAATACTGCATCGCAGTTTTGATCCCGAATTTCTGAATCGAATTGATCGTGTCCTTCATTATCAACCTGTTCAAGATGATGCACTCCCTAAATTGGTAGATATTGAACTGGAAAAACTCAATATTCGTTTGCAACATCAAAAACGTCAGGTTCATTTATCAGACCTTGCCAAAGCATATTTCTATCAGGGTCATGATATCCGCTTTGGGGCACGTCATTTAGCACGTAAAATAAGAACTGAACTAGAACCCATTATTGCGATCTACTTTCTAAAGCATCCAGATCAACTTCATCTCAAGCTGGATTGCAAAGACGGTCAGCTCTCGATCATCAATCAATAAAAAAAGCCCATTATGGGCTTTTTTTAAACAAATCATCTTAAACCAGGAATCGTGACAAAGGATTCTGCTGCCGTTTTATTATAATACGTACACCCTTTTTCAATATTTGCCATTAATAACTGATAACGCTGTCTATTTTCTGCAACATCATCGTTCATTAGCAATTTTTCATAGAGCTTATATTCATCATCAGTCGTACGCTTCAAAGTTTGATGATATTCAGCAGGATATAGTTTGCTTTCAAATTCAATGGCTGTTGAATCATCTAAACTAATCTTCATACTGGTGTCAAAAATACTGCTAAAATTCATACCCATCCAACGATCTTTAGCAAGTTGAAATTTAACTATTGGATTTTTTTGATTTAAAAGATCAAGATACAGCAAGTTATCTTCATAAAATTGGTTAAAACTCTCTTCCAATGGTTCACTGGTGTTTGGATAGAGTTGTAAATAATCTACTCGGTTTTGTTCTGCTTTCTTTCTATAACAATAGCTACCTGAAGAAAAATTTTTAAGACCATCTTTGGCGATAAACAATCTCACATTAGGGCTCAAATCATTTCGATCAATGTTGCGATAACCTGGTAAAACTGTATCAAAAACATTTTTACCCGATAGGTTTACACGCTCCATTTCGATATCCGTTTGGATGTCACCAATGATATTCATCGTCCAATGACTAGGACTATTCACACTAAGCGTATTTTGGGCTTGATCATAGGTTTGATAGATACGATTTCGCGTCACAATCACACTATTCAACGGTTTAAAACTATCCGTATAAGTAAATTGTCCATTTTGAAATTCAATATAATTTAAGCCGAATCGATCATTGGAATTATAGTGAATTGAATAGAGTTGATCACCGTTTCGAAATTGTGTACTCGGTGATGATTCATACGAATCTCCCGACCCACCGCCGCCACAGGCACTTAAAAAAAACGGTAAAACACTGAGAGCCAATATTGTTTTTTTGAGATTCATTTGAATTTTCTTTTGTGTATTTTACAGACAAAAGCATAGCTTTTATTGAACCAATTCTCAATTTTAATTTACATCATTTTAAGTAAAATTAAAAAAAGCGCCCTGAGGCGCATTTTGATCTGAATGCTCTTAAAACACATAAGGTCGAATAAAAATCAGGAAGAATATCCCTAACATCAAGAACCATTTTAAAAAGTAATATAACTGACGGTTCTTCGCTTTCAGTGCTTTTGCTTTCACACGTAAGCGATAAACATAACCAAATGCTTTGTTCAGACCACCCGTTTGATCCCCTGCTTCATTCGGTGAACTTGCCGCAGTCATTACATTTTTACCAAACCAATGATTAAACCGTTCCATCCAACGTGTCTTTAAAGGACGCTCTACATCAGCAAAGAAAATAATACGATTTTGATCCGTCGTGTTTTCTGCATAATGGATGTAGGTTTCATCAAACACAACGCTTTCACCATCTCTCCATGAATACCGCTGACCATCTACATCAATAAAGCAACGATCATCATTTGGCGTCAACAACCCTAAATGATAGCGTAAAGATCCCGCATAAGGATCACGATGACGAACCAAGCGACTATCAGGAGCAAGCTCAGTAAACATCGCCGCTTTAATGGTTGGCAATGTTTTAAGCAATGCTGTCGTTTTAGGGCACAGTTCTGCTGCAGAAGGATGTGCAGAGTCATACCATTTTAAATAAAAACGCTTCCAACCAGTTTTAAAAAATGAGTTAAAGCCTAGGTCATCATATTTTTCAGAGGCTTTGATCCCACCCTGCTCATATAAAGCTTTGGCTTCATCACGAATCATTTCCCAATTTTCATCTAACACTTTTAAATCTTTAAAATGCTGTGTGTCGATATAAGGCTGGTTTGGCACCTTAGAGAACATATACATCAAAAAATTAATAGGTGCCAAAATGGTCGAATGATCAAAGAATTGACGATAGAACGAATGTCGTACTTTTCCACGACGTTGAATATACAGTGCCGATATGATGAATATCGCGAGAATAATCCACTTGATCATTGAGTGACTCGGTTTATCTTTGGTTAGCGGGTTAAATGAGGAGATGCTGCACCTAAATTGGAAATGAATTGTTCCAATTTAGATGTATAGATAATCACGTAAATTGTATAACGACTACCCCAAACAACGAAACATTGTGTTCTACAAATAGACTTTTGATGGCTTTATATTTCAGTTTATTGACTTTTATGACGAAATTTAAAGTGCAAAATAACTTGAAATTACCTACCTACCCCAGATATAAGTTGAAGTGTTTTTAAATAAAATGCCAATTGAAACAATCGCTTTATTGTAAGAAGAACAAACTCTACATTCGCATCTGCTGTTTTATAACGCATGCTGGTGCAATAAATAGATGACCATTGCGTCACGGCTTGATACAACTTGTTATGTTCTTTTTCGATATAGTTATCGTAAGATTAGCGAAGCTTTAATGTGCGCAGGAAATACGCACTTGCTTCACAACATCAACTTAGAAGTCCTCCAAAAAAAAGGAGATCAGGGCATGATCCACGCTGGCAATGCCATTACCGTCCAAATGCTTTCGGACGGAATTGCAGAATTCCGCTTTGACTTACAAGGTGAGTCGGTTAATAAATTCAACCGCGCAACAATTGACGACTTTAAAGCTGCAATTGCTGCTGTTCAATCAAACGCTGAGATTAAAGGTCTTATCGTTACATCTGGTAAATCTACATTTATCGTTGGTGCAGACATCACTGAGTTTGGTGAAAACTTTGCGCAAGGCGAACAAGTCATTGTAGATTGGGCAATGCCTGTTCATGAAATTTTCAATTCATTCGAAGATTTAAATATTCCTAAAGTTGCTGCAATCAATGGCATGGCATTGGGCGGCGGTTTCGAAATGTGCTTGGTGTGTGACTATCGCGTGATGTCAGAATCAGCACAAGTTGGTCTTCCAGAAATTAAACTTGGGATCATTCCTGGTTTCGGTGGTACCGTTCGTCTAAGCCGTTTAATCGGTATCGATAACGCTGTTGAATGGATGGCAATGGCGAACCCGAAAAAAGCACCTGCTGCACTTAAAGATGGTGCGGTCGATGCGGTGGTTGCTGCTGATAAATTACAAGATGCTGCGATTTCTATCGTTAAACAAGCAATCGAAGGTCGTTTAGACTGGAAAGCGAAGCGTCAAGAAAAATTAGATCCAATTAAGTTGAATCCATTAGAACAAATGATGGCTTTCAACTCGTCTAAAGGTGTGGTGCTTGCGAAAGCTAATCCTGCACAATACCCTGCGCCAAAATTATTGCTTGATTCTATGCAAGCAGGTTCAAGCTTAGATCGTGCTGGTGCACTTCGCCAAGAAGCTGAACACTTTGCAAAAGCAGCGGTAACGCCACAAGCAGGCGCGTTGATTGGTCTATTCATCAACGACCAAGTTGTGAAGAAAACTTCGAAAAAATATGAACAAGGCGCTCACCCTGTAAATCAAGCTGCAGTACTTGGTGCAGGTATCATGGGTGGTGGTATTGCTTATCAAGCGGCAAGCAAAGGCACACCAATTATCATGAAAGATATTGGTAACCCACAACTTGCTTTAGGAATGAAAGAAGCAAACGGTCTTCTGACTAAACAAGTTGAACGTAAGAAAATCAAGCCTGCTCAAATGGGTGAAACGCTTGCACGTATCCGTCCGACATTAAGCTATGATGAGTTTAAAGAAGTCGATATCGTGATCGAAGCGGTAACAGAAAATCCGAAAGTGAAAGGCATCGTACTCAAAGAAACTGAATCTAAAGTACGTGAAAACACGATCATTGCATCAAACACTTCTACGATCTCAATCACGCGTTTGGCTGAAAACCTTGAACGTCCTGAGAACTTTGTAGGGATGCACTTCTTTAACCCAGTGCATATGATGCCTTTGGTTGAAGTGATCCGCGGTGAAAAAACTTCAGCTGAAGCGATTGCAACGACTGTCGTACTCGCTCAAAAAATGGGTAAAACCCCGATCGTTGTCAATGACTGCCCGGGCTTCCTTGTAAACCGCGTATTGTTCCCTTACTTTGGTGCGTTTGACCTTCTTCTTAAAGACGGCGCTGACTTCCAACAAGTCGACAAAGTAATGGAAAAATTTGGCTGGCCAATGGGTCCTGCATACTTAATGGACGTTGTCGGTATTGACACTGGCGTTCACGGTGCAGAAGTGATGGCTGAAGGTTTCCCTGACCGTATGAAGCCTGATTTCAAAGGTTCAATCCAAACAATGTATGAAGCACAACGTCTTGGTCAAAAGAATGATGTTGGTTTCTACAAATATGAATTGGACAAGAAAGGCAAGAAAGCAAAAACTGTTGATCCAACAGCGTATGACGTGATTGCTTCTGTCGTGACTGGTGAAAAACGTGAATTTGATCCTCAAGAGATCATTGACCGTATGATGATTGCTTTCTGTAACGAAACTGTTCGTTGCTTAGAAGATAACATCGTTGCAACACCAAACGAAGCAGATATGGCGATGATCATGGGTGTAGGCTTCCCTCCATTCCGTGGTGGTCCATGCCGTTACATCGATCAAACTGGTGTAGCTGAGTATGTTGCGCTTTGCGACAAGTATGCGCATTTAGGTAAGGCTTATGAAGCGCCACAAATGTTGCGTGACATGGCTGCTAACAACAAAAAATTCTACGGTTAAGGAGCAACGTGAATGGCTACTTTAAATCCACGTGACGTTGTCATCGTTGATGGCGTACGTTCAGCAATGGGTAAAACCAAAAATGGTATGTTCCGCAATGTACGTGCCGATAACTTATCTGCTGAATTAGTTCGTGCATTGGTTGCTCGTAACCAGTTTGATGTGAACGAAGTTGAAGATGTGATCTGGGGTTGTGTGAACCAAACTCTAGAGCAAGGCATGAACATCGGTCGTAACATCGTGTTATTGGCAGACTTACCAAAAACTGTTGCAGGTCAAACTGTTAACCGTCTTTGCGGTTCTTCAATGCAAGCAATTCATACCGCAGCTGCTCAAATTGCGACTAACCAAGGTGATATCTTCATCATTGGTGGTGTTGAGCATATGGGCCACGTTGGCATGATGCATGGTATCGACTTGAACCCACAAGCATCTAAACATTATGCAAAAGCATCTAACATGATGGGCTTAACGGCTGAAATGTTAGGTCGTATGAATGGCATTAGCCGTGAAGAGCAAGACGCTTTTGGTGTTGAATCTCACCGTCGTGCTTGGGCTGCTACTCAAGAAGGTCGTTTCAAAAACGAAATCATTGGTGTTGAAGGTCATGATGCAAATGGCTTCAAAATCCTATGCGATGTAGATGAAGTGATTCGTCCAGATGCAAACCTTGAAGCATTTAAAGCGTTACGTCCTGTGTTTGACCCTAAAGGCGGTACAGTGACTGCTGCTACATCATCAGCATTGTCTGACGGTGCATCTGCAATGTTATTGATGTCTGCTGAGCGTGCGCAAGCACTCGGTCTTAAGCCACGTGCTGTAATTCGCTCTATGGCAGTTGCAGGTTGTGATGCTGCGATCATGGGTTATGGCCCAGTTCCAGCAACTCAAAAAGCGCTTAAACGTGCTGGCTTGAGTATTGGTGACATTCAAACTGTTGAGTTAAACGAAGCATTTGCTGCTCAAGGTCTTTCAGTATTGAAAGGTCTAGGTTTACATGACAAACAAGACATCGTGAACTTAAACGGTGGTGCGATTGCGCTTGGTCATCCATTGGGCTGTTCTGGTGCTCGTATCACAACGACGTTGTTAAACGTGATGGAACAACAAGATACACAAATCGGTCTTGCGACGATGTGTATCGGTCTTGGTCAAGGTATCGCAACTGTGATCGAACGTGTTTAAGTTTTAAATACGTGACCAAAAGAAACCCCGCTTAATGCGGGGTTTTTTCTCTTAAAAAAATCTTGTTAAAAAATTTATAAATATGAAGAAAAAAAAGACATATTTCTATCCAGTATTTTATATCGTTCTCAGTCTTATAATTTTCTATTTTGGATGGAAGTTAGAAAATCAATATGAATTGCCTTTCTTTAATCCTCTATTAGTTTCTAGTATTGCTTATGGATTGGCTATTACTTTTTTAACTCCCATTTTTCTTGTTATTATCAATCAGTTTTATGTCCGAGAAATTGAGGAGAATCGCAAAAAATTCCGTTATAAAAAAATTAATAAATTCATGAATTATTTTATATTTATACTTCTTACAGGGTTTGTGTTATTTTTTGTTTGGAGGTTATTTTTCCCGCAATTTATCACGCTTTCAAACTTCGCTCTGATCAAAATAAATGAAGTCATTGGCAAGCCAGTTATAAAAGAATTTCTATTTAACGGTACGGTACAAGCTAATCCAACTCATCAACAAAAAATTAATATTGGCTCACACAAACATTCTATTTATGTTATTGATACTGTTACTCACAAGATAAATTTTACGCTATCTGATAATAAGAGAGAATACTCATTAAAGCAGTATTGCTTAACTCAAAATTTGAACCTTAATATTCAGAAATATAAAATTCAAATTGAAGGTTATAATTCTTTTTTGGGCTTTAGTGCTCAACAAAATCAACACTTGAGCAACCATGTATCTGCTCAACAAAATATCAATTTAGATCTTAACACTTTAAATTCATGTGAATTAATCTACTATAATTTACCTAGGCTTTAAGATAATTTGCAAATTATCAAACGTGTTTAAGTTTAGATACGTGACTAGAAGCAATCCCGCTGTTTGCGGAATTTTTATACTTTAGAAATCAAATTTTATTTTAGATTACTCCGCCATCCATCACCCAACAACTGATTTAAACGTTGCTCATCAAAGGTCATTGGAATCGCGCCTCCACCCTGTTGGATATGATTCAATGCTTTGTCCCGATCAATCCCTAAAGGCTCCAACATTCTAAAAATGCCTGAACTCGGATCATTCGACTGTAAACCTGCTGCAACAGACAAAACATACTGCTGCTGTAAAGGTGATAGATGACTCATATCAGGCACTGGGGTTTTTGGTTGAATATTCAGTGCAGGTGAACTTTGCTCTAAAGCAGCATTTTGAATATCCTGTTCTTTTTTGATCACTTGATGTTGCAAAGATTGACGCACCTTTTGATCTTCTTGAAAAGGTGTAACAGTCGTCACAACTTCATCACGTAAGTCATCGTCCGCCAACAATTGAATTGAAGGCAAGCTCGCAATATTTTCGGCATGAGTCAAACTCATCAGCAAGGCTGAGATCACACCAAACATCAAACATAATTTAGAATTAGTCATAAGTAAGACTCTGACATACATCGTTCAAATTGAGCATCAAGAAACAAGAATAACTAAACAAATAGAACCATTCTTTAATTAAACTACACCAATTTATTTACGTATTCATCAGCACTCAGATAAATGGTTTCAAGTGTTTTTTAAAAGTTTTGCTAAGCAACTGAATTTCAAGACTCGGTCTGATTTTACAAATATGGACTTCAAAGCTTAACTTCAATTCATTATAAAAATAGAAAACTCATACATATCCATCAGCCATGAAAACTAAAATAAAAAACAGCCTACTCGTTATATTTTTATGTCTCACATCACTTTGGGCAATCTTATTCATTTGGACACATCAGCCTGTTAATGCCATTTTCACTTATGCACTGATCTTGTTTTGGGTTGGACTTGCCATCATTACAGGGATATTCCATTTCAAGCAACACAGCTATAAGCCCTATTTCACATGGGCGTATTTGATTATTTTTTTGATTGCCATGATTAGCTTTTTTTCCTTAGAGCCGCGCAATGATCGCGTTTGGCAGGATGAAACCGACAAAATTATTCAATTCCAATTCAAAGATGGCAAAGTGGAATTACAGAATGTCAGAAATTTTATTTGGCACAGTGATAAAGACTACGTGACGCGATGGGAAACACGACAATACGATTTAGAAAAGTTAGATCGTATAGATTTAGTGGTATCTCATTTTATGCAAGGTCCTATTGCGCATGTTTTTATTACATTTGGTTTTGATGATGGCGAACATCTCGCATTTTCTTTAGAGGTTCGTCAGGAAAAGGATGAAGGTTTCTCCACCATTGGCGGGTTTTTTCGGCAGTATGAATTAGCACTGGTCGTAGGTGATGAAAATGATTTGATTTATACACGCTCAAATATTCGCGAAGAAGATGTCTATATTTATCCAATTCAAATGAATCAAACCGAAATTCAGATGTTGTTTTTAGAATTCCTGAACAAAGCCAATCGGCTAAATCATACCCCAGTTTGGTATAACACCTATATCAGTAATTGTACGACCATCTTGTTTGATTTATTAGAACATGCAGTAGGACAAATTCCACGAGATTATCGCGTGACCTTACCAGGCTTAATTCCAAACTATTTATATGACAAAAAAGTCCTCGATAATGGTATCACCTTAGATCAATGGAAAGAAAAAGCACACATTAATCCTAAAATTGAGCATGTTCATGATGCACATTTACTTTCAAGTAAAGCATTCTCTGCCTTACTCCGTGAGTAAAACAGGCGTCCATTCTTTATAACCACGCTGAAAGAAACAACCAAGAAAGAATGTTTATTGCGTTTCTTCCTGAACAACGGGTTCAGAACTTGGACTTTGATTCACTGTTTGTGCTTCAATCACTTCGGCATTTTGATTTTTTAACTGATCAATTTCGCGTTGTAATTGATTTAATTCACGATATAACTCGTTAAAACGATTCACACTAAGATCACTTTTAAATAGGATCATTTCGTTACGGCGTTGCCAGTCATGATTCTTCAAAAACTCAAACATTTCTTCAGCTTTTTTTGTGATCTTAAGTTCTAAAGCAAACAAAGCTTGATCATTATTATGCTGTCGGCTGAATTTTAACTTTTCTTTCATTGGCTCACGCAAGTCTGCTTTCATCTCCAAAGCATCAAGCGCTTGTAAAGCTGTCGCATAAATTTGTTGGTCACGCATTTGATATTCAGATTGAATTTTCTTCACTTGGACAAACATCTTTTCGGTGTCTTGATATTTATTCTTTTTATCTAATTCTAGGCGACGAACGTTCAGAAACTCATCCCACTTGGCTTGATCTAACTCACGTAAATACATATTTCGTGATTCAATATTGTCTACCCAATACTTCAAAATAAATTCAGAAAGTACTTTATAGTCACCATTCAAACGCTTATCTTCAACTTTAAAATTCAGAGGGGTCTTCCAATCCTTCGCTTGAACATAAAGCTGCTCAATTTTTTCTGTCATCACCAAATCAAATTGTTGACGTTGCACTTCATCATTTTTTTCATTTTGCGCGTAGGCACAATAACCAAATAATAAGGTCACCATGACGATAACCACCGCTAAAATTCCGCGCATCTCAAACTCCTATCCTTTTTTTGTTTGAGTAATGAATTACTTGCGAACAATGACAAGCACATGATGTGTATTGTATAGCATATTTTTTAAGCAGAATTAGGAATGAATTTAGTGGATATTGCTGTGATTTTGTCGATTTATTCGTGATTCTGTGATCAAGTTTCAATAATTTATTACGCAAAATTCATATTTTCGACAGAAATATATCGGATTGAAACTCTGCGTTTCAGATTTAGACCTTTAATTTTGTTGTCATTGCCCACACTATAGATTCATAAATGATGATTAGAGATTTTTTATGCGTGTAGATGTGTGGTCAGATGTAGTATGCCCTTTTTGCTATATCGGAAAAAAACGTTTAGAAGCAGCAGCAGCTGCAACTGGTGTAGAACTTGAAGTCCATTGGCACAGTTTTCAGCTAGATCCTGATGCACCGCCACGTCAAGAAGTCTCAAATAGCGAACGTTTAGCATTAAAATATGGGCGTACTGTCGCTGAAGTTGAAGAAATGCAACGCAATATTGCGGAAATGGCAAAAGCAGAAGGCATCGAGTTCAATTGGGAAAATGCCAACTCAGGAAATACATTCAACGCCCATCGAATTATTCATCATGCACAAAGCTTAGGATTGGGTTCGGAAGCAAAAGAAGCCTTTTTCTATAGCTATATGACCCAAGGTTTAGCCATTGGCGAGCGTGAAACCCTCGAAGATGTTGCTTCGCGCATTGGTTTGAATCCAGTTGAAGTGGATGATATTTTGGATTCTGATCAATATGCCGATTTTGTCCAATTTGATGAAGAACTTGCACGTGATCAATTGAAAGTGACTGGCGTACCATTCTTTGTATTCGATCAGCGTGTAGCTTTAGCTGGTGCTCAACCGACTGAAGTCTTCCAAGATGTGATTAACAAAGTATTAACAACTGCCAATGAACAAACAGATCAACCCACTGTTGAAGATGCAGAAACTTGTACTGATGAGCATTGTGAAGTACCACCAAGCAAATCATAAAACACCTTCGACAACCTAAATACTGGTTTAAGGTTGCATGACTTAAGCCATATTTAGACTGTTATAAAAATAGAATTCAGCGTTGCATAAACAAGCCTATTCAAGTGAATCGGAACTGAATATACTTCATGTATAGATTCACTGCATGACTCTATACATGGTAAATTTTTATAGACCTCTTTCCCCAAGGAGGTCTTTTTTTATCTATAAAACAATCATTTAATAAAATTATTTTAGTTTCAAGTCTTCTCATTATCTGTTCCAATTTTAAATCACTTCAAATTCATTGTTGTTTATTGTGAATTTTGTTGAACAATTCATTAGAATAGATCAAACATTGATTTTTAATAATATCACGATGCTTAAGCCCATTTTTAATTTTATAAATAAATTCAGTGGCTTAACAATGAAAATGACTTAGAGCGAATATGAAAAGAATCATGCAGCAATTCAAACCGTCAACCTTAAGTCTTGTCTTAAGTTGTAGCTTTTTAAGTACTTTCGTGTATAGCCAAGATCAGATAGATCACTTGACTGATCCTTATCAAACAGATGAAATCAGTGTCAGTAGCGAATTCTCTACTTTAGACTATCCTTTAGAATTTCAACAAAAAGATTGGCCAACATCGGATGAAAATAGCTTAGGTTGGATTAACTACGTTCCTCGCATGGTAGATTCAACCCCCACTCTATTCCCTGAACAATCCAATAAAAAAATATACGCCCCGACCCAAGCGACTGAAGATTTATCATGGATTGACCGACGTCAAAAATCGATTCGCCACTGGGCAGACCGAACCGCTCAGCGAATCGATGGTTGGTTTGGTGAAGGTTATGAAGATGAAACCGCCAAAGCAACGCTACGTGTAATCTTTGATAATAAATGGAATAAGTATGATGATTACGAATTCAAGCCACGTATACGCGGTAAAATCGACTTACCAACCTTAGAGCGTAAATTAAGTTTAGTCTTTGGTGATGATTCACTGGATAATGAAATTGACAACAATATTGCCATTACCAATGAAAATCCCGCTGCTGATCCCGACAAAAATGTCGACACTAAGCGAATCCGTGAAGATAACAGTTCGATCGCCTTACGTTGGTCACAACTGTCTGATAAGTTACCTTTCGATTTAGATGCTGATTTAGGTATTCGATCTGGAGATGACATTTATGCCCGCTTGAAGGCAAAAAAAGATTGGACTCTCGGGAATGATTTTTCCTTTCATGCTGAACAAATCTATCGTTATGGTATAGATAGTGAAAATTATCTAAGAACCAATTTGGAACTCACCCACGCACGTCCAAATGAAGCGTTTATTTCAAATCAGCTTTATCTAACTTATGCAGATGAGCAGGATGATGATTGGACTTGGGATAATCGTACCTATCGCCAACATCAGTTTTTCCATGATAACCGCTTTAACTACGGTATGTATGTGGGTGGTTATTACAACAACGATGATTTACGTATGAACAGTTGGGGACCTTTTGTTTCGTGGCGCCAACCCTTATTCCGCGAATGGTTCTTTGTTCAAGGTGATCTTAACTATTTTAATGATAAGCGTGAAGATCGATCACACTATCCTCGTGCTTTAGTTCGTCTTGAAGCTAGATTTTAGCGCTCGATAATAGTCATAAAAAAGCCCATCATTGATGGGCTTTTTTGGATCTTAGATTCTCAAATGACAGGCTTTTGAATCACGATACGATCATTACGTGTAATACGTGTTTTTTTAGGAGATGCTTCAGCTTCAGTTTTAGGTAAAACATAACCGACGCGATCTGTGCGTGTGATACGTTTACTATCCACAAAAGGATTAATATCAAATTGTGGAATTTGGTGCTTCACTACGGTTACACGATCATTTCGAACAATTTTCTTCACATCTTGTTCTGCATAAGTGACATTGGTTAAGCTCAAACAAAACATGCTAAATGCGAGCATCATTGAAGTTTTCATAGAATATTCCCAATATTTAATGATCGTTATTATAGATTAATTATTATTTTTTGATATGTTTTACAAATCGAAACTTGGACGTATTTTTTTATCATCAACATCGAAAAAATTTATCTAGTTTAACCCAAAGCTTAAATAGCTCCTTTTGCATCCTACGACGGCGCTGCATTAAAAAAGCCTATCCGAAGATAGGCTTTGGATCACAATTTAAAATATGCGCTTATTTCAATAATAAGCTGTTAATGCGTTTTAAATATGCAGCTGGATCTTCTGGTAAACCACCTTCCGCAATCATCGCTTGATCAAAAATTACATTTGCAAGATCGTCAAATTGTGCTGAACCTTCCAATTTTTTCACTAATGGATGCTCAGGGTTAATCTCTAAAATTGGCTTGCTTTCTGGGACTGCTTGACCTGCTTGTTTTAACATGCGAATCAACTGTGGAGACAATTCGCCTTCACCAGTCACCAGACACGCTGGAGAATCAACCAAACGAGTGGTTACGCGCACTTCTTTGGTTTTGTCTTTTAATGACTCAGACAGCTTTTCAACCACTGGTTTAAACTGCTCAGCTGCCGCTTCTAATGCTTTTTTCTCTTCAGCATCCTGTAAATCACCTAAGTCTACAGCACCTTTTGCGACATTCTGCATTGGTGTCCCGTCAAACTCATGAACAAATTCCATTGCCCATTCATCTACACGTTCAGTCATTAGCAGAACATCGATACCTTTTTTCTTGAATAACTCAAGTTGTGGCGAGTTTTTAGCAGCCGCTAAGCTTTCCGCCGTTACATAATAAATCGCCTTTTGACCTTCTTTCATTGCTGCTTTGTAGTCAGCCAATGAAGTGGTCACCTCATCATTGTTTGAAGTTGCAAAGCGTAGAAGCTTCAAAATTCGATCACGATTGGTGAAATCTTCACCCAAACCTTCTTTTAAGACAGATCCAAACTCAGCATAAAACTTCTTAAATTTCTCTTGATCTGCTTCATCTTCAGATTTAGCTAAAGTGTCTAAAGTTGTTAAGATTCGACGTGTGTTGCCTTCACGGATGGTTTTAACATCTCGACTTTCTTGAAGTAACTCACGACTCACATTTAACGGTAAGTCTGCGCTATCCACAACACCTTGTACGAAACGTAAATAGTTCGGGATGAGATTATCTGCATCATCCATGATGAAGACACGTTTCACATAGAGCTTGATACCTGCTTTCGCTTCACGTGAGAAAATGTTGTGCGGTGCTTTACTTGGGATATACAGTAATTGCGTATATTCGGTACTCCCTTCTACACGGTTATGCGCCCAAGTAATCGGTGCTTCAAAGTCGTGACTTAAGTTTTTATAAAACTCAATATACTGTTCTTCAGTAATGTCATTCTTACTACGTGTCCACAATGCGCTGGCAGAATTGATCGCCTCCCATTCACCCGTTTTGACATACTGGCCTGGTTTGGCTTCTTCTCCCTCAGCCGCTTCTTCTTGTTGCCATACCTCTTTTTCCATTTGAATTGGTAAACTGATATGGTCTGAATATTTATTGATAATTTGCTTTACTTTATAACTTTGCAAATAATCTAATGCGTCTTCACGCAAGTGTAGAATAATATCTGTACCGCGACCTTCTTTTGTAATTTGCTCAACTTCAAATTCGCCTGTACCACCACTGATCCAACGTACACCTTCTGAAGCTTCAGCCCCTGCACGACGTGATTCAACTGTGATTTTATCAGCGACAATAAAGCCAGAATAAAAACCGACACCAAACTGACCAATTAACTGTGCATCTGACTTTTGATCACCGGTTAATTTAGACATAAAGTCTTTAGTACCAGATTTAGCAATCGTACCCAAATTATCAATAGCTTCTTGTTGGCTTAAACCAATACCGTTGTCTGAAATGGTGATGGTTTTATTATCTTTATCCAATTGTACGCGTACACGTAAATCTGGATCATTTTCATAGTATTCAGGATGATTAATCCCTTCAAAACGTAATTTATCACATGCGTCTGAAGCGTTTGAAATTAGCTCACGAAGGAAAATTTCTGGATTTGAATAAAGTGAATGCGTCACTAAATGTAAAAGCTGAGCAACTTCCGCTTGGAAACTATGTTTTTGTGTATTCTGCTCGCTCATAAACTACTCCTTAAACACATCAAAACAATTTTTTTGAATGCTTAATGAATGGTGTAGCTTCTAATTTTTTCAATGGTCAAAATTAATTTTTTTTAAAAAGGACCTTGTTTGTAAATTCGATCAAGATGTATTTCTAGTTTTTGCTGACGCATTTGATAGACATGATTTAAGCATTGCAAATTTGCTTGGCATTGATCACGTAATTCCAGCCATTTGACTTGTTCATTCTGAATGATTGATCGCATTCCCATCGGTACTAAACGACGAAGAATTTGATAAGTGGCAGCCATTTTAACATCTGCATCATTCAGGATACGATGTTCACAAACAGCTTTCTCAGTTTCGGACTGCGCTTTTTTGCAATCAAAACTCGCTGCAAATACTGGAACACTTCCACATGCAGCCAGCACAATGATGAGTTTTATGAATTGGTTCTTCATGCATACTACTCTGTTATGAGCTTTCTAGATTATTGAAAAAAATTGTTTTTTTATATGGTATTTTCTACCTGTTATAGTACGACACATAAAAAAAGCCCTATTGATTAATAGGGCTAGGCGCAACTTTATTTTTAGAATTTGTAGCTGTAACCAATGCTGTAGATGACTGGATCTATATCTAGCTTGAACTTTGTTGTTCCATCTACAGTCACTTCAGGGTTCAAATCTGCATAACGTACGTCAGCGAATACACCCCAGTTTTTTGCATCAGCTGGTTGGAAATTGAAACCTAACTGCGCTGCATAACCAAAATCTTCTTTTACACTTTGAACGCCTTGCTCATCCCAAGCAATAAATGCTGTTGCACCAAGACCAACATAAGGTGTAAATCCCGAGGTATTTTTAAAATGATATTTCGCAGTCAGTGTTGGTGGTAAATGTTTAATCGTCACTGCATCAGCGCCATTAATCAAAACATCATGGCGAACTGGAGTCGCTAATAATAATTCAGCAGAAATTTGATCATTAAAGAAATATTCCACCGAAGGGGTAAAAGCAAATTCATCATCGGCTTCCACTTTAGCTCCTCCTAGAGCAGCCACAGTGGTATCTTGCGTTGGAGAAATTGCAGATGCACCTACCTTAAGTTGCCATTCTCCTGCCAGTGCATTTGCTGACATCCCAACTAAAACAATCAGTGCAATTTTATTTAACATTATTATAACCTCTGAAAGAAATATCTAAATAAACCACTATTTAAATATAATAAACATGCCAAAAATTAATATGCAACTCTCAAAAATTAAATAAAATACATTTTATTTATAAATAACTGATTATAATAATAATTTATTTTAAATCATACCAATTTAGTCAATTATAAAACCATCAATTATTTTAAATAACCTATTAATCATATTATTTTACTCGGAATTTTTTTATTTAATCCTACTATTTTAATCTGATTTAAAATAAAAAAGGCGATTATATTAATCGCCTTTTATTCAATCATTTTTTAAATGTAGTTATAGGACCATTGCCGCGATCCAACCAAAAATCATCAATGGAATATTGAAATGAATAAATGTCGGAATCACACTGTCTTTCATATGATCATGTTGACCATCCATATTCAAGCCTGATGTTGGTCCTAAAGTCGAGTCTGAAGCTGGAGAGCCTGCATCACCTAGAGCTGCAGCAGTACCTATGAGCGCAATTGTTGCTGCTGGACTAAAACCAAACTGAATACATAATGGGACATAAATGATTGCAAGAATTGGCACTGTGGAGAATGATGATCCTATACCTAGTGTAATTAACAATCCGATGAGTAACATCCAGAATGCTGCCCAACCTTGACTATCACCAATCCATGCGACTGAAGCCTCAACTAGCGTTGGAACCTGACCAGTAGCGCCGATCACGGCTGCAAAACCTTGTGCTGCTATCATAATAAAACCCACGAGTGCCATCATACGCATACCAGTAATGATGACATCGTCAGCTTCTTTCCACTTGAAAATACCTGCACAGCTTAGGATCGCCACGCCGACTAAACCAGCTAAAATCATCGAATCAGAATACAATTGCACTGCAAGCGTTGCTAAAACAGCACCCCCCGCCATATAAATCGTAAATTTAGAAACCTCCGGTCTCGCAGAACCTTCTTGAACACCCATTTCACCCGAAATGCTTTGTGGTTGTTCTTCGACATGAATGTCACGATATTCTCGTGGTTTACGATAGCTATAAAACACTGCGATTAATAAACCTACGAACATCCCAAACACAGGAATCGCCATCGCAGAAGGGATTTGATCATAATCAATTTGGAAGCCAAGTGGTTCACCAAAAGTATTGATGTTTTGACCTAAAATATCATTTAGGAAAATTGCACCAAAACCGACTGGGATCAACATATAAGTTGCACATAAACCAAATGTGAGTAGACATGCAACCAATCGTCGATCAAGCTTTAAATGGTTGAATACCATCAATAATGGTGGAATCAATACAGGAATAAAAGCAATATGCACGGGAATTACGTTTTGAGAACAAACAGCCGCTATTGCAACCGTTGCAAAGATGGCATATTTGACACGATTTTGTATTTTAAGATTAGCCTCACCTTTAAGTGAATTAATCATTTTATATGCTAGAAGATCTGGCAAACCTGAACGAGCCAAAGTTAAGGCAAATGCACCAAGTACACCATAAGCTAAAGCAATCTGGGCACCCTTGCCCAAACCACCATTAAACGCTTCCATAGTGCCTTGTAAACCAAGACCAGCCAATAGGCCTCCTGTTACAGCACCAATGATCAGTGCAAATACCACAGGCACACGAGCCAAAGAGAGGCCAAACATGACCCCAATGGCAGCAAGAATTGCAAACATAAGAAATAGGAATCAGACAAAAAAACTATTTTATCAGAATTTGTTTGTAATAAATCTGCTCATCAGGGGTTGATACCTTCACTCGTCAGATTCTATTCGCCTTGCGCATTTTTTTTTGCAAATTGTTTAATATACGATGCGATCTCTTGGGCACGACTTAAAACAGCCCAATGATTCGCATCTAGCTCAACACGTTCAAAACCTGTCGCCCATTTTGGAATTTCGTCAATCAACTCTGGACTTACATATTTATCGCGTTTTAAGACTACCGCTTGAACGGGGCAAATCGCATGACGTTGACGAGGCATCATTAGACGTGGAATAAAGTTTGCCCGATACAGTGCCACACCATACTCACCATCCTTAGAGATATTTTGGTTTACAGGTAAGCCTTTTGTATCTTCAAGAATTTCAAATATTTTACCCCAGCGATCTGGATTGAGAAAATTCCACATCGTCGGTGCAACTATGGGTAGCTGAAATAGTACGATGTACCAAGACTTAATCAATTGCTTAAAGAACTTTGGTTTTTGATGTTTGAATTGTTCACGCATCCAATAAGCAGCATGGTCCAAGCATGGTCCAGATATAGTGGTATATGAAAGAATACGACCTTTAAATTTAGATTCTGTTACGGATTCCCATGTTTGAATTGAGCCCCAATCGTGTGCTGCCACATGAAAGTTTCGATTTGGCAACAGATGATTTACCACACTCTCCAAATCCAAAGACAGTTGAGCTAATGCATAAGCGCGAATCTTTTTCGGTACGCTCGATTGACCAGCGCCACGCACATCATAAGTTACAACAAAATAATCTTCGATTAAATTCGAAATGATTGGTTCCCATACTTCTTGATTGTCTGGATAACCATGCACAAGCACCAATGCCGGCTTATTCCGATCTCCCCATGTTTTAGCATAGAGTTTTTGTTGATCTGTCGTGTTAATCCAATGCGATTCAAATTGCATAATATGCTCAACCTTTTTTGTTATTGATTGACCGTTTTCTTGGTCTACGATGATTTTCGATCAATGCCAGAATATTTTTTGTACTTTAGTATGCTAACTAATGAAATAAAAATAATTGACCTAAATGAGTATTTTGAAAAAGCTAACGACAATTCCGTTAATCTCCAAGTATATGTTTAATAGCTTTGCACCCTTTCAAGGCGCAGGCATTACTATCGATAAAATCGACTTAAAAAATCATCATATTCGTGTAAAAATGCCACTTACACGAAAAAATAAAAATATTGTGGGTGTCCACTTTGGCGGTAGCCTTTATTCTATGGTTGACCCATTCTATATGACATTACTCATGTATCACTTAGGTGATAAATATATTGTTTGGGATAAGGCTGCAAGCATCGATTTTTTAACTCCTGGTCGTAGCACTGTTTATGCAGATATCCGCATTGATTCCAGTGAAATACAACTCATCAAAGAGCTCGCTAGCAATCATGCTCCTGTTTACCGTAACTATACTGTGAATATTATGGATGAATCAGGCTTACGGATCGCAGAAGTTCACAAAACTGTGTATATCCGTCGCAAGAAGGCAAAAGCCACACGTTTCCGTTAATAAAAAAAGCGCTCTATGAGCGCTTTTTTTATCACTTTAGCAAATTAACGATTATTTTGTTCTATCGCTTTTGCTCTATCGCTGCTCCTGCACCGCCGCCAATTGCACCACCAATTGCAGCGCCAGAGTTACCACCAAAAATACTTTTACCGACTGCAGACCCGATTGCACCGCCTACACCACTATAAGTGGCATTACGATCTGAGCCCCCTTGAGCTTTACTACCTACAGCGGCACCTGCACCACCACCAAGCGTTGCACCAACACCACCACCAACATTATTACCAACACCACCACCAAGTGCACCGCCTGCAGCAGCTGCACCAATACGCTGTTGATTCGGCGTCATGCTTTCACAACCTGCAAGTAGCATTGTAGATATGGTTGCCATCGCCATGACAGCTGTTAACTTTTTCATCTTGATGTCCCTCTTTGTCTATTTATATAAGCATATCGCGATCTAGAGAATAAAATTTTCAATTTCTGTTACAAGACAACGCGAAAATGATGCTATTTGTAAAGAGTTTTTTTCAAAATAGATATTTAGCCTCAAATTCACATTATCAAATTCAATAAAAAAAGGCACCTGTAGGTGCCTTCTTAATTCAGTTTAGATTAAAACTGATCTTCATTTAATGCTTGTGAGAACGCTTGGTCAACTTCAGAGAAGTCATTAACCAATTCGTGTTCAGCAGCTTCTGCTTCTTGACGACGACGCTCTAAGTGGTAAGCCAAACCTGTACCCGCTGGGATCAAGCGACCAACAACCACGTTTTCTTTTAGACCGCGTAAATCATCTTCTTTACCTGTTACAGCAGCTTCAGTTAACACACGTGTTGTTTCCTGGAACGATGCAGCAGAAATGAACGAGTCAGTAGAAAGTGAAGCTTTCGTGATACCCATCAATTGACGTTCAAACTTCGCAGGGAACTTGTTCTGAGCAAGTACTGCTTGGTTTTCTTGGACAACACGGATGTAATCCACTTGCTCGCCTTTGATGAAGCTTGTATCACCACCATCGATGATCTCAACTTTACGCAACATTTGACGTACGATGACTTCAATGTGCTTATCGTTGATTTTTACACCTTGGAGACGATATACGTCTTGAACTTCATTCACGATGTAGTTTGTCAACGCCACTTCACCTTTCAAACGTAAGATGTCATGTGGATTTTGCGGACCATCAGAAATCGTTTCACCACGGTTAACATGCTCACCTTCAAACACGTTAATCGTACGCCACTTAGGAATTAACTCTTCGTAAATCTCTGAGCCATCATCCGGTGTGATCACAAGACGATTCTTACCTTTAGTTTCTTTACCAAAGCTTACAACACCTGAAACTTCTGCAAGGATCGCATGTTCTTTCGGCTTACGTGCCTCAAACAAGTCAGCTACGCGTGGAAGACCACCGGTAATATCACGAGTACGTGAAGTTTCTTGAGGTACACGACCAATTACATCACCCACACCAATTGTTTCGCCATCACGGACAGTCACAATTGTATTTTGTGGTAAGAAGTAGAACTGTTCACCACCATCAACTGTATCTAATACAATCGCTGGACGTAAGTCTTTACCAGAAGCGGGACGAGACGTTACAGGTAAAATTTCAACTGTCGTCATACCAGTTGCATCATCAGTTTTCGATGTTGCAGTTACACCATCAGCGATTTGGCTGAAACGTGCTTTACCAGCAACTTCTGTTACCAATGGATGCGTATGCGGATCCCAAGTCGCTACAATACCGCCAGCTTCTACCGCACCACCATCTTTAATCAAGATTGAGGCACCGTAAGGAAGTTTATAACGCTCACGCTCACGACCGATGTCATCAGTGATACCAATCTCACCAGAACGAGATACAGACACTAAGTGACCTTTAGCGTGTTGCACTGTCTTCACATTATGGAAACGGACAAAGCCTGCATTACGTACTTGAACACTGTTCGCAGCAGAAGTTCGGCTCGCAGCACCACCCACGTGGAATGTACGCATCGTTAACTGTGTACCTGGCTCACCAATGGATTGAGCAGCCATTACACCCACTGATTCACCTGGATTCACCAAGTGACCACGTGCAAGGTCACGACCATAACATTTCGCACATACACCAAAAGTAGATGCACAGTTTACTACTGAACGTACTTTAACTTCATCGACACCTTGCTCTTCTAGGTAGTTTGCAAGTTTCTCATCGATGAGTGTATTACGTGGCAATACTACTTCATCAGAACCTGGTCGCTTCGCATCTTCAGCTAATACACGACCAAGCACACGAGTACCTAAGTTCTCGATAACATCACCACCTTGAATGAATGGCGTCATTACAAGACCGTCAAAAGTACCGCAATCTGGCTCAGTAATCACTAAGTCTTGCGCTACGTCTACAAGACGACGTGTCAAGTAACCCGAGTTCGCTGTCTTCAATGCTGTATCGGCCAAACCTTTACGCGCACCGTGTGTTGAAATGAAGTACTGAAGTACGGTCAAACCTTCACGGAAGTTCGCTTTAATTGGTGTCTCAATAATCGAGCCATCCGGTTTTGCCATCAAACCACGCATACCTGCAAGCTGACGAATCTGTGCTGCACTACCACGGGCACCAGAGTCAGACATCATGTAGATGGAGTTGAATGATTTTTGTTTCTCATCTTCGCCCTGTTTGTTCTTAACAGTCGTGTAAGACAAGTTATCCATCATCGCTTTCGCTACTTGGTCGTTTGTACGCGCCCAAATATCGACAACTTTGTTATAACGTTCACCGGCAGTTACGAAACCTTGTTCGAATTGTTGCTCAATTTCACGAACTTCAACTTCAGCTTTCTCGATGATTGAATACTTCGCAGGTGGAATCACCATGTCTTCCATACCAACAGACACGCCTGAACGTGTTGCTTGACGGAAACCGAGGTACATCAATTGGTCAGCAAAAATAACAGTATCTTTCAAACCAAGCTTACGGTAGCAAGAGTTAATCAATTTAGAGATGTTCTTTTTGGTCATCTCAACGTTGATTTGCTCGAAGCTTAAACCTTCTGGCACAACTTCCCAAAGTAAACAACGGCCTGGCGTTGTATCAACGATAATCGTTTGTTGCTCACGCTCACCATTTTCATTGATCACAGTTTGATGTACACGAGCTTTAACGCGAGCATGTAAATCAACTTGACCTGTTGCAAGCGCACGGTTTACTTCATGAGTATCCGCGAACACCATGCCTTCACCTTTGGCATTGATTGCATCACGCGTGATGTAATACAAGCCTAAGACAACGTCTTGCGATGGAACGATGATTGGTTCACCGTTTGCTGGAGACAAGATGTTGTTGGTTGACATCATTAACGCACGAGCTTCTAATTGAGCTTCAAGTGTTAATGGAACGTGTACCGCCATTTGGTCACCATCGAAGTCGGCGTTGAACGCAGCACATACGAGTGGGTGTAGACGGATCGCTTTACCTTCAATCAGTACAGGCTCAAATGCTTGAAGACCTAAACGGTGAAGTGTTGGCGCACGGTTCAACATCACTGGATGTTGACGAATCACAGATGCAAGAACGTCCCAAACTTCTGGAGTCTCACGCTCAACCATTTTCTTCGCAGCTTTAATGGTAGTTGCTTGGCCAGACGCTTGTAATTTCGCGAAAATAAACGGCTTGAATAACTCAAGTGCCATTTTCTTAGGAAGACCACATTGGTGAAGACGTAAAGTAGGACCTACAGTAATTACCGAACGACCAGAATAGTCAACACGCTTACCAAGTAAGTTTTGACGGAAACGACCTTGTTTACCTTTGATCATGTCTGCCAAAGATTTAAGAGGACGTTTGTTCGAACCAGTAATTGCACGACCACGACGACCGTTATCTAACAATGCATCTACAGACTCTTGCAACATACGTTTTTCGTTACGTACGATGATATCTGGAGCAGCTAGATCAAGAAGACGCTTTAAACGGTTGTTACGGTTAATCACACGACGATAAAGATCGTTCAAATCAGATGTCGCGAAACGACCACCTTCAAGTGGTACAAGCGGACGAAGATCTGGTGGTAGTACTGGAAGTACAGTCAACACCATCCATTCTGGTTTGTTATTCGACTCTTTGAACGCTTCCATTAACTTCAAACGCTTAGATGCTTTCTTAAGCTTCGTTTCAGAAGTTGTATTCGGAATTTCTTCACGTAAACGAGAAATCTCAGCTTCAAGATCAATGTCTTTCAACAAATCTTGAACTGCTTCAGCACCCATTTTCGCAGTGAATTCATCACCGTGCTCTTCTAATGCTGTGAAGTATTCTTCGTCATTCAGAAGTTGGTATTTTTCGAAAGGAGTCATACCAGGATCTGTTACAACGTAAGATTCGAAATACAATACACGTTCGATATCACGTAGCGTCATGTCTAAAAGAAGACCGATACGGCTAGGCAGTGATTTTAAGAACCAAATGTGTGCAACTGGTGAAGCAAGCTCAATGTGACCCATACGTTCACGACGAACTTTCGCAGTTGTTACTTCAACGCCACATTTTTCACAAATGACACCTTTGTATTTCATACGCTTGTATTTTCCACACAAGCATTCGTAATCTTTTACTGGACCAAAAATTTTGGCACAGAATAAACCATCACGTTCAGGTTTGAACGTACGATAGTTAATTGTCTCTGGCTTTTTAACTTCACCATGAGACCATGACTTAATCATTTCTGGTGACGCAAGACCAATACGGATGCGATCAAACTCTACAGGAGCATGACCGTCTGAATCCGTCTTTTTGCGCATGATATCGAGCAAGTCTTTCAATTTTTTTCTCCGTGTGTTGTGGAGATTTTCACTTCACAACTGGGTCACAAATATTGTTTTTTAACTGAATTGGTAATCTCCCCTAACCCCTCTTTTTTAAAGAGGGGTTAGTCTCCCCCTTATCAAAGGGGGATTGAGGGGGATTTAGTCACCATTTTTCAGTTCAATGTTGATACCTAAAGAACGGATCTCTTTGGTCAATACGTTGAACGATTCAGGCATACCTGGGTCCATATAATGGTTACCATCTACAATGTTCTTATAGATACGGGTACGACCCTCAACGTCATCCGACTTCACAGTCAGCATTTCTTGAAGCGTATAAGCTGCGCCATATGCTTCGAGTGCCCAGACCTCCATCTCACCGAAACGCTGACCACCGAATTGTGCTTTACCACCAAGCGGCTGTTGCGTTACAAGCGAGTAAGAACCTGTAGAACGCGCATGCATCTTGTCATCAACCAAGTGGTTCAATTTCAACATGTACATGTAACCTACAGTTACAGGACGGTCAAAACGTTCACCAGTACGGCCATCATACAGTACTGTCTGACCAGTACGTGAAAGACCAGATAGTTCTAATAACTCTTTGATTTGACCTTCTTCGGCACCGTCAAATACTGGTGTTGCAAGTGGAACACCTTTACGGAGGTTGCCTGAAAGTGCCAAGATTTCATCATCAGTTAAGCTATCAAGATCTTCTTGCTCGCCACCAACTTTGTTGTAAATCTTGTCTAAGAATTCACGAAGTTCAAGTACAGTACGTTGTTCTTTCAACATTTGATCGATCTTGTCACCAAGACCTTTCGCAGCCATACCCAAGTGAGTTTCAAGAATCTGACCCACGTTCATACGTGAAGGTACACCTAGTGGGTTCAATACGATATCTACTGGAACACCATTCGCATCATGTGGCATGTCTTCAACTGGCAAGATGTTTGATACAACACCTTTGTTACCATGACGACCCGCCATCTTATCACCAGGCTGAATACGACGTTTTACTGCTAGGTAAACTTTAACAACTTTCAATACGCCAGTTGTTAACTCATCACCTGTAGAAAGCTTGCGTTTTTTCTCAGCGAATTTCTCATCGATTTCAAGACTCTTCTCTTTCAAGAATACTTGAATTTGAGTTAAACGCTCCGCGATGCCTTCATCTACTGGTTGGATATCAAGTAGATCAACAAGTTCTAGATTTGAAAGAACTTCATCAGTTAACTTATCGCCACGTTTTGTTGTACCGCCGCCATTAGACTCTTGACCATTCAACAAACGTACAACGCGCTCACGTGCAGCTTCTTCGAAGATTTTGTATTCTTCTTTCAAATCTTTACGGTATGCATCAAGTTGAGCTTTTTCAATCGCTTGAGCACGTTCGTCTTTCTCGATACCATCACGAGTAAACACTTGAACGTCGATGACTGTACCCTTCGTACCAGATGGAACACGAAGTGAAGAGTCTTTCACATCAGCTGCTTTTTCACCAAAGATTGCACGAAGCAATTTTTCTTCAGGAGTCAACTGCGTTTCGCCCTTAGGTGTTACTTTACCAACTAAGATGTCGCCAGCAGTTACTTCAGCACCGATATAGACAATACCTGATTCATCAAGCTTAGAAAGTGCAGCCTCACCTACGTTCGGGATATCAGCAGTAATTTCTTCTGAACCAAGTTTAGTATCACGCGCGACACAAGAGAGTTCTTGAATGTGAATAGACGTCAAACGATCTTCTTGAAGAACACGCTCAGATAATAAGATCGAGTCTTCGTAGTTATAACCGTTCCAAGTCATGAACGCGACACGCATGTTTTGACCAAGTGCCAATTCACCGCCATCAGTTGATGGACCATCAGCAAGTACATCACCACGACCAACTTTGTCGCCTAGGTTCACAAGCACTTTTTGGTTAATACATGTGTTTTGGTTTGAACGTGTGTACTTAATCAAGTTGTAGATATCTACACCTGCTTCACCCGCAACCATTTCATCTTCATTCACACGAATAACGACACGAGATGCATCTACGTATTCAATACGCCCGCCACGTTTCGCGATCACACACACGCCTGAGTCATGCGCCACGTTCGCTTCCATACCTGTACCAACAAGAGGCTTGTCAGCAATCAGCGTAGGAACAGCCTGACGTTGCATGTTGGAACCCATCAATGCACGGTTCGCATCATCGTGTTCAAGGAATGGAATCAGTGACGCAGCCACAGAAACAACCTGCTGAGCAGATACGTCCATGTGCGTTACTTTTTCTGGCGGCATACGTACGAAGTCACCTTGGTGACGAACAGATACGAACTCTTCTGTTAAGTTGCCATCTTTATCCAATTGAGAATCGGCCTGTGCAATCACAGTACCTACTTCTTCAATTGCTGATAAATATTCAACTTCATCCGTTACACGACCATCAACAACTTTACGATATGGAGTTTCTAAGAAACCAAAGCTATTCGCTTTCGCATATACAGATAATGAGTTGATCAAACCAATGTTTGGACCTTCAGGCGTTTCAATTGGACAAACACGACCGTAGTGAGTTTGATGTACGTCACGTACTTCGAAGCCCGCACGTTCACGTGTTAAACCACCTGGACCTAATGCTGATACACGACGTTTGTGTGTAATTTCAGACAATGGGTTGTTTTGATCCATGAACTGAGATAACTGACTTGAACCAAAGAATTCTTTGATTGCAGCCGCTACTGGTTTTGCATTGATCAAGTCTTGTGGAGACAAGTTATCTGTCTCTGCTTGTGATAAACGCTCTTTCACAGCACGTTCAACACGAACTAGACCAACACGGAATTGGTTTTCTGTCATTTCGCCAACAGAACGTACGCGACGGTTACCTAGGTGGTCGATATCATCGACTTCACCTTTACCGTTACGGATTTCAACCAGTGTTTTTAATACGTCAATGATGTCATCGTTTGAAAGAATACCTTCAACTTCACGTGACTTCTGATCTGTACCCACTTCGTAAGGACGACCCAAACGACGGTTGAACTTCATACGACCAACTGGTGATAAGTCATAACGTTCAGAAGAGAAGAACAAGTTATTGAATAAGTTTTCTGCAGCTTCTTTCGTTGGTGGCTCACCTGGACGCATTACCTTGTAAATTTCTACAAGCGCTTCTTCACGACCAGAAGTCGTATCAGCACGTAATGAATCAGCTACGAATGAACCGCGATCGATGTCATTGGTATAAAGTACGTTAAATTGCTTAACGCCGCCTTCAGCGATTTTAACCATCACTTCATGGCTAAGAACCGTGTTTGCAGCAATCACATCACCATTGTGTAATGTAATATCTTCAGCAGTAATACGCTCATATAAATATTCATCAGGTACTGGAAGTTTAGTTAAGCCTGCAGCTTCCATTTGACGAACATGACGCGCATTAATACGTTTACCTTGCTCAACGATTGTCTTACCGTCATTGTCTGTGATATCAAATTGTGCCATTTCGCCACGCAGACGCTCTGGAACCAAGTCAATTTGATAGCTGCCCATGTCTAGATATACAGGAACCTTTTCATAGAACATGTCTAGAATTTGTTCGTTTGTATAGTTCAAGGCACGAAGAATCACAGTCGCAAGTAACTTACGACGACGGTCAATACGAACGTATACTAAATCTTTAGCATCAAACTCAAAGTCTAACCATGAACCACGGTAAGGAATGATACGTGCTGAATAAAGCACCTTACCACTTGAATGCGTCTTACCCTTATCATGATCAAAGAACACACCAGGTGAACGATGTAATTGAGATACGATTACACGCTCAGTACCATTGATCACGAACGTACCATTCTGTGTCATAAGTGGCATTTCACCCATGTACACTTCTTGTTCACGTACGTCTTTAATTGATTTCGTTTCGCGATCTTTAATGATCAAACGAATTTTTACGCGCATTGGTGCCGCATAAGTTGAGCCACGAAGAATACATTCGCGAACGTCAAACTCTGGTTTACCAAGGCTATACTCAACGAATTCTAAAGCAGCATTCCCAGAATAACTTTCAATTGGAAAAACTGAACGAAATGCGGCTTGGAGACCGATATCTTCGCGGTTTTTTGGTGTTTTGCCATCTTGAAGGAACGTTCTGTACGAGTCGACTTGAATCGCGAGCAGGTACGGAGCATCCATCACTTGGGGCAATTTACCAAAATTCTTACGGATCCGTTTCTTTTCGGTATATGAGTATGCCATCTGGAGTCCTCGGAAAGTAAACTAAACCCGCCTGCAGAACGGGTCTAGAAGGAATTACGCAGGTCGATATGACCACCACTTTGTTCAAATGCTGCAATGTTCAGTGGTATTAAAACGCTTAACAATATTTTTAAACATGGAAAAATATTGGTAAGCGTTTGATTTTATTCAATTATAGTTAGTATTGATGATTTTTACACCAAGTTAACAAAAATCGAGCCGATAATTGTAACGCAAAAAGGCTGATGACCCAAGAGCCATCAGCCAATTTTTGGGGTCAAATTAATATTGACCCCATGGCGAAATTACTTAACAGTAACTTGAGCACCAGCTTCTTCAAGTTTCTTCTTAAGTTCTTCAGCTTCTTCTTTAGAAACACCTTCTTTAAGAAGAGCTGGAGCGCCTTCAACTAAATCTTTAGCTTCTTTAAGACCAAGACCAGTTGCTTCACGAACTGCTTTAATTACAGCAACTTTGTTAGCACCGAAAGAAGTCAACTCTACGTTGAATTCAGTTTGCTCTTCAGCAGCAGCAGCGCCAGCACCTGGAGCAGCAGCTACAGCTACAGCAGCAGCAGATACATTGAATTTCTCTTCAAAAGCAGAGATAAGTTCAACAAGTTCAAGAACAGTTTTTTCAGCAACTGCGTTTAAGATTTCTTCGTTAGTTAAAGCCATGAGAATAACTCCAAATGGATATTGAATGGTGTGGAAATTGATTTATTAAGCTTAAGCAGCTTCTGACTCGTTTTTCTCTTTGAGCGCAGTAATAAGGCGACCCAATTTCGAAATAGGAGCTTGAAGAACATTTGCAAGCATAGTAAGCGCTTTTTCTTGGTTCGGAAGGTTCGCGATTACGCTAACTTCAGCACCTTGATAAACCTTGCCATCGAATGCAGCAGCTTTAAGTTCAAATGCTTTATTAGTTTTAGCAAATTCTTCAAACAAACGAGCAGCTGCGCCCATGTCGTCTTCAGAAGTCGAGAAAGCTAAAATTGTTGGGCCAACAAGGTTGTCGTTCAAGATATCGAACTGAGTATCTTGAAGAGCACGTTTAGCTAAAGTATTACGCACGATACGTGTAGTAACACCTAGTTTACGAGCTTCAACACGAAGAGCAGTTAATTGCTCAACAGTTAAACCTTGGTAGTCAGCAACAACAGCAGTGAAAGCAGTAGAAGCAACAGCGTTAACTTCAGCTACGATCTGTTTTTTGTCTTCGATAAGAAGAGCCATTGTAAAACCTCCTAACGGTGATTTATGTACTCACGCGAAGTACACTCCCAGTTCGTTAACTCATCACTGAGTCAACACGCGGAGGATGAACTAAATCACACCACCGCGTCTACGCAGGCTGGAATATTAAGAGCGAAGCATAAAACTCCCCTCGCCTGAGGTCTTTGACGCTGATAAATTCTCATTTACCAATTCAAAGTTTGCCTAAGTTCGCAAGAAATCCAAAACCGGTATCTTGCGTAAGATTTGAAGCAGCGCTTCAAATCTTACTCAGGGCTTTAAAATTCTGTCTAAGTTAAACTTAGTTAGAAACGTTAGTTACATCAATAGTAAGACCAGGACCCATAGTTGAGCTTAAAGTGATCTTTTTGATATAAACACCTTTAGAAGTTGCAGGTTTTGCTTTCTTAAGGTCAGCTACAAGAGCTTCAACGTTTTGACGAACAGCTTCAGCAGTGAAACCTACTTGACCGATCGCAGCATGGATGATACCCGCTTTGTCTACACGGTAACGTGCTTGACCAGCTTTTGCATTTTTAACTGCAGTTGCTACGTCAGGAGTTACAGTACCCACTTTAGGGTTTGGCATTAAGCCACGTGGACCAAGGATTGTACCTAACTTACCTACAACGCGCATTGCATCTGGAGCAGCAATCACTACGTCAAAGTCAAGGTTACCCGCTTGAATGCTTTCAGCAAGGTCATCAAAACCAACTACGTCCGCGCCTTCAGCTTTAGCAGCTTCAGCAGCAGCGCCTTGAGCAAACACAGCTACACGTACAGTTTTACCAGTACCTGCAGGAAGTGTAGTCGCACCACGAACAACTTGGTCAGATTTACGAGGATCAACACCTAGATTTACAGCTACATCCAAAGATTCTTTGAATTTAGCAGCTGGAAGGCTAGAAAGTACTGCTACAGCTTCTTCCAAAGTATAAACTTTGTTCGCTTCTACAGCAGCTGCAATCGCTTTTTGACGTTTAGTTAATTTAGCCATGTCTTAAAGCTCCACTTCCAAGCCCATAGAACGTGCAGAACCAGCAATGGTACGTACACGCGCGTCTAAGTCAGCACCAGTTAAATCTGGTTCTTTAGTAGTCGCGATCTCTTCTAATTGAGCACGAGTCAACTTACCAACTTTAGTTTTGTTAGGTACAGCTGAACCCTTTTGGATACCAGCAGCTTTCTTAAGCAGAATAGCAGCAGGTGGAGTTTTCATGATAAATGTGAACGACTTGTCGTTGTACACAGTGATCACTACAGGAATCGGAAGACCAGCTTCAAGTTTTTGTGTAGCAGCATTGAATTCTTTACAGAATGCCATGATGTTTACACCACGTTGACCTAGTGCAGGACCGATTGGTGGAGATGGATTCGCTTTACCAGCTGGAACTTGCAGCTTGATATAGCCGTCAATCTTCTTAGCCATTTCAATTACCTCTGGGTACAAACGCCGATTAAGGCTCCCCAATATTTACAAGTAACGATACCGTTACAACAACAATGCCCGATTAATAAAATCGGGCGTTTTCAACCAATTCAGATTAAATTGTTTTTTCGACTTGGCGAAATTCCAATTCAACTTGAGTTGGTCGATTGAATACATTAATCGTCAACGTTAAGCGTGACTTTTCGTACTGAACTTCTTCCACCACACCTTTAAAGTCTGTGAATGGACCATCAGTAACCAATAATTCTTCGCCTGGCTCGAACATTGTCTTAGGACGAGGTGCTTCGCCAGTATTGCGTACACGTGCAAGAATCGCGTCAGCTTCTTTTTGCGTAATTGGAGCAGGCTTTTCTGCCGTACCACCAATAAATCCGAGCACTTTTGGACATTCTTTAACAATGTGCCAAGTATCGTCATTCATTTCCATTTCAACTAACACATAGCCTGGAAAGAATTTACGCTCTGACTTACGTTTCTTACCATCCTTCATCTCTACCACTTCTTCAGTAGGAACAAGGACTTCACCAAAGCTATCGGCAACAGCGCTACGCTGGATTCGATCATTAAGCGAACGCATCACTTGTTTTTCATAACCTGAATAGGCATGAATAATGTACCAACGTTTCATAGCTCTTTTACCCGATAATAAACTTCATCAACCAACTAATAATGTAATCAAAACACCATAAACCAATAGCGGTGATTACAACAACAAGTAACACTTGCCATGATGCAGTTACTGTTTCTTGCTTTGTTGGCCAAATCACTCGACGCAGTTCAATGCGTGAGTCTTTCAACAAACGAACAAAGCCTTTGCCTTGATGGGTGGCGTATAATAAACCTAAAGCCACAACGATACAAGCCAAAATTACCCCCACACGCACCCAAATATTGTTTGCGGGAACCCAATATGCTGGAAGATGTTGATTTACCATAAGTGCACCAGCAAGTAATGCCAATGCAATAATCCATAAAATCACGTCAACTGGTGAACCAGATTTAACGACTTCAGCGGAATTGTTTCTTTGAGGAATTGGCGCGTCGCTTAATGCGTCACGCGATTTATCATTCGACATTTTTGTACTCGTCGTTGAATTCGCGACTTATTATATGACCAGTTTAGCCAGCATCAAGCTTTTTATCAAAAATAATTTGGCAGGCCAGGAGGGACTCGAACCCCCAACATTCGGTTTTGGAGACCGACGCTCTACCAATTGAACTACTGACCTATAACAAAACCGAGAATCGAAACTCTCGGTTTTCGTTTGTACTTCTATTATGCAGTTACTTTAGCAACAACACCAGCACCAACTGTACGACCACCTTCACGGATCGCAAAACGTAGACCTGGGTCCATTGCGATTGGGTGGATTAATTCTACTGACATTTCTACGTTGTCACCAGGCATAACCATTTCAACGCCTTCTTGCAATTGAATCGCGCCAGTTACGTCAGTCGTACGGAAGTAGAACTGTGGACGGTAACCGTTAAGGAATGGAGTGTGACGACCACCTTCTTCTTTAGAAAGTACGTATACTTCCGCATCGAATTTAGTGTGTGGCTTGATCGCACCTGGTTTAGAAAGTACTTGACCACGTTGTACGTCTTCACGCTTAGTACCACGTAATAAGATACCACAGTTCTCGCCCGCACGGCCTTCGTCTAGAAGTTTACGGAACATTTCAACGCCAGTTACTGTAGTTTTAACTGTGTCTTTGATACCTACGATTTCAACTTCTTCGCCTACTTTCACGATACCAGCTTCTACACGGCCAGTTACTACTGTACCAC
>NZ_JBWYIX010000006.1:0-171689 GCF_056779935.1 Acinetobacter sp. ANC_7512 | reverse complement strand
GACAGATGAGTTCTGCTTGCACGCCTTCGTTAAGGGCATGGCTGCCATCGATGCGTTGTAGGAAGACTTGGCTATTCAGCTGTGAATGACTAAATTGGATGTGGAGGGCTCTGTTTTGGGCAGTTAGACCGAGCTGTTCAATCGTACGCTGAATATTATTGATGAAATTCTTCATGTCAAAATGAGTTAATCATTATTATTTAGATATTCTTAACCCAAATTGTACACGAAAAAATCAATTTTAAACGATATGAATTGTTTCAACCGTTAATTCACGACGGGCTAACCTTTTTTTACCAAATAATGAAATTCTTTGTTCCCATTGTCATCTAAACGTTCTTCTTGCAACAGCAATTCATGACCAAGATGCATACAGAATTTAGGAATATCCCAAGAAGTTGAATTATCTGTTGCAAATACTTCCACCACATCACCAGACTTAGATTTACGAATGGCTTGATGTAACATCATCACCGGTTCTGGACAACGTAAACCACGTGTATTCAACTGGATTTGAGGTTGAACTTGAGAATCAGACATTCAATATCGCCCTTAAAAGATTGGGCGATTATTTTATCATAATTCAATCTTTTCACTCCCAAATTCAGAAAAAGACTCCAAATACAGTGGTCTATGATCAAATAGATCATTAGGAATCAAAATTTTACCAATAGACAAGCGTATTTTCTTCGGTATGATTAAAACTTATTTTTTCAATTGAAGAGTCTTTAGGAAAGATCATGCAAGAGGAATCAGGTACATCGTGGGGTATGCGTGGCTTACGCAAATGGTTAGGCACAGCCCCAGAAACCCGAGATGAACTGTTAAAAATTGTACAAGATTCACGTCGACTACTCGAACCAGATACAGTAGCGATGCTCGAGGGAATCTTTGACCTTCCAGCGACTAAAATTCGTGAAGTCATGACGCCACGAACTTCAATGGTCAGCTTACAAGAAGATGATGAGTTATTGGATATTCTTGATGTTCTCATCGAGTCAGCACACTCACGTTTCCCTGTATTTTCAACAGATCAACCTGATAACGTCATTGGTATCCTTTTGGCAAAGGACCTCTTACCTTTCTTAAAAGATCGTGATTCGAAAGTAAATGTACATTCGCTGATGCGCCAACCGATCTTTGTGCCTGAAAGCGCGCGTTCTGATCAAGTGCTCCGAATGCTAAAAAACACTCAAACACATATTGCGATTGTGATTGATGAGTACGGTTCTACTTCGGGTTTAGTGACACTTGAGGATATTCTTGAAGAAATTGTGGGTGAAATTGAAGATGAACATGACAATGTCGATGAAGAAGCCAATTTCATTGTTCCAGATCAAACCAGCAACAGCAGTAACACGTGGTTAGTTCAAGCACTTACACCAATTGAACATTTTAACAATGTTTTAAATGCTGAATTTTCCGATGATGAAGTGGAAACTGTGGGTGGACTATTACTGCAAGAAATTGGTTTAGTCAGCGATCTTCAAGGCCAAGTGATTGAATTGGGAGATTGGGAATTTACCATTGTGGAAGCAGATGTCCGTACTATTCATCTGATTCGAGCTGTGCGTAAATGAGAGCCTATTTTCAAAAATTATTGAGTCCTTCAGAAAAACAAAAATCATTACCTTTCATTTATCCACTCCTTATTGCTTTAACAGCAGGTGCGACTTTTAGTCTCGCACTTGCACCTTTTTATTGGTGGTGGCTGGCAATATTATCGCCAGCATTGCTATATGCCACACTCAGTAAGCGAAATCCTAAACAAGCATTCCTCATCGGTTGGACTTACGGTTTTGGTTTATGGTTTGTTGGTGCATTCTGGTTATACACTTCTATCCATGTGTATGGTGATACATCTGCGTTTTTAAGTGTCATCATGATTGCGATTATGGCCTTGGTGATGGGGCTATTTACAGCAATACAAACTTGGATATATCGTCGATTCTTTCCAGAAACACCACTTACTTTTGCCCCTTTATGGGTATTCTTTGAATGGGCAAAAACTTGGGTATTTACTGGTTTCCCTTGGTTATTTGCAGGTTATGCTTTTACCGAGCGCTTCTTAGATAGCTATGCACCTTTATTTGGTGTATTTGCCGTTTCTTTCGTGGTCATTCTCATTGCATCTGCACTTGTTGAACTCCTACGAAAACGCTACTTTTGGGCTATTCCAGTTTCAATTGTATTACTAGGTGCATGGGGCGCATCCTATTTAACTTTTGTTGAAGAAAAAAAATCAACACCGCTGAGCGTTTCTTTAATCCAAGGTAATATTCCTCAAGATTTAAAATGGTTAACTGAGTATCAAGTAAAGACACTTGAAATCTATGCACAATTAACGCGATCAGAATGGGGACGTGACTTGGTGGTTTGGCCTGAATCATCTATCCCAATGTTTCAATCAGATATTGAACCCTTTTTAGATGCAATGGATCAGCAAGCCAAAAGTACCAACACAGCTTGGGTAACAGGCATTCCTTATTGGGATTTAAATGAATCTAAGGCATTGGGTTATCCGCGTTATTACAACTCCATGATGGCATCTGGCGATGAAGCTACAGGCTTATATAAAAAACAGCGTCTCGTTCCTTTTGGTGAATATATTCCGCTGTCTGGCCTGTTAAGTTGGGTGTTACCTGCGCTTCAAAATGATCCTTCAATGAGCGGTTTTTCACGTGGTCCGCAGGATCAAGCTCCTTTTTCAATTCACAACCACAAATTAGCTGCTGCGATTTGTTATGAGGTTGCCTATCCGAACCTAACCCGACGCAATGCACTAAATAGTGATTTCCTCGTCACCGTTTCAAATGATGCGTGGTTTACGGGTACGGCTGGTCCGTGGCAACATTTACAAATGGTACAAATGCGAGCAAAAGAAAATGGACGCTGGTTTATTCGTGCAACCAATACAGGTGTGACTGCTTTTATCAACCACAAAGGGGAAATCGTCAGCCAAGCCCCAATTGATCAAAAAGCGGTTCTTCGTGGTGATCTACCTGCAATGGAAGGGCAAACTTGGTATACGAGATTCAGTGATTGGCCAATATTGGGATTGTCATTGATTTTATTGGTGATGGGTTGGTTCTTTAGACCACGTGTTGTCGATGTCAGTTTTAAATCTCGTCGATAACACTTGGTTCAAATCAAATATACGTTCTATATCAAAAAAACCGAGCAAATATGCTCGGTTTTTTTAAATTTGTGTTGTGAGGTAAGACAGCATTGCCATCAAACTCAACATCGGAATAGATCGATACATTTTAATGAGCAGCGCTTCAAATGTTGAAGATACATCAGACAGCGTCAAAACAGATGCTTTAAGTGCACTATAAAAACTTAAAATCGTAATCGCACTAAATACACTAATCGCCATAAATCCGATCATGATTTGACTGCTTGCATCTGCATTTGACCAAAGATCAATAAATAGATGACTAATAGGCAATAAGCTCAAAATAAGCAGTGCAGACTTGAGCACAGTCCAATGAAATAAATTGATTTCATCTGACAATATTAATGCTTTCATCATTCCCCCTTATTATCAAGCTAATCAGTTGGCTCCATTATGCAGGGAAAAATTAAAATAAAAAGCCTAATTTTCTTCATATTTTCTGTTTCTTGTAACCATTAAATATGGGAATAATTCTTATTATAAATCTCAAAAACCAATTATTTATAAACATTATAATTATCAATGATTTGGGTTAATATTTACAAATAATAAAGATTATCACTTCACTCAATATTTATTAATTCGATTAAGTGAAGTGATTAATACCATGAATGGTTTTTAATAATGATTTTCATTTATGGTGTGTAAAAGATATCAGCATCATTTCCTTCACCACCCTGCTTTCCATCTGCGCCGAATGAATAAAGATCATATGCACGACCTTCCGAACCAGGGATCACATATTGCAAATCATTATCCCAACTATCTTTAGGATAACCACCCTTCACATAACCACCAGGTAACCAATTTTTTGCTGAAGTTGGTTGATTGACTAAGGCATCCAAGCCACCATCTTGCATCGATGGATATTGGTTATTGTCTAATTTGTATTGATCTAATGCACCTGCAACACCTTTCAGCGTAATGATTGTGGTATCAACCTTAGCTTTCTCACCACGACCCATGACATTAGGCACAATCAGTGCTGCAAGCACACCTAAAATCACAATCACCACCATCACTTCGATCAGGGTAAAACCAGATTGTTTTCGCATTTTCATCTTGTTTCGCATATTTTCACTCGCTATTTCATTCATTATTAGAATTTATTGAATCTGTTTAAATCATATTGTTCATGTTGACGATTGGCAACATGACAGCAATCACGATCACCAATACAATCGCAGCCATTAACACCAACATTAGTGGTTCCAACAACGCCAATAATGTCGAGATTAATGTGGTAACTTCTCGATCTTGCATCGTCGAAGCTCTTTCTAACATTCGATCCAACTCGCCTGAGGCTTCACCACTTTTGATCATTTGCACCATCATCGGTGGAAAATAACCACAGCGTTCAAGTTGCGTCGCCAAATTTCCACCCTCTGTGACCTTTTCAGCCGCGACATTGACTGCATCTCGAATAACCCAATTGCTACTTACTGCTGCACCAATTTTCAACGCGTCGACCAGAGGAACACCAGATTGCGTTAAGATAGATAAGGTACTTGAAAAGCGGGCGGCATTAATACCTCGTGATAGTTTTCCAAATAATGGCAACTTCAACGTGAGACGATCAAAAGCATAATGCCCTGCGGCAGTCCTTAAAAAGCGTACCAATAGAAAGAATCCCAACGCCGACGCGACCAATACAAATGGCCAAGCTTGACGTATAAAATCACTGGCTTTCATTAAAGCAACCGTAATCCAAGGTAGCGCATCTTTACTTTGGTCAAAGGTTTTAACGATGTCTGGTACTACATAGGTCATGAGTCCCATCACGATACCAAAAGACATCAACATCAAAATAATAGGATAAATCATTGCACCTTGAATCTTCTTTTGCATCGCGAAGCGATTTTCAGTGTAATCAGCCAATTGATCGAGAATAAGATCTAAGTGTCCTGATCGCTCACCAGCAGCAATCGTTGCAATATAAAGTTCAGGGAATCTGCCAGATTGTTGCATCCCTTGAGCCAATGAATGACCTTCTAAAACCTTTGATCGTACAGATAACATCAAATTTTGCACGTGAGCTTTTTCGCTTTGTTTGGCAACTGCTCTTAATGCTTCCTCAAGTGGGATCCCCGCTGCAACTAATACAGATAATTGGCGAGTCATCAAAGCTAAGTCATAAGCTGTAAATTTTTTTTGAAAAAAACCACCAGTTCGATGCTTGTCTTTTTGTTCTACAGCATCAACTTGTACTGGAATCCATTGTTTATCCCGAAGCTGTTGTCGAATCTGTCGGGCTGAATCACCTTCTAGCACACCCTTTTGCTGCTTTCCTGAAGCATCGATGGCAGTATATTGATATGCGGGCATGATAATGCTCTAATTTTCCTAATTATGATGTCTTAAGAGTTGCCTTAGACCGTTCTCTTCATTCATATTGATCACTTGCAACAACTTGAACACTCTATCACAAGCATTGGTTATCCACGATAAGTTTTCACCATATTGATTGACGACTATATATGACAAATATTTCAGAATTAAGCCAAATTGTTTATCGAGTGCGCATCGCGGTGCCAGTTTATCTATATGATTGTTTTGATTATGAAGTTTCTGCAGAACAATACCAAACTATACACATAGGTTGCCGTGTTCTTGTTTCGTTTGGTCGTCAAAACTTAGTCGGAATCGTACTTGAAAAGATCGCACCGGAAACGCCATTAGATCCGAAAATCAAACTGAAATCCATCACTGAAATCTTGGATCTACAACCCATACTCAATGCTACGATCATTCAGCTCGCGCAGTGGTCTGCTCAATATTATCAATTTCCCATTGGGGAAGTCATGCATACCACTTTGCCGACATTTTTAAGGCAGGGTAAACCCTATAATTTATTAGCTCACTCTTGGAAAGTTTTAAAGTTAGACGCTGAAAAAAAAGTGGCTCGATCTTTAAAACAACAAGAGGCTTATAAAATTTTAAAGCTACACCCTCAAGGGACTGCCGAGACGATACTGAATTTGAGTGGTGTGGAAACAGCAACATTAAAAGCGCTTGAAAAGAAAGAAATCGTCGAATGCAAATTGATTCAGCAGGACTTTAGTCCTGAACCTGTACAGCTGGCTCAAATGCCATTGACTGCAAATGATGATCAAAAAAAAGCAATTCAATCCATTTTAAAAGCCCAAAATCGCTATCAAGCATTTTTACTCGATGGTTTAACTGGAAGCGGAAAAACTGAAGTTTATTTGCAAGTCATGCAAGAGGTTTTACAAAAAGGTCAGCAAGTATTGGTACTGGTACCAGAAATTGGCTTAACCCCTCAAACTATCAGTCGATTTCAATCTCGCTTTCACTGCAATATTGTCTTGTTGCATTCCGGACTGAATGACACAAAGCGCCTCCAAGCTTGGCAATATGCTCAAACAGGGAAGGCCTCCATTATTCTTGGTACACGCTCTGCGATTTACACCCCCATGCCAAATTTAGGGCTCATTATCTTAGATGAGGAGCATGACCTGTCATTCAAACAACAAGAAGGTTTTCGCTACCATGCACGTGATGTTGCTCTCTATCGCGCTTATTTAGAGCAATGCCCCATTGTCCTTGGCTCAGCAACACCAAGTATTGACTCATATCATTTGGTGGAGCAAAAAAAATTAACGATTCTGAAACTCGATGAACGTGCCGCAGGTGCAAGCTTACCTAAAATTCATTTAATTGATCTAAAGATTGCTCAAAAACAGCATGGTATAAGCGAACAACTCATTAAAGAAATTCAAAAAAGACTCAATCAAGAAGAACAGGTACTGATCTTTTTAAACAGACGTGGTTATGCACCTGTCCTGATCTGCGAAAGCTGTGGATGGCAAGCCAATTGTCCCCATTGTGATGCACATTTTACGCTTCATAAAAAACCATATGAGCACCTGCATTGCCATCACTGTGGGACAATTAATCGACTGCCTGATCAATGCCCCTCTTGTCAGCAACACACCTTGAAGCCTATTGGAATGGGCACGGCAAAAGTTGAAGAGAATTTACAACTTTTATTTCCAGACTTTCCTGTGGTCAGGGTAGATCGTGATTCCACGAGCCGTGTCGGGAGTTGGCAAAAAATTTACGAGCAAATTCATCAAAGTAAACCGATGATTTTACTTGGTACGCAAATGTTGGCCAAAGGTCATCACTTTCCGTATGTAACCTTAGTTGCAATCTTAGATATTGATAGTGGCCTACTCAGTGTTGATTTCAGAGCAACGGAACGAACAGCCCAATTGATTGTTCAAGTTGCAGGTCGTGCAGGACGAGGTGAAAAAAAAGGTGAGGTTTATCTACAAACTTTACGACCTGATCACCCTCTACTCAACACGCTCATTAATAAAGACTATCGTGCTTTTGCTCGTGAAACACTTCATGATCGTCAAGCTGCTTTACTCCCTCCAATGCGCTATGCAGCATTAATACGTTGTGAATCGCGTAGTCAGGAAGAAAATCTCAATTTTTTAACCAATATGACACAATCGCTCCAACAACATACTGGTGAGCTGATTGAGATTTGGGGTCCAATTCCTGCGCCAATGGAGCGAAAGGCTGGGCGTTATCAGGCACATGTGGTTTTATTGTCATCAGATCGTGCAAAAATGCATTTCTATATACGAGAATGGTGGCCATTCGTGCTTCAACAAAAACCTTCAACGATGAAGCTCAGTATTGATATAGATCCTCAAGAGCTAAGCTAATCATGAATAGAGTTAAATTATCAAAGTCGAAGACCTGAATTAAATTTACACAGCTAAAGCAGACACGATTACAATTTCATCAGTCCAACATTCCACTTTAGGGAAGGCCAATGCCATTGTTGTTACAAATCACAATTTTTCTAGCTGCCGCATTAATTTTTGTTCCGCTCGGAAAAAAAATTGGTATTGCGACAGTCTTAGGTTATTTGTTTACAGGAATATTACTTGGTCCAAGTGCATTGAATGTGACCAATGATGCCGAAACATTAATGAAATTAGCTGAGTACGGCGTGATTTTTTTGATGTTCTTAATCGGCCTAGAATTACGCCCTCAGCGCTTGTGGAATATGCGTCACTCTATATTTGTGATTGGAAGTGCTCAAGTCTTGATCACAGGTATAATTCTTGTCGCAACCATTTGGCTGTTCTTCCAACAGCATCTTGCTGCTAGTGTCGTAATTGGTCTTGCCCTTGCTTTATCATCTACAGCATTTGTCATGCAATTACTTGCAGAAAAGCAGCAGCTGAATACCGCGCATGGTCAGCAATCTTTCTCTATTTTACTGTTTCAAGATATTGCCGCTATTCCTTTACTCGCCCTGATTCCCCTACTCGCGGGAAATCAGTCTACACATCATGGTATTGCTTATTTTGCCGCTGTTGTTGCAACGTTTACTGGCTTATTTTTATTTAGTCGCTATGTGATGCGACCATTTTTTAGATTCATTGTACAGAGTGGTGCAACGGAACTCATTACGGCTGCTGGACTCTTTATTGTTTTAGCGGTTGTTCTGTTTATGGATATGCTCGGATTAAGCACCACGCTCGGTGCTTTTCTGACAGGTGTATTACTCGCGGATTCTGAGTTTCGCCATGAACTGGAATCGAGCATTCAACCCTTCAAAGGGTTATTACTCGGTTTATTCTTTATGAGCGTAGGCATGATGACACCGATTGATCTCCTCGTAGATCAGCCGCTATTCATTTTTGGTGGGGCATTCGTGCTGATCATCATAAAAATATTAAGCATGGTTGCAATCGCGCGATATTTTAAATTTCAATGCAAAACCAGTGTATTGATTGCCATTTGTCTTGCTCAAGGAGGAGAATTTGCTTATGTGATCTTAGCTGTTGCGAATACCGAAGGTTTAATTACTCAAGCAGTGTTATCCCCTACGATTCTGATCATTGCAATTTCGATGGCACTCACCCCTGTCATTTTCTGGCTTGCGCAACGATGGCTCATTCCATATCTTGATCGAAAGACTGATAGCGCTGAAGATGTCCCATTACCAGACACTCATTCAACATTAATCATTGCAGGTTTTGGACGCGTCGGACAAATAGTGGCGCGCGTTGCTTATCTCAATCATGTCAGCTTTACAGCCATTGATAATAATTTAGAAAAAATTGATTTTGTGAGAAAGTACGGTGGTAAAATTTATTATGGAGACGCCTCCTCCCCTGATTTATTGAGATCTGCAGGCATCGAGCATGCTAAGGCATTTGTACTTGCTGTAGACGATGTGGAAATGTCGATGAATATTGCTCGCCATTTACGTTTGAATTATCCAACGCTCAAACTCATCGTCCGTGCCCGTGATCGACATCATATGCATTTACTTAAAGACTTAGGCATTGAGCATATTTGGCGTGAAACTTTTCTATCTTCACTCGGTATGGCATTTCGCACCTTAACCGCGTTAGGTTTAAGTCAAGAACATGCTCAACATAGTATTGAAATATTTAGAGACTATGATGAGCGTCTATTAGCTGAGCAACAACGCATCTATACGGATGATCAAAAAGTCTTTGAAAGCTATCGAAATTTCTTAGCGGAACTCGAACAAATTTTTGAAAATGATGCTCAACAACATCAACCACTTTCAGAAAGTTTAGATGAAACCATTGATTCTGAAGTAAGTTCTATAGAACGACGCGCTAAGCACTCGCAAAACCAAATTAATGTTTGTCGAGATGAAGAATTTTAACTTGTGATTTACAATATCGTCACCATCTAGACAGGGATTTGGAGAATTTTATGTCTGATTTACGTCAACGTTTTTTTATTGATAACAGCCCTGTTCGTGGTGAAGTCGTACATCTTGAAGATGCGCTTAAAACAATTTTAGCGCAACGCGCCTATGCACCTGCGATTCAAATTTTATTGGGCGAAATGCTCAGTGCGACTGCATTGTTGGCCAGCACACTTAAAATTAAGGGACGTATTAGCCTCCAAATTCAAGCTTCTGGCACCTTAAAATGGGCTATGGCTGAATGTAATCACCTCGGTGAAGTACGCGGATTAGCTGAATATGAAGCTGATCCACGTTTTGAAGAAGCATCAGACAGCAGCATCGTTCTGAAAACTTTGGTCAGTCCAGTTTTATTTATTAATATTGAACCTGAATTTGGCGAACGCTATCAGGGTATCGTGCCTTTAGATCAGCCGAATTTAGCTAAATGCCTCATGCAGTATTATGATTTATCTGCCCAAATCCCAACCAAGATCGTTTTAGCTAGTACTGCTCAACGCGCTGGTGGTCTTTTGATTCAATTGTTACCGCGTAACAATGATGAAGAGCAGCAAAAGGTTGATGAAGATATCTGGCCTCGTCTAACCATGCTCACTGAAACTTTAAAAACAGATGAACTTACTGAGCTGGATGCGCAAGAAATTTTGTATCGCTTATATAATGAAGAAGAAGTCAGACTACCTGAAGCTGAACAACTTCAATTTGGCTGTACATGTTCTAAAGAGCGTTGCTCTACAGCATTAATTCAGGTGGGTGCTGAATCTGTGCGTGAAATTTTAGAACAACAGAACCCTATTACCATGGACTGTCAATTCTGTAACACTCAATACAGATTTACTGCTGAAGAAGCTCTTGGTCTATTCGGCGAGCACCTCAGTTAATCCTAAACAGTTCTCTTCGAAAATCAGCAAGTTTTACTTGCTGATTTTTTTTTGTTGTAAGAAATTGAAACAATTATTCACCATCTGAACATATTGTAGTCTTCGAAAGTCTGCTCATAATGATTAAAAGTTAATCAACGGTTATTTTTGCTTAATGGCAAATAATTATTATGAGGAACTCGGACTAGATCGCGATGCGAGTCCTGAGGAAATAAAAAAATCATATCGAAAACTGGCTCGGAAATACCATCCCGATATCAGTCAAGCACCTGATGCCGAAAAAAAAATGCAGGCGATTAATACGGCTTATGACACATTAAGTGATCCTTTAAAGAAACAAGAGTACGATCAACAACTCGATCAGTTGAATAGTCAGTCTCCTTTCTCGGATAGTGAAAACCATACAAATCATGAATTTTCTGGCTTTGAAGATTTGTTTGGGCGTTTTGGAACAGGTTTTGGTGGAGGTTATGCACAGCGCTCACACCAATATAAATCCCAGCCGATTCGTGGTGAAGATCAACATGCCAGTATAGAAGTGCCCTTACAAGTCGCTTTTGAAGGTGTCACTCAATCCATCCAATTGCGTATACCCACTTTTAATGCATATGGACAACCTGAAGTTCAGCGAAAAACCCTTGAAATTAGAATCCCGAAAGGGATGAAAAACGGTCAACAAATTCGACTCAAAGGTCAAGGACAAGCTGGTTTATCGGGCGGTGAAAATGGAGATCTTTATATACAGATCCATTATCAAACCACTGACAGCATATATGTCGATCAGGCAGACATTTACTATCACATTAATATTAGTCCTTGGGAAGCTGCTTTAGGCCAAGACATCGAGCTAAAAACCCCCTCTGGAAAGATCAAAGTCAGCATTCCTCAACATACAATTTATGGTAAACAACTCCGTATTAAAGAAAAAGGGATTCCCTCTTCACCCCCGGGACACCTTTATCTAATCCTGAATATTGTTTATCCAAGAGCAGAATCCCCGCAGCAAAAACAGGCATATGAGCAATTTGCTCAAGCATTTACACATTTCAACCCTCGTGATGAAGGAGGTGAATCATGACAACGATTCAGTACCGAGAAGTGTACAAAAATGGATATTTAGAGGCTGAAATCATTGATGACCAATGTATTTTTGATTTAAAGCATTTTGCCCAAGCATGCGGACAAAGTCCTGAATGGGTTTTACAATTACTTGAATATGAGATTCTACCTGCTCGTTCTGAGCAAAAAATCCATCAATTTTTTGGTGAAGAACTTACTCGAGCACGGAGAGCTTATCGCTTGCAACGGGATTTTGAAGCAAGTCTCCCTGCCGTCGCCATGATGATGGATCTGATAGATGAAGTACAACAATTGCGCAAGCAAGTGAAATACTTCAAATAAAGCAAGCCCACATAAATGCATGTACTGTTACATGCATTTATTTTTTATTGATTAGAATGAAAGGATTAAACCATCAATGAAAGTTAAAGAATGCAATAAAAAGCTGAAAAACCTTTTCCCTGAGTTCCGTGAACTTATTCAGCCTTTAAGAGAAGAAAACCCTCACTTCGCTAAAATTTTCGAGGAACATGAAACGCTAGATCATGAAATTACGCATTTGGAACTAAATCCAGTTAATGTAATTAATGATGATATTGAGTTTCTAAAGCGAAAAAAACTTAAATTAAAAGATGAAATGTATCGTTTGCTCAAACAAGCGCAGATGAATCTTACCCAGTAATTTCAATTTAATATTATAAAATAACGGTGAATCTGGCACTTATCATTCTGACTTAAAGCATAAGTGCCTTATGTGACGTTGACTATTTTAATCGAGTCCAACGTCCCATTTCTCGGAGCGTACCTTTCAATGTTTTTTGAATCGGTTCATACTCCAAAAATGCAAACAAACCGAGTTGTTGCTGCTGGTTTTGTTGAGCCAACAATTCCATCACACTTTTTTCACCGCGTCCGACCATTTGTCTACGATAAAAATACCAAATTAACAAAAGTGTTGTCACACACATGGCTGTGAGCATATACCAAAAGCCATGCGGTGAGTTTAATCCTGGAATAAATTCAAAATTCATTCCGTAAATACCTGTAAGAAGAGTCAGTGGTGCAAATACAGCGGTGATAATTGCTAAAATTCTCATATTTTCATTGGTTTGATTGGCCACTGCTGAAAAGTGCAAATCGATAGCGGCTTGTACTGCATGGTTTAACCGAACACTGTGCTTTTGTATTCTTTCAATATGGCTAATTAAATCATCCATTCGGACGAGCATTAAATTTTGCTTCTCTGCCTTACGTTTAGCTTTAATATGATGATAATTTTCGACAACTTCATCTCTTAATTCTTGTAGGCATTCAACCTGTTCTTCACACAAATTTTCAACTTGTTGAAAAGCCGTGATCTCTTGCAGCAGTTGATTCCATCGATTAAATTTTTGATTTCCTTGTAATAGTTCTCTTTGCCAAAATTCCACACGTTTGGTTAGTGGCACACGTAAACCTAAATAGCCATCCACCATCATATTCAGTAATCTAAGCACAATATCTACAGGGCTCTGTGCTAATTTTCGTGGAATATTTTGTTGCTCTATAGGTCGTGTTTGAATCGCCTGCACTCTTTCAAGATATGTTTCAAATACGCGATTACCTCGTTCATGCACTGTGATTAAAACATTTGATGTCATGACAAAACTTACCGGCGTTGTAACAATGTCCGCAGTTTGTTGTTCAGCTGAATGACCATTCTGAATTTGAATGTGGTCATCTGGGGTGATTAATTTTTTAAATATCAATAAATCATAATCATCCAATGCATCAAATACGCAAGGATGCTCAATGTTTTGAATATCTTTAAGATGAAATTCGTTCAACAGAATTCCAGTGTTCTCAAAAATATATCGTTGCCACGTCTCTGTATTTTGAATCAATTCGTGGCGTTCAAAACTCAACCATATAAATTCTGCATCAACAACAGTCGATAATTCTTCACTCAGATAAATATACCCGTCACCTTGATGATAATAATAATTAAACTTTTGCATTTTAGTTATTTTTAAATGAGAACATTTTGATCATGCCATAAAAAAAGCCTTGTGTAACACTCGTTTAAACGAAGCACCACACAAGGCTTAGAATTAGCTTAAATGATTAAGCTTGTTCAATGTCTTTCATTGTAAGTTTGATACGACCACGGTTATCAACATCCGCAACTTGTACCTTAACTTCTTGACCTTCAGTAAGAACGTCTGTCACATTCGCAATACGCTCGTTCGAGATTTGTGAAATGTGAAGCAAGCCATCAGTACCAGGAAGGATATTGACGAACGCACCGAATTCAACGATACGAATGACTTTACCTGTGTAAATTGTACCTGGTTCAATTTCTGCTGTAAGCGCTTGGATTTTCGCTACTGCAGCCATTGCCGCTGCTTTAGTTTCACCAAATACACGTACTGTACCGTTATCTTCGATATCGATCGCTGCTTTGGTTTCTTCAGTGATTTGACGAATAGTTGCGCCGCCTTTACCAATCACGTCACGGATCTTATCAGGATTGATGCTGATCACTTGGAATGTTGGTGCGTGCATTGAGATTTCAGGACGAGCACGTGAAATCACTTGATTCATCTCATTCAAGATATGCATACGACCTGCATACGCTTGATTCAATGCAACTTCCATGATCTCTTCAGTAATACCTTCGATCTTGATGTCCATTTGAAGTGCAGTAATACCGTTTGCAGAACCTGCTACTTTAAAGTCCATGTCGCCAAGGTGATCCTCGTCGCCTAGAATGTCTGAAAGAACTGCGAAACGTTCACCTTCTTTCACTAGACCCATTGCAATACCTGCAACTGGCGCTTTAAGTGGAACACCTGCATCCATAAGTGATAAAGAAGCACCACACACAGACGCCATTGAAGACGAACCATTCGATTCAGTGATGTCAGATACGATACGAATCACGTACGGGAAGCGATCAGCTGGTGGAAGAACTGCTTGAACACCACGACGTGCCAAACGACCATGACCAATTTCACGACGTTTAGGACCAGATTCACGACCAGTTTCACCTACAGAGTATGCAGGGAAGTTGTAGTGAAGCATGAAGTTATCAGTTTTTGTACCCGCTAAGGTATCTACCATCAAGGCATCACGTGTATTACCTAAAGTCGTCGTTACTAACGCTTGAGTTTCACCACGTGTGAACAATGCAGAACCGTGCGCACGATCTAACACGCCAACTTGTACGTCGATTGCACGAACAGTTTTAGTATCACGACCATCAATACGTGGTTTACCAGACAAGATATTGTCACGAACTGTACGATATTTAAGGTCTTCAAATAATTCGTTCACTTCATCAGCAATACCTGTTTCATCATTTTCAGGAACGAATTGCGCAATTGCTTCAGCATGAAGTGCATCAAGTGCTGCATAACGGTCTTGCTTAACCGCAATCGTGTATGCTTCAGAGATTTTCGCTTCAAAAGCTGCTTTCAATTGACTACGAAGGTCTTCGTTTTTCGCTGGAGCAACCCAGTCAGATTCCTTCGCGCCAGCAGCTGCAGCAAATTCTTTGATCGCTTGAATTGCAATTTGCATTTCGTCGTGACCGAACAATACAGCACCAAGCATTTGGTCTTCTGAAAGTTCTTTCGCTTCAGATTCAACCATAAGAACAGCAGCTTCTGTACCTGCAACCACAAGGTCAAGGTCAGATTGAGCAAGTTGTTCATGACTTGGGTTAAGAACGTATTCACCGTTAATTAAACCAACGCGTGCAGCACCAATTGGACCACGGAATGGTGTACCTGCAATTGCGAGTGCAGCAGAGGTACCTAACATTGCAGCAATATCAGCTTCCATAGTTTTGTCAGATGATACAACTGTTGCAGTCACTTGGATTTCGTTGTAATAACCTTCTGGGAACAACGGACGAATTGGGCGGTCGATCAAACGTGAAATTAAAGTTTCAGCTTCAGATGCACGGCCTTCACGCTTACCATAACCACCTGGGATACGACCTGCAGCATATTGTTTTTCTTGGTAGTTAACAGTCAATGGGAAAAAGTCTTGACCTGCTTTCGCAGTCGGTTGAGCAACAACAGCAACCAATACAGTCACACCACCCATGGTAATCACTACTGTATTTGCTTGACGCGCCACACGGCCTGTTTCAAGCACAACTTGGTGCTGACCGAATTGGAATTCTTTACGAATAATATTAAACATCGACATGTTCTATTTTTTCCTGATTTTATTCTAGTGGAGACCCCTAAGGTTTGGCATTCACAACACAGGTTTTAAATGACAAAGCTTAGAAGCCGACCTCACTAGAAACACTATTTTTAAACACAAAGAAGGAGCGAAACTATTCGCCCCTTCCCCATGATCTAGTCGAAACTAGATCGCCTTTAGTTTTCAGCAATACAGCATTCAACATGCAATAATCCGAAAATAAAGTTTAAATCGAATTAACGACGTAAACCTAAAGCAGCAATCAAATCGCTGTAACGAGTAGCATCTTTACCTTTAAGGTAGTCAAGAAGCTTACGACGTTGGTTAACCATACGGATAAGACCGCGACGGCTATGGTGGTCGTGTTTGTGCTCTTTGAAGTGACCTTGTAAGTCATTGATTTGAGCAGATAAAAGAGCTACTTGAACTTCTGGTGAACCAGTGTCGTTTTCAGCGCGAGCAAATTTAGCAATGATCTCTGCGCGATCTGCGTTTGTTAAAGCCATTCGATTTCTCCGAGATGCTTATTTAAAAGTATTTGATACAAATCAATGACGCTCTTCAAAGCGGAATTGACTGCCGTGCATCACTACAGCAGCGTGCTATTTTAAAGGAACCCCCCTCAAAAAGCAAAATTATCCGCTCAATAACTTCTGGCAGAAACAATCATCAATTCATGTCGTTAAAGATACTGACTTTTGTTTTTTGGCAGGGCAAACTTGCCTGTTATAAAAACAATGAAACATGGAATGAACGTGAAATTACTCTCTACAAATACGTGCATAGCACCAAAAGACTTAACTACGATCACTCGTCATAAAGACGAAGTTGCGCCAGAACTTGGGGGAATGACGCAACAGCAAATTGATAAAATTTGGCACAGTGTTGAAGCACTTTATCGTACTGGCAATCATCCAATGATCAGTATGTGTTTACGTCGCAAGGGTCAGATATTAATTAATCGCAGTATTGGTTACACAGAACTTGGTCCAAACTATCAAACAGACCCTTCTAAAGTTGCGACACCAGAAACACCGGTCTGTATGTTTTCTGCCTCTAAAATCGTTAATGCCATGTTAGTGCATTTGTTAGATCAACAAGGGAAAATTAACTTACTTGATCCAGTGAGTCGCTATATTCCAGAGTTTGGTGTTAACGGTAAACGACGCGCCACCATATTTCATTTGTTATCACACCGTGGCGGTATTCCTAAAATTGAAACTGAGGTCACTCCAGAGCTTTTATTTGATCGTCAAGGGATCCTGGAGCATCTTTATGCAGCAAAACCGATTGCACCCGTAGGCTCGCAACTCTCTTATCATGCTGTAACTGCTGGATATATTTTAGGAGAATTGGTTGAACGTGTAACAGGACAAGATATTCGTGATTACTTGCACGAACATATTGAAAAACCAATGAATTTACCTTTCTTCAACTATGGTTTAAAACCAGAACTACGTCATTTAGTTGCAAAAAATTATCCAACTGGGATTCACCCTGTTTTGGGGACTGACCTATATCTCAATCGTGTATTAGGCGGAGGACTGCAACTGGCAGTGGATGTCACCAATGATCCCCGTTTTATGGATACCGTCTGCCCTGCAGGAAATATTTATACCAGTGCTGAACAAGCCAATCGTTTTTTTGAAATGTTACTTAATGGTGGTCGTTATCAAGATCAGCAAATTATCAATTCAGAAACGGTCTTCAGAGCAACACTCCCTACATCCAATACAACAATAGACCGTAACCTTTTAGCACCTATGCGTTATGCACTTGGTCCGATGTTAGGCAGTAATCCAATCGGTGTATTTGGCCCAAATACTGGACAAGCTTTTGGTCATCTAGGTTTCTCGAATATTTTATGTTGGGCAGATCCTCAACGGGATATCAGTGTATCGTTCTTAAATACAGGGAAATCTGTGTTAGGCACACATTTAGCCGCTTTAGCAAAAGTGCTATATCAAATATCCAACCAATGCCCAAGTATTCCTAAGGAAAAAAGACGCGCGTTATTTGGAACTGATCAATCTGAAACTGAACGTGTTTAATATCAATGTAAAAAAGGCATCATTTAGATGCCTTTTTTTAAAGTTTTCATCTATTAGCCATCAATTAACCACTACAGATTGTCACAAATAAGAAAGTACGACAGTTACGTTGTGGTGCTGGAGTTGGTGTTGGCGTAGGAGTTGGCGTCACTACAGGTGGCTCAACAACAGGGGGTTGTGGTGCTGGAGTAGATGGAGCACCATTTAACGCAGCAATTAAATTCAAACGAGGTGTGCGAATTGAGTTACGATGATCCGTAACCAAAGTTCCCGTAGACGTCATACGTGCAACAATTTGATCCAATGATTCATTCGGGAAAGCATTATTCGCACGTAACACAGCAACAGCCCCAGCGACGTGAGGTGCAGCCATTGAAGTACCATCCATTGTATATCCGCCAGCGGTAATACGTGAACCAGGCGCCAATAAAGTTAAATTACGACTCGAGTTACTGAAACACGTTACTTTGTCGCTATAAGTTGCACTGTCAGAGCAATTTTTAAATCCAATTGAACCTACATTAGCATCATAAACCGCTCCTACACTGACCGCACCCGCAGTACATGCTGGATAGGATATACCACTCAGATGGCTATCATTACCAGATGCAACAACTGGTAATACCCCATAGCCTCTCAACTTCGAAAAAGAATCTGTAAGTACGGAACTAGTACAAGTTGAGGAATAACTACGTCCATTACCAATGCTTAAGTTTACAGATTTAATGTTTTTGCTTTGGGAGTGGTTCGCCACCCAATTCAAGGCAGCCACTAGATCATAATCGTATGCCGGCCCCCCATCTCTAGAGGTACTACCAGTGAAGACATCAAGCATGACAATTTTTGCACCTGGTGCAACTTTAGAAGCAATTGCTGCAACGTTAGTTCCATGTCCATTAACATCTAACTGATAGTCTTCTCGAGCAACCTCGACAGTTTCTAAAACTTTACAAGTTGATGATGGTACACCTGGCGCTGTACAATTACCAAAATCTGAATGTCGGTAATTAATACCTGTATCTAAGATAGCAATTGTTGTCCCCTCACCAGTATAGCCTTGCGCAGCCGCAGGTACTTGACCAATTAATGGTAGACTTTGAGATGCTGTCGTATAAGAAACATTATTTGGATAAACTGCTTTTACATTCGGGTCATTCAATAAGCTTACGAGCGTGTCACGCTTTTGAACGCGATGAAAGCTATATGGTAAAGCATTATAATCACGTAGTAATTGAATACCACCTAAACGTATAAACCGCGATTGAATCGATTGCTTCTTTTGAGCAAGATGTTCACGAAGTTGAGTGCGATTATTTTCTAAATGATTAGTGTCAACATGATATTCAACGATTAAATCATTTGAACTGTTGTTCAGTAATGCCGACAGATTAATACCACCTTTCGACACTTTTTGTTTTGCCTGATTGTTCAATTGAGCGTTAGCTGCTACAGGACTCATCTGAGCCATCGCAGTTCCGACCATCAAAACACTCAGACATGCGCTTAATGATAAAGTTTTAAACATAATTATTCTCCGTTGTTATGTTTTTAGTGCGCAGGGTAAAAAATTACACTTGATTGGCTGGATCAGTTTCTGGATCAATAGGCTTAATCGAAAAATCGCTCTTCGGATCTACTAAATCTGGAGAATCAGTAACAGGCATCTTCTCAGACTCATTTAAATCTTCGACTTGATCTTCGTTAGGCGATATTGGCGTTTGCTGTCCACTCTCAGGAGCAGATAGAGAATCAATCTGAGCGACTGAGGAAGTGTTTTGATCTGCAGGCTTAAAACATTTATACAACCCAAACAGAACAACACTCACCAAAATGATTAAAATTATGAATTTTTTCATGGTTTTTTTGTAAAGTGATAATTTTTACGCACTTTAATAGAATCGTTAAGTCAAAACAAGTATAAAGATGCCTAAAAATTAAGATTGAGATAAACGGTTAAAAAAGGCCCTATGACAAGTCATAGGGCCTTTTTTGCGCTGTAGATTCTTATATTTTAGTTATGATTCTGTTATTTATATTTTTATTGTAAGTGCTGCACACACATTTATTATTAATACGGTCCTTGTTCTGAAGGTTTCATTTCCTTATATGACTATTTTGCCAGATTCATTATGCAACACAAGTCGCAGTTTTCTGATCTTTATGTAAGAAATTGCGTACATTATGTAATCAATTTAATCTTATATGTATATAAAAAAGCCCTGTAGTCTCTCCCAAAACTACAAGGCTTAGCGGCTGTAAGTTTCCTCTTTTATCACTTACATCATTGTAAGTTCGCAGTCTCTCGACTATAAATTATTGTAATTATGCGATATTGCTCAACTTTCCGTGTTGAACCTTTTATGCAAGCAATCATCGCAAAAAATTGTACGAAGCTCTATGCGCCAATTTCTCGAATCCTTGTAAGATATTTCCTACAAAGGTTTTCTATTTTCAACCAATCGTTAAATATTAGATATAAATAAAGTGTTTAATTTATTCAATAAACCTGTTTTTCTTATTGTTTTAATGTTTATTGCCTCAAATAAAGCATCAGTATCCACCAATAAACTGACTGCTTTTTTTGCCCTCGTAATCGCGGTATACAATAATTCTTGGCTCAATAGACGTGACGCAAACTCATCTAATACAACTGCAGTGTGTTTAAATTCAGAACCTTGCGACTTATGAATGCTCAGCGCATAACAGGTTTGCATTGACTTTGGTAAACGTGATGCTGGAAACCATTGGGCAAGACTTGGAAAATATACTTCAAATTGATCAGCAAACTGGCGATGTCTGAGACATATCCCAATATCACCATTAGAAAGCCCGAGTTGATAATCGTTATATGTCATCATGACAGGGCGACCAATATACCAAAGGTCGTGTCGTGATATCCGCATGTGCTGAAATAGCTCCCTTTCAATTTCATCATTCAAACGATTCAATCCCAAATGTCCATGTCTCACTGCAGCTAAGATCCTATAATCATCAAATTTTTGGATAATTTCAGCCACATCCTGCTGCTGATATCCATTTCTGACATAAAGGTTGAGTGCTTTAAAGTAATCCGTAAACCCCGAGCTTAATTTAAGGTAATAGGCTTTTAAATCTTGATCTGAATATTCTTTATTCAAATACTCTAGTTGAACAAGATCCTCTTGAAGCTCAGCTAAATTAATCTGTTGGATTTCAGATGCTCTACAAATCTCCTTCTCAAATTTAGCCAATACCTCAACTTTCGAGCTTTGTGGTGAGCATTGATGTGACTGGATGAACCTTGCCAAATCACCGATTTTTGCACCTGCTTTGAATCTTCGACTGGTCACTAAATTGACGTGATGGTCATTAAGCGCTTTTACTTGTTGTAAATCCGCCAATACCATCCCCACATCAACCGAGGCCAACTGCTGTGCATCCCCTAACAAGATCAAACGACATTGGTCTGGAATTGCTTCAAAAAGCATCGTCGCGAGATTGAGATCGAGCATTGAGGCTTCATCAATCACCACCACATCATAGGGTAATGGCTTTTTCAGACTGTATTTAGGTTGAGCGCTATGCCCTAAACCCAGAAGACGGTGAATCGTTAACGTATTTTGCTGCTTTAAGTGGGCAATATCCAAACCCATATTGAGCATTGCATCGTCATTTAATGAGTTTTGCAATGCTTCTTTCATTCGCTGTGCAGCTTTCCCTGTCGGTGCAGCCATTGCGATTCTTAACTGATGATTCGACTCATTTAATACGGCAATAATACGCGCTAGAGTATACGTTTTCCCTGTACCCGGACCACCTGTAATCATACTCAGCGCTTGCCTTGATACTATTTCTAAGGCTTGCTTTTGAAATGGATCGGTTAATAATTTTTCATATTTTGTGCAATCTACAGGCACTATCGTTTGTTGCTTTAAACGATAAACTTGTTGAGCTAAACGCTGCTCTAATTGCCAATAGCGATATAAATACAAATAGTTCTGATCATAAACAAAAGGCGCGACCTGTTGTTCTGCAAGCTCTGCGCTCACGAGCAACTTACTCAGATCTTGGATAACCTCCCCTTTCAAATCAATACAACTATCGCCGACAGTAGATGCCATCAGAACTTGTTCAATGGTGTTAATGGATTGTTCATTTAAATCATCTGATGAAAGATACTGATTTAGGATATATTCAGCCCAAGTTGTTACCCATTGAGGAACATCAACTTTTTCATTCTGATTAATTTCCACACAGTTATCCTCATAGTTATCTACACATTTATCATCAATATTATCCACAAGATAAATTAATGATTAATAATAAATTCATTTAAATATTCATGCTATTTTGCTGTTTTTATCCTCAGCAAAATAGCCCAATATTGCATCTAATCTTAGAATAAATTCTGAACTAGGACGCCAATAATTAAATCCATATTGGTCAGTGCCATTCATCCCACGTAAATATAAATAACTGGCACCACCAAGATCTCGATCGATGTTGTAGTCATCAATATGAATACTTAAATAGCGATGTAATGCCACCAAATATAGGGCTGCTTGTAGCCAATAACTTGCATGCGTCATGCTCAGCTGAATAGCTTGAGCTGAATAGTCTTCCACATGATTTCCGAGATAATTACTCTTATAGTCGGCAATGTGATAGCGCTTCCCATCATAATAAACCAAGTCAATTGAACCATTGAGGTAACGTGCTGAATTTGCAGCATTGAATTCGGGCATATTAAGCCCAAACTCTAAAAATAATTGCTGAATACGCTGAATACCAAATATTCGGTCTGCTAAAGCCAAATAGAATGGAAATTCAGCCAAATGTGCTTCAGGTACTAATTGTTTGAGTCGAAATTCAGGTTGAATAGGTGTCTCTAAAACCTCTGCTAACCATTCAGCCATCATTTCTAACAGATGTTGCTCGGCATCATGATGTTGAGGAAAATCTGATTGAAATTTAGCGAATAATTGCTCCCATAAACTCGAATAGGCATTTTTAAAACGGCGGCGAATTTCTAATGTCCAATCTCGGCGATCTTGAAAATCGATATGTTCAAAAATTTCATGTAGGAAATTTCCAGCTAATGTTCCCATCGGAAAATGAGCACGAATCCAACTCAAAGGTTGTTGATGATCCAAATCCTCAAATTGATATGGAGTCACGAGCGTCACAGCATTGACCTCATCACTCGCATGATGTTCAATCATATCTTGAGCCGCCATACGATCTTTAATTTGTTGATGACTCAAATGTTGTGCGAGATAACTAAAACTGGTTTTGGCTCTAGGATAAAAATGAACTTGAGGATATTTCTGCGCAATCATTTGAACAGTATGATGTTCTTTTTTTGCGATTACTTTCTCAGGGCATTGCTCTAAACATGGCTCATCTAAACTGAAAGCATGCTGAAATTGGTTCGCACCATGACCACGCCAAAACGCCAAACCATAAATAGATTGCCCTTTTTGATCACTCATCATTGAATAAACGCGGTGTTGTGCTCGAGTTAAGGCCACATACCATAATCGTCGATGCTCTGCCAAAGCACGTTGGTCATGTTGCTCAACCTCTAATGGTTCCAATAATTCTTCACGCTTTAACGCCACGACACGTTGTGCGACGGACTTTCCAGTTCCATGATCCTGCACTTCACGAATTGAAAAGTTAAGTTCGCTTCGATCTGACAGTTTACGATCTGCGCCAAGCAAGAATACAATCTTAAACTCCAATCCTTTAGATTGGTGAATAGTTAAAAGGTGAACGCCCGCTTGATTACTCAACTGTCTTTCAATTTCCCACTCTCTTTCCATCGGATTTGAAAGCTGCCGCATATACCAATGATAAAGGGTATGCATACCTCTTAACTCATCACTGTTTTGGCTCAACAACTCTGAAATGTGTCGTAGATTGACCACTTCGCGTTCATTGTCATAGCTGAATTGCTCAACCAAGTTTGTCCAAACTTTGAATTCTGTGAGGAAACTTTGCCATGCTGTTAAAAAGCCTTGGCCCATCCACATTTCACGAATTTCTTCAAATTTCGTGATAAATAAACTTAAGCCATCTGCTTGAATTTGAAGTTGCAAAAAACGATGTAAATTAAAACCCATCAATCGTGTAAGTAAAGCTCTCTTTAATTTAGCTTCATCAAATGGATTCATGATGGCTGTCAAAATTGCACCAACATCTCGAGCAATTCCACTTTTGAAGACACTTTTTCGTGAAGGTCGATTTACAGGAATGCCTAACATCAATAAGTGATGATGAACTTTATCTAAATCAGGATTGTTACGAGACAAAACAGCGATATCATCTGCCTGAAGCTCAATACGTTGCCCCTGCTTTTCGAAATATAGCTGACTTTGGGCAGCCTGATTGAGCAGATCCAGTATCTTCCAAGCAACCTGCTCTAACTCGTGTTCCTTATCATTTACTTGAACCCAACGAAGCGGAGCATAATTTTCTAAACCGGATTGGATCAATAATGGATGCGATCGAGTACCTGCTGTAACAGGCGTATATTCAACTTGTTCACCAAAATCCATTTGTTGTTGAAACAATGCATCGACGACTTCGACCAATGGTTTCACTGAGCGATGATTATGCACAAGTTGGTAAAAACGCCCTGCTTTAGTTTCAACATCTTGATATGCTTTTAGGAACGTGAGCATGTCTCCACCGCGGAAACCGTAGATCGCTTGCTTACGGTCTCCCACCATAATCATACAACCCTGCTTCACACGACTTGGATGTCTCCAAATCTGCGCCAACATATCATCTTGATCTTGGTTGGTATCCTGAAACTCATCCACTAAAATAAGTGGGTAACGCGCGTGAACGTACTTTGCAAACTCCTGACCTTGCGCTCCCTGCAGTGCTTCGGCCAAAGTTCGAATTTGCTGTGAAAATGTGGTTTCTGATTTTTGCTGTAACAACTCTGGCAAACGTTGTTTTACTTGTTGTGCTAAATAATATTGTAAATAACTCTCCAAATGCTCGAGTTGTTGGTTGAGCTTGTCAAACTGTTTAAAAAACTCAGCAAGTTCAACAATAATAGGATGTTGCTCAAATGCCGCCAAAACATCGACGGGACATTTGTTGAGAACTTTTTTTCTTAATTCATTCAACTGACTAAGATGAGTGCTGAGATGCGACGCAAAAATGACTTCAATGCCTTGGGATTTAACTTGATCAAGGAATTCAGGCAACAACTGCGTGAGTGTCATTTTTAATTTATCTTGATCGCGCCACTTCTTTGCGACTACAGCATAATACTGCCCTTCAGGATCATAAAAGTCTGTTAATGAATCTAGCGTTTCAAGCTCGATCTGTATGAAGCGCTCTGCATGAGTTCTGAAAGCGTCTACATCTATGGTCGGCGCTGGCACTGCTTTGAAATAAGCAGAGGAAAAATTCAAACTCGTTTCAATTAAATCGATATAAGCATCTTGTGACTTAATTTTTTTCTTAAGCAGCAAATAATCTACAGTTGATTGAGGCTGCTGTTGAATCCATGCCCGTAATTCATCATGAATTAACTGAACCGTATATTGTTTTGCATCATTGGTGATTTGCATTCGTTCAATTTTACCGCTCTCAAATGCAAATTCACGAAGAAGCTTTTGGCTAAAGCTATCCAAGGTCCCAACAAAGAGTTCTTCAAGCTGATCTATCACCAATTTTAAACGTGCACATGCATGTGCAATCAAGCCAGAAAATTGATTTAAAATCACTTGATATAAAATATCTGATTCTAATTTTGCACGCGCCTGAACTTGATCTTGAGTTAGCTCACGACATGACTCTAAAAGTCCAAGTACCTCGATTAAACGTGCACGAATTCGACTTTTCAATTCAGCCGCTGCTTTGCGTGTAAATGTCGTCGCAATAATCTGCTTTGGTAAATATTCTTCTAATAAAATTCTGACCATGAGGCTGGAGAGCGTATACGTTTTTCCAGTCCCCGCAGAAGCCTCAATCCAATGCAATCCAGTGAAATGCATATCCACAATTGGCTGATATGAGACTATAGGCTTTTGACTCATATTTCAGCCTCCGATTGATACATATATATCGGCTGATATAAGACATAAGCAAACTGATCACACGCTTGTTTTAATAGGTGTTCAGCATCTAAATCTTGTAAAATATACTGCCAATCTCGGTGCAAATGACTTTCTTCGCTGCCATTTAAACTATAACTCAGAAAGGCATCGCTTTTATTCCACTCATTTAATAGCTTATCGAAGTTGTTTAACTGCTGATGACCCTCTTCATCAGTGACCCATTCTAATGCTTTTCCATCTACCGCAAGTTTCATCAGCAATGCTGCAGGTAAAACGAGAGGCTCTATCTGAGCTTGTTTATATGCATGAATCCATTGGGAAAGCATATCCTGAGCTTGTTTCGTCGTCAGGCCAGTACACATGATGGTTTTATCGCTAAAGATTTGGATGCGCTGCATTTCAGTTGCAAGGTGATCTGGTAAGTCTCGATAACTTAACCAAAGTAAGTATTCTAACCACACATGTGCTCGTCGTTGTGCGCGTGCACTGGATGTTGAAACACTCACCCAACTCGTCTCATCCCCTTGAGGAACGGTCACTTGAAGATGTATATCATCTATTGCTATGACGCGCTGAGTGATTTTGGTCGGCTCATCAATATAGTACTTTTGCCTTTTTAATAACTGCTGATGTTCTAACAGACTCATTTTCAAACTGACTTCTTGTAATTTACCGACAGGAAGCTGGTCACTGAGTAATTCAGTCTGAAGCTTCGAAACATTAGGCTGCTGTTGTAAAAAGTCACGAATAGAGTATCGTGCTAATCCATCTAATAACAGCGGCTCATTCACCTCAGGTAAATCCTGATCCTTTAAATTAGATACGCCTACGGTTTTTAAATAAAGACGCGCAGGAAAACAAATATCTTTGATCCATTGTTCAGCGTCCAAGACCATAATGTCCTGATTCAATTCAAGCGAGGTATTAATCCAAGCCGCTCTATGACCACGTTGATCCTGACGATTGAGGTTAGAAGCCACGGCATACCATTCATCGTCATAGCGCTGATGCTGTTGCTGAAAACCATCAGGATCAAAGGGTTGCAAAGGATGCACCGTATAGAGTGTGCTCAAATTTTGATGAACTTGAATGCCATCTATATCAATGAGAGGATTCGAGGAAGATTGATCTGATGTTTTTATGATCCACGCGAGATGTTGGAGCAATTCCTGAACACTACTTGATGGATCTCGCACTTCACCATCGGCTACATCAAAACCATTATAGAATAGCCAGAGATTATCTTTGGCCAATAACAAAGCGTCTAAAAAAGCACCTTGATCATCATCTAAACGTGATCGATCACCAATCATTGGCTTGAGTAAATCCATTAAATCAAAAGGTAAATGGCTCTCCCGATTTGGAAACTTCCCGCCATCTAAATTCATCATGACAATTAACTTATACGGTATTGGCCGAATCAAACCAATTTGACTAAATGTAATTTGTCCAGTTGGCAATGCATAATCAAGTTGCGATTCAAGGGTGCTTTGGATTTCAGTCAGAATATAGCTCAAAGGCAAACGTATGTTTTTAAGAATGGCTTGATCATGTTCTTCATAGAAATTTGCCAGCGTTAGCATTCTTATTTGCTTTTGAATAATCTCTTTAATCATCTCTAACGAGCTTACACCAGCGCTTTCAAACTCATTAACTTCTAAAATTAAACGATTGAGCCAAAATTCAACATGCTCTGACGTCTCTTGATCATTTTCGATTTCAATCGTCGTGAGCCAATCTCGACGCTCTACAAAGTGCTTATATATTTCAATGAGCGTGGCAATTAAGTGAAAATCACCCGAGTCCACTACATGAGAACTTAAGGTCTCCTGAAACATCGCATGAACTGGAACAGCCACACCCAGCGCCAAACGATCTAAGGCATACTTAAAACTGAACCGATAGTCTTGATCATACTCCGCCAATGTTTTTTGCAAATGTTGCTCATCCAAACCTCGTCGAAATCCCGCTTGTCTCAACAACGATAAGATGCGCTCAGCCCCGTTAATGTCTAAGCAATATCTCACCTGGGTCGCTGCTAAGTTCAACCAATCAGCAAAATCATCAATGGTAAATCGACTTTGTATCAGTTCAATTCGCCCTAACACTGAACGCCATGCCAATACTGTATCTAACTGCGTGATACCAGCTAGCTTTACTGGCAGATAAACACCTGTTGCAGTATTTTTTTGCGGAAACACACTCCGTATCAAAGGCTCAATTTGCTTCAGATCAGGCGCAAGAACTAAAATATCACTCGGACGGCGTGGTGCTTCTGCTGTTGACTGAGCAAGCCATCGGGTCAATTGATCTTTTAAGACTTCAAGCTGTCGTACAGCGGAATGACAAACATGAATGTGGATTGAATCGTCTGCTGGATCTAATACATAACTTTGAGCTTGAGGTTCAACCAAATGTAAAATATCTGATTGCAATTGGCTCAGTAAATGTTGCGGTGCCTCATCCACAAAAGCATCTATCCATTGCCCCTCATCACCAGAGGAAAGGTTAGACAACAGAGAAAAGTGATCACGTGCCTGCTTGCCCATTCGTGTTAATAAGGGATGTCTGGACTCACGTGCCAGCCCATTAAAGCTCAGACTAAAATTCTCAAAAAACTGCTCAACTTCATTATCAGCTGGTTTTCTTTGATGCTTTTGCTGAAACTTTTCGATATATCGCTCTTTGAGCTTTAAGTCATATTGTTTTTTCCAATTCGGATCGACACTATCCGCCCAATATTCTTGTGAGGGATTGTAATGCAAAATCAACACATCAATGTACTGACCCAAACGGCGCAAAAACTGTAATTGACTTGGTGGTAAATCCAAGAGTGTAAAAACGATCAGTTGCTGTGGTAGTTTTTTGAGGGCTATTTTCTGTTGCTGTTCATCACGAAGTACACCCCAAAAATCATGATCAATACTTTCCATTTCAACAAAGTCTTCATGAAAAATATTGAGCCATAACCAACGTTGCCAAGCCTCTAATTGTTGTGCCTGCGAAAATTTAAAACTGGAATCTTGATCGTTTAGATATTGTAATTGTTGTTCAATATTGAGTGCTTCATTACGCCCCCATACCTGAATCCAATTTTCAGGACAACGACAATCATATTCACATGCTCGGCGACAATCTGCTCGATAAATCATGTAATTGCTGAACAATTTTGACACTTGATCAGACACCCAATACAACATGCTCATTTTTTTTCGATATTGTTCATTTGACTGTTCAATACGTGCTGCGCTGTCATAGATACGTGTGATTAATGGGAATAAAGGATGTTCAACCTCAAGCTGATTATGCGCACGCTGTATAAAAGGTTTGAGCGCTTGGAAAATACGCCACTTCATAATCAGACGTGGAATATTCGCTTTACGTACTTTATCTTTGTCACTCAAAATTTGCTGGTAGGCATACCATTGAAAGCCACGAATACGTTGATGGAAAAATGTATTTGCACTGATGCCTTGGTGCTCAGATAACCGTTGGGTTAACCACTCTTGCATTGCCGCAGAAGGCACCACAAAATGTTGTTGCTGTAGGACTGCAAATGGGTTGTTCGTGGGACGCTTTTGAGTCGTGATGATGCCTTGTACCAAAACTTCAATGCGCTGACTTTGAATTACATGAATTCCCATAAGGTCCCTTTCACCATACAACGTACACGTTATGAAGTTGTGTGAACAAAATCATAAACATAAATTACTATACATCTTAATCTGACTATGTCACTTTTACTTTATGACTTTAATAAAACTTTCATCTCGCGCTATGTTCATCATGTGATGGATCGAGAACCATAGACTTTGATTAGGTGATAAATAAATGAAAATTGATAAAATTCCAGAAACAATCGACCCAAATTTAAATTTAGAACAAATTCGAGATGAATGTCTTGATCTCGTCAAAAAACGCTCTTATGTTTCAGCAGGTGTTGCTGTCATTCCTGTGCCCTTTTTAGATGTTGTGATTGACGTAGGTATGTTGTCAATTTTAATTCCAGAAATTAATGCTCGCTTTGGCTTAGCTCCTGAACAGATCAGCGTTTTTGATCCTCAAACCAAAAAAATCCATTGGAACGAACTACGCAAACGCGGTTTCGAGTTTTCTGGTCTAGTCGTGGCTCGTACTGCCGCTAAAGCTTCGCTGAACAATATGGCAGCCAAAGTGTTGACCAAGCAAGTGACTAAGTTTATTCCATTGGGCGGTTCAATTATTGCAGCTAGCTTGGGTTATATTGTCATGAAAAAAGTGGCTGAGGCTCATGTTGAAGAAAGCTATAAACTTGCCAAAAGCATTCAACAAAAACAACAAGCAAATGTTGTGAAATACGCTTAACAAATAAAATCCTTAGACGTATAAATAAAGCCCTTACAGGGCTTTATTTATATCTCTCACCAGTTCTAGGCGTCTACTTTTAATTGTTTCAAAATTGCCTTCAAAATCTCAAGGCGTGCAGTATATTTATCATTGGTAGCAATGATATACCACGGCGCATCTTCGGTATTGGTTCGATTGAGCATGTCTGCTGCAGCCAATAAATAATCATCCCAACGTTTGCGATTACGCCAGTCTTCAGCCGTAATTTTAAAACGCTTATGCGGTGTTTCCTCTCGTGCTTTGAAACGATTGGCTTGCTCTTCTTGACTGATGGCCAACCAAAACTTAATGACTACTGTTTGCGTATCTACTAGATCTTTTTCAAAGCGATTAATCTCATCATATGCACGTTTCCACTCTACATCCGTTGCAAAACCTTCAACTCTTTCCACCAATACACGACCGTACCAAGAGCGATCGAAAATCGAGATTTTTTCATCTTCAAGCAGTTTATTCCAAAAACGCCAGAGATAAGGCCGCGCCAATTCATACTTTTCGGGCGCAGAAATGTTATAAATTCCATATTCTCTTGGATCGAGCTTTTTCACAATACGCTTGATCGCACCACCTTTACCTGCGGCATCCATCCCCTCAAAAACGATCACCGTTTTTTGTCCTTCTGCGCGTAATGCTTCAGCGACCTTCTTGGTCAGTTTCTTGAGTTCAGCCTTATACTGATCTTTTTCAAGTACTGCTTCATTGGGGGACGTTAAAATTTCTGGGATATCCGCTTGATGCCATTTTTGGCGCATTTTTTGAGGATGATTTGGCAAATCTTTCAGTCGCGCTAATACAACTTCTGCGAATTTCTGATCACGACATACTTCATCTTCACAATCGATAATGACCCAGTCTTGGGTAAATTTTTGACGCAATCGTTGTACATTTTCATATTGTTTTTTATTGCGCCAATCCAGCCCATGCAATTTATGCCAACGCTGCTCCGAAGGTTCAATTTTATCTAAACGCTTCTGTAATGATTTCCACGATAAATCAAACCAAACTTTCACGACATCAACATGATTATTTTTTAAATCCTGCTCAAAGCTTTGCATTTGCTGCAAATAATTTTCGAACATGGTTTCATCAAATGGTTTTGAAACATGTAAGGATGTGGCTAAAAGATCACTATACCAATTTCCAAACATGACGATCATTTGTCCTTCAGCAGGAATATAACGTGCATAAGGTTGCCAATATGGGATATTCGGCTGAATAAGGTGAGGAGGGTCAGCTTTGACTTTCAAATATCGTGGATCAACCCATTCTCTTAATTGCTTAACCGATTCTCCTTTACCTGCTAACTCAATGCCACTTACCAACACCACTAAGCTTTTGGCATTTTTCTTACCACGTGTATCTTTGAGAGCATATTGCGCTTCAATTAAGTCTAAATTGATCTGATCTGCATCAAATATTTTGTTCTTATCTTCGGGTTGATCAGTATTTTTATCAAATTGTTGTTTTGGTTCAGACATAGCCCACTCAAAATTATTGTATTTTCGACAGTATACGCAAGGAACAGTATCAACTTAAATCTTCAGGTACAATTTATTGCAATTGTCTTTTCATCCATGACTGACCTGAAAGGTTTTATTTTAGATTTCAACAGTCATAGTCGAGCGCAATCCAACCTATTATGCTTTTTTCAGTCCTTTTAATTGAGCTAGAACATGTCCAAACTTGCTGCATTAGATCAACTTTTAGAACAATACAAACAACTCAATTATCATCAGGATCCGGCACTTAAACAAAGGTTAAATGATGCTCAAAATTGGCTAAAACAGCGCATACTTCACACACATGCTGAGTTATTCGCTGAAGACAAAAATAAGCTGATGGCTCAATATTTTATTAACCGTCTTTATGGTGGCCCTGAATTTGATGACCTAGCATTGCAAATCGAACGTTTACTAAAATACGCACACAAAGCTGAAAAAATCATTCCAGAAAATGCCATTAAAACTGGGTTAAAATCTGTAGGACTGGCGGTCTTGGCGATGCAACTGGATGAACAAGTTGCACAGTATTTACTCCAACATTATCCAAAAGACCAACCCATTACTGATGAAATGATGCGTGAAACTCTAGTGGCTTTAGATCAAGAGCAAGCGCGCCATGAACAACTCAATCTGTTGGATGAGCTCGGTCTGAGTCTGGACAAATACATGCGTTCATTCATCATGCACACAGCGTTTAAAATGTGTAAAGGTGCAGCAAGCAAATATAATTTTGAACTGATGTATGACTTTATTGGTGAAGGCTTTGTCGCTATGAAACCAATGAAATCGGCTGCGACCTTCATTCGGAGTTTTACAGAAAAAGAGCGAATCATCGTGAATAATGTCCACACAGGGAAAGAAAATCCCTTCCAAATCGCTTAATTAAAATTCATCAGCCAAGATTCTGATCAGCCGAAAAAGCGTAAAAGCGTCTGGTCAGAATATCGAAAATAAAAGAACATCTTCTCATTTCATGGATGAAACTTCGCTTTAATTCTGTATATTATTCATATCAATTGCATAATCTAGACTGAAAAAAACTGAAGAATCTGTCATTATGCAGTTTAATTCAGATTTAATATTATTTGTGTTCAGGAGTGACTCGAATGTCTAATGAAAATCAACAGCCTCATGCTCAGGTTGAGCCGGCAAATAATAAAGACAACGTGAGTCCTTTTTTAACAGATCCATTACCAACTGGCGCACCTCAAGGTCAGCAACAATCACTACAAGAGCAACTGACAGATACGCCAGTACATTCTTCAGTACCGAAATATAATTTGCCACGTGGTGCGAATACTGGAAACGTTGGACCAACGACACACTTCGGTTATAAAACCGTAAATTCTGAAGAGAAAGCGCAAAAAGTCGCTGAAGTTTTCCATTCAGTTGCCGCAAAATACGACATTATGAATGACTTAATGTCATTTGGTATTCATCGTTTGTGGAAACGTTTTGCCATTAATATGTCTGGCGTTCGCCGTGGGCAACGCGTTTTAGATATCGCTGGTGGTACTGGTGATTTAGCGAAAGTATTTAGCCGTGAAGTTGGTGCTACTGGGCATGTTGTATTATCTGATATTAATGAATCCATGCTGAATGTAGGTCGCGACCGTCTGATCGACGCGGGTTGTACCAACGTTGATTTTGTACTGGCGAATGCTGAAACCCTCGAGCCTTTCGAAGACAACAGTTTTGATTTACTCACCATCAGTTTTGGTCTACGTAATGTAACAGACAAAGATGCAGCACTTGCAGCAATGTATCGTGTACTTAAACCAGGTGGTCGCTTACTTGTATTAGAGTTTTCAAAACCAGTCTTTGAGCCTTTCTCAAAACTCTATGATTTGTACTCATTCACTGCTTTACCAATCATGGGTAAAATTGTGGCAAATGATGCTGAAAGCTATAAATATCTTGCTGAATCAATTCGTATGCACCCAGACCAACGCACATTGAAAAGCATGATGGAAAATGCGGGCTTCCAAAACTGCGATTATCACAATTTAACAGGTGGTATTGTTGCAGTTCACCGTGGTTTTAAACTCTAACCGCAGGTAGCACTTCGTCATGTGGTCAATCTTAGCACTGGGTGCAGTTGAAAAAACCATACATCATTGGATTAATTTGGATGCGATTACTCGTATCCAATTTAACCAATTACAAGGGAAAATGCTTCGTGTTGTGATCGATGCGCCACAGCTTTCCGTTGATGTGTTTTTTGATGAAAATAAAGTTCGTTTAGAACCAACAGTAACAGGTCATAGCACTCAACCCTCTATTTTCGAACAGCGGCCTTGGGAGCAAGCTCACACGATTACTGAAGCAGACTCCACATTGCATGTTAATAATGTGGTCGACTTGTGCAAACTATTTCTAGCAGATGACATTGGCAATATCCCCGTTCAAGGTGACTATCGCCTTCTGCAAGACATTCAAAAACTTATACAAAATGCTGAGCCAGACCTCGCTTCGCAATTGAGTGATTGGATCGGACCTAATCTTGCAAGTCAAATCGGCAAAGTTCAATTAGCACCACAACATTTAATTAAGTCACTTCAATCTCATCTTTTTTTTGCGGAAGACTTTTTAAAAGAAGATACTGGACTATTCGCACCACGTTGGCAAATGGACGATCTTCTCCACGGAACTCGCCAGCTTAATCAAGATATTGATCGACTAGAAGCAAAAATTCAGCTTTTAAAATCAAAATTTAACCCTTCGTAGATTTCAGGTAATTGCATATATGATTCCGCACATTAGACGTTTAATCGAACTTTGGCGTATAGCTGCGCACTATAGACTCGACACGTTGGTACCTGCGGAAGATATTCCTGCAAAGGTTCGCCCCCTGCTGAATCTTATACGTTTGCATCCTGCTGCACTTTCTAGTCGAGAACGTAAAAATCCTTTAAAGCTTAAAGAAGCTTTAGAAGAAATGGGGCCACTCGCAATTAAATTAGGGCAGCTCCTCTCTACGCGTCGCGATCTAATTCCACCAGAAATATTACAACAATTGGTGTTATTACAAGATCGTGTTAAACCTTTCGATCTTGGAGTGGCTAAGCAAAGAATTCAAGATTCGCTTAAAGCAGATGTTTCCACATTATTTGCGCGCTTCGATGATAAGCCGCTAGCTGCTGCTTCAATTGCTCAAGTACATACCGCTGCTCTTCACAATGGTCGTGAAGTTGTCGTGAAAGTAACTCGCCCGAATATACGTGCTCAAATTATTCAAGATTTTGAAATTTTAGAATGGCTTGGTCACTATTTAGAAAAAAGGCTAGAAGCTGCCCGTGCTTTACATCTATCAGAAATTATTCAAGATTATCGTCAAATCATTTTAAATGAACTCGACTTGACTCTTGAAGCCGAAAATACACGACGTATGCGCCATTATTTTACTGGCTCAAGCATGATGTATGTGCCTGAAGTGTATATGGATAGTCTGGATGTGATGGTGGCAGAGCGCATCACCGGTGTGCCTATATCAGATACTGCGACCTTTGATCGTTTAGGAATGAATCGTGCAGACTTAGCAGAAAAAGGCTTAACAATCTTCTTTACTCAAGTGTTTCGCGATAATTTTTTCCATGCAGATATGCATCCGGGTAATGTTTTCGTAGAAACGATTAATCCGCAAAATCCAAGATTTATTGCGCTCGATTGCGCCATCATGGGCGAGCTTTCCAAGCATGATCAAATGACAATAGCACGTATGTTGCTGGCAGTCATGAACAGTGATTTCATGCAATTGATTCAGATTGTGCATCAAGCAGGTTGGATTCCACCAGGCACGGATCAAGATGCTTTAGCACGTGAAATGCGTCGTACAGTAGGACCTATGGTTTCGAAACCGATGCATGAGTTAGATTTCGCAGGCATATTGATCCAAGTGATGGACATCGCTCGACGTTTTCATCTAGAAATTCCACCACAACTGATGTTATTGCTTAAAACCTTAGTACATGTTGAAGGCTTAGGTACAGACCTTTATCCTGAATTAGATATTTGGAAGTTAGCAAAGCCAATTCTAACGGATTGGGTTAAAGCCCAAATGAATCCTCAAAAAAATATTAAAGAATTAGGACAAAAAATCCCAGACTTGTTATTGGGCGCTCAGGATTTACCGACTTTACTGATTGACAGTCTTAACGGTTTAAAAAATCAGTCTGCATGGCATGCTAAACAATTGAATGAACTTCAAACGCTGCGCTTGCAAATGGAGCATCAGCAAAAGCGTAGTTGGATTTTCGGAAGTGTAATCGCAATTCTGCTCTCAATCGCTGTGATCGCACCATGGTTTATTTCCATGATTTTAATTGTATTGGCATCCTTTATTGCCATTTGGCGTATGGTGAAATAAGTTCACTATCTCATGTCAAAACTTGCTACCTCAATAGGTTTTAGTCGCTGAATTGCTTATGACACATATCCTCAAGACCACTCAACCTTGCTTGAATATTCATGTAGGTTATAAAGCAAAACAGATCATTCAAGAACAAGGTCTACAAGCCAGTGCGGTTGATTTTGTTCCTGGAGCAGCAGGTGGTCCCAAAGGTATTGGAATTCAAGGATTGGACCTAGCTGTTTTTGGTGAGTTCTTTGCTCAAGCACCGAAAAAGCGAACTTTAATAGGCTCATCCATTGGGAGTTGGCGTTTTGCAAGTATTGCAGCGCATGGTGCACAAGCAGGCACATCCAAATTAGCAGACTTATATACCCATCTTGAATTTCAACCTAAGATGAATATTCTTGAAGTTGGAGACGTCTGTCGCGGCATGCTTAAAGCCCTCCTTCAAGGTAAAACCAATCAAATTATTGATCATCCCGACTACCATTTGGCTATTTTGTCAGTAAAGTCATCGAAAAAATTTCAAAGTGATCATCCTCTTATGCTTGCCCGTGCAGTTGCTGGCATTATCGGTCTCAATACTTTTTCGAGAGCTAAAATTGGGCACTTCATGCAACGTACAATTGCCCAACCACACAACGCTTCACGACTTTCACTCATCAAAAATGAATTCGAACATCTTGATTATGCGTTGACTGAAAAAAATTTAGAAGATTGGTTAATGGCATCTGCATCCATTCCATTTGTGATGCCGGCGGTCAGAAATATCGAAGGTGCAGATGTCGCTGCTTATCGTGATGGCGGGCTAATCGATTATCATATTGATCTACCTTTACCGAGTCATGGGATTGTCCTCTACCCTCATTTTACAGATCAAATAACACCAGGTTGGTTCGATAAGTTCCTCAAAAAACGTAGATCTAATGCTGAATATCAAGCACGAACCGTATTGATTTCACCCTCTGAGTCTTATTTAAGATCACTTCCTTTAGGACGTCTTCCTGATCGCAAAGATTTCACACTGAAAGGGCTTGATCAAAAAAAACGAATCGAGCTTTGGAAACAGTCTGTAGCTGAAAGTCAACGATTAGGGGATGCATTCCTAGAAATGATCCATAAGCAAAACTTTGAAGAATACATGCAAGATCTTAAATAAATTAATTTCTACTCTCCCCTACAAAGATTTATTCGCTTAAACTAATGACCTACAATTTTGTAGTGTCTCATTTAATTCTGGTGAAATCCTTATGAACAATACGCAATGGCTCGATGAAGTAAAATTTAACGAACAAGGTTTAATCCCTGCCATTGCTCAGCATCATCAAACAGGTCGAGTGTTGATGGTGGCTTGGATGAATCGTGAGTCTTTGGCACTTACAGCAGAAAAAAATCAAGCTGTTTACTACTCTCGTTCACGCAGCAAATTGTGGCATAAAGGCGAAGAATCAGGTCACTTCCAAACTGTGCATGAAATTCGTTTAGATTGTGATGCTGATGTGATCGTTCTTCAAATTGAGCAACATGGTGGCATTGCTTGCCATACGGGACGTGAATCATGTTTTTATCGCCGCTTAACATCAAACGGTTGGGAAATTGTAGACGCTCAATTGAAAGATCCGAACCAAATTTATGGCGAAAAGTCTGAGAATGCGCATAGTAAAGTGATGAATGCATCAACAGCTCAAGCTGAGCAAGTCGATGTATTACATTATCTTGGTCAAATGATGGCAGAACGTAAATCTGCAGATCCTGACTCTTCTTATGTGGCAAAGCTTTATCATAAAGGTCTCAATAAAATATTAGAAAAAATTGGTGAAGAAAGTTTTGAAACGGTAATTGCTGCTAAAGATTTCAAACAAGAAGCGACGCTGGATCACCAAAATGATTTAATTTATGAAGTTGCTGATGTTTGGTTCCATACCATAGTCATGCTGGGTTACTTCGATCTTGATATTCAACTCGTTTTAAATGAGCTTGCACGACGTCAGGGTCTATCAGGACTTGTTGAAAAAGCGAATCGCACGCATTAATTTACTCTTATAAAGCCATGTTCAAACATGGCTTTTTTATTTAATTCGGCTTTTTAAGTCGCCGAAGACTCCCCATCCAAAAAGAAGAAGATAGAACTCTCCCCTTTGTAAATTCTTGCTATACTCACTGATCATTTTTAAAACCATTGAAGATTTATTAACCTGTGTCTGTCATTGTCAAACCTACCTTAGAACAAGAAATTGCGATTCAACAAGCGCAATCTGGTCAATCCTTCAAAGTGATTGCCTATGCAGGTACAGGTAAAACAACAACGCTTAAATTAGTCAGTGATGCGATGCAACAGCGTCGCGGTATGTATCTTGCCTTTAACAAAGCGATTGCCAGCGAGGCTCAACAAAAATTTCATCAGCGCGTGGATTGTCGTACATTCCACTCTTTAGCATTTCGAAGCGTTCCACGTGGAGTGACAGATAAACTTAGACTCCCGCGCTTGAGCCCGAGCTTTATTGCCAAAGAATACCGTTTGCAACCCATCACATTACGCCGACTCATGGGGGGGCGTTACGAAAAATATGCGCTCATGCCTAGTCGTTTGGCGGGCTTAGTTGCAAATGCTGTCAGTTATTTCTGTTCAACAAGCTCGCAATATCCTGCACCCCGCCACATTCAAGCACCAAGTTGGCTACATGCTGACGATATTGCGGTATTACAGCAACACCTTTATCCTGCAGTCGAACGTCGTTGGTTAGAATCAATCGACCCTAATCATCAGGCTGGCATTGGGCATGATATCTATCTCAAATTATGGGCTTTATCAGATCCTTTTATACCCGCAGACTATGTATTGTTTGATGAAGCACAGGATGCTGACCCCCTAATGCTGGGGATTTTACTCAAACAAAAAAGTACGCAAGTCATCTATGTCGGCGATGCACATCAACAAATTTATGCATGGCGTGGGGCAGTCAATGCGATGCAACAAATGCCTTTACCCGAATCGCGCCTAACCACTTCCTTCCGTTTTGGTAATGATATTGCTGAAGTTGCTAATCACTTATTAGGCGCACTCAATGAGACTGTTCCATTGATTGGCAACCCCGAACTCCAATCAAAAGTCGTCAACAAGCCTCATACCAAAATGCGAGATGCGATTTTGTGCCGTACTAACGCACGCGCGATGGAACTTTTACTCTCAGGGTTAGTTCAAGGAGACAAAGTGAGCCTACAAGCCGATCATGCGAAATTAAATCGCTTTGTTGATGCTGCAAGCTTACTTAAACAAGGTAAAAGAGTAACGGACGTTCCAGAGTTAGCTTGGTTCAACTCTTGGCATGATGTGCATGAATATTGTGAAACAAATGATGGTAGTGACATCAAGCCTTTGGTTAAATTGGTTGATGAACATGGTACAGATCCACTCAAACGAGCTCTTGCCAAAATCACACCCATTGAACAAGCGGACTATGTAATCTCAACCGCTCATAAAGCCAAAGGTTTAGAGTGGAATCGCGTGCATTTAGAAGATGATTACCAATTTAAAATTAATGGACTAGAACATAAAATTAGCGATGAAGAATTACGTTTACTTTATGTTGCATGTACACGAGCAAAAAGCAGCTTAAATATTCATCATATTTATGATTTAATACAACAACTCAAACTTAAATCCACGATTAAAACGAAAGCAACAGCATAATCCCCTACGATAAGTTGCAGGCAAAATATGAAAGTTCAATCTATTCAGTTACGTCACTGTTATCATTTTTCAGATATAAAAATTAAATTTGATCCAACTCAACGTCCAATATCTATTATTTTAGGTGATCAGGCCTCTGGTAAAACTGCGATTATTAAAAATATTTATCAAGCTTTAACGTGGTTTGCTGCACGTGCCAAAGATTTAAGAACTGCTGGTGTAGTTATGCTTGATTCTGATATTAAGCACAAACACATTCAAGCCAAAATAGATATTTGTGTTCAATATCCCACTGATATTGGATCTATTGAACAGGCTGCGACTGTGCAACATAATGAAGAGGGTTTGTGCGAATGGCAACTCTATAAAACATTAACCAGTAAAGGTGTAGGTCATAGTAAAGCACTAACGACTCAATTAGAAGCACTCGTTCATCTTTATCAACAAGCGATAAAACAAGATCCTGCTCAAGGCATGCCTATGGTGGCCTACTATCCTTCTGATCGTTTTATCAACGAAGTGAATTTGCTAAGCAAAAATAATCCTGCTGTATTACAAACGCACGCAGCCTATGAACTTGCTGCACTCCCTTATACAACCTTTGCTCGGTTCTTCGAATGGTTTCGTGAAATTAGTGACATTGAAAATGCACGATTAGCACAAGTTTTTCAAAAAATTCAAACCAAACAAAAATTATCTTCTCATCATGACCAAGAGGATTTAGTTGCAAAATTATTAAATCTTGAAGCAGAGATGCAACTACCATCACTCAAAGCACTCAAGAAAGCCATCCATACATTATTCCCATCGATCAGTGACATTTATATTGAATACACGCCCAAGATCCAATTGATGCTGGTGCAAAATGGTCAAGAAATTCCTTTTTCGCAATTATCTAATTCGTATCGTCAATGGTTGTGTTTAGTAGGTGATATTGTCAGACGACTTTGTCTCCTGAATCCTCATAGTATTGACCCATGCCTTGATGGTGAAGGCATTCTATTAATTGACAATATTGATGCTCAACTAGATGAAGATTTTGTGCAAAACGTACTCAGCCGTTTGCATGAAGCATTCCCACAAATTCAAATTATCGCATCTGCATGCTCTGAATTGATTTTAAACAATGAAGTAGATGTACAACATTTTAAGTTAGAAAATCGAAAAATTGTTGAAGTAGAACAAAACCACATCAGGGAACAATATGATGAACTATTTGCTCAACTCATGGCTAATGATTTACAAGATGATCAAATCACTGAAGTGAGTCGATCTACTGATACGCTTGATGGCTTGCGTTTGTTTGAATACTTCAAAAATTTATCATTGTCAGAAAAACAGCGCTTTATTGAGTATCTCCAAGCTGGAGATTTATCGAGTATTTCATCACCCTAATTGATTGGAATTAGATGAATTAATCGGGTATGACTCACTCAATTTAAACAGAAATTTAAGCTTTTTTTCGCTATAATTCTGAATTGTGTAGCTAAAAAGTTTGATGTAATTTTATACATGTAATAAAATCTACTCATTCATTTTTTAATCAAAAAATGTCTATTTCTTTGCATTAGCTTTCCAAGTTGCGCAACACAACTTGTTTTTGTTTTTAAAATTCGTTCGGCTTTCAAAGTTTTAGTAGTTGGATGACTCTTTGCCATCCTCAAGCTTTTGAAAGATAAAACTCATCATAGGTTCCGACCTACAACTCTATGGATACGAGTGTGCTACCGATTATTATATTGTTACCATTAATACTTGGCACTTTTCTTGTCCTCTGGCTGCAAAAAATCTCTCGCGGGGCGACAGCATTAGGGGCAATTGGAGTCAGCTTAACAAGTTTTATCTTGTTGCTGACTCAAGCCAAAGACGTCTTTCAAGGTCAAGTCCTCTCTGAACATTGGTCATGGTTACCACAGTTTGGTATCGACTTAAGCTTTAGACTTGATGCATTAGGCTTGATCTTCTCCCTCCTTATTACAGGGATTGGGACGCTCATTTATATTTATGCTTATTATTATTTAAATCATAAAAACTCTCTAAGTAAGCTATATTTCTTACTGATGCTGTTCATGGCCGCCATGCTCGGCATTTCACTTTCTAATAATTTACTTATTCTTCTTGTCTTTTGGGAAATGACCAGTATTTCGTCATTTCTTTTAGTGGGTTATTGGAGTAACTACGAAGCAGCACAGCGTGGCTCAAGAATGGCCTTAACCATCACGGGTATGGGTGGTTTAGCCATGCTCGGTGGTTTTATTCTCTTAGGTCAAATCACTGGCACATATCAAATTGATCAAATCCTCAATATGACGGCGCAGATTCAATCGAGTCATTTATTTGTGCCAGCCTTGCTCCTTATTCTTTTAGGTGCATTCACCAAAAGTGCTCAATTCCCTTTCCATTTTTGGTTGCCAAATGCAATGGCTGCTCCAACACCCGTGTCAGCTTATTTGCATTCAGCGACAATGGTGAAAGCCGGAATTTTCTTACTGGCGCGCTTAATGCCGATCTTTGTTGGTTCTGCTTTGTATCATAACCTCGTCACATTCATTGGTTTATTTACCTTATGTATGGCCGCGTTCTTTGCCATTTTTAAGGAAGATCTGAAAGGTTTGCTTGCCTACTCCACCATTAGTCATTTAGGCTTGATCGTTTGCTTACTTGGGATTGGTTCACCACTCGCTGTGGCTGCAGCTATTTTTCATATCATTAACCATGCGACCTTTAAAGCAGCATTATTCATGATCGCCGGCATTATCGACCATGAAACAGGTACCCGTGATTTAAGAAAACTCAGTGGGGTATGGCAGTTACTTCCATTTACAGCGACTTTAACCATGATCACAGCAGCCTCAATGGCTGGTGTACCACTGACCAATGGATTCTTATCTAAAGAAATGTTCTTTACTGAACTATTAGCGAATCTCTCAGGTGGTATAGGTGTCTTCGCAGCAATTATTGCAACACTCGCGGGTCTGTTTGCTGTCGCGTATTCTGTTCGTTTAGTTCATGGCGTATTTTTTGATGGTGATTTAGGCAAAGCGCTTCCAAATAAAGATGCGCATGAACCACCAATTGGTATGCGTGCACCTGCAATTTTATTAGCTACATTATGTATTGCAGTTGGTCTATTACCAGCGCTCTTAGTAGGCGATATCGTCAATGCTGGTGCACGAGCAAGCACCAACCTTCCAGCTTTTGAAGGCGTACATCTAGCAATCTGGCATGGCTTTAACGTGCCTTTATTGATGAGTGCGATTGCATTGATTGGCGGTATTATTTTTTATTTTAGTCTTGCGAAGAACAGTAGAATTCGTGACATTGACCTTGATCCAATACTTGGCAAACTTCAAGGTAAAGTCCTGTTTGATCTCTTTCTCAAACATTTGCTCTTAAATTCGCGAAAATTAAAAAGAGCAACAGAAACAGGTTCTCTACAAAACTATTTATTGTGGATATTAATTTTTGCTGTTGCTTTAGTCTCCATGCCTCTCATTGGTCAAGGTATTTATGCAGGTACACGCGAACTGACGCATGCACCATTGGTTGCAATCGTGCTTTGGTTATTACTGTTTTCAGCGTGCTGGATGATGCTTTGGTTTCACCATGAACGCATTAAAGCCGTTCTCATCAGTGGAGCCATTGGTCTTGTCGTAACGATGGTCTTTGTTACGATGTCAGCACCAGACCTGGCACTTACACAAATCACAGTCGATGTTGTCACAACTGTTTTACTTCTTATGAGTCTATCCCTCTTACCGCAACTCACACCTTATGAATCTTCACGCACTCGTCGTTGGAAAGATGCGGTGATTGCAATCATCGGAGGTCTAGGAATCGGGTGGATCACTTGGATGATTCTGACGCGTGATCACAATTCAATCTCATGGTTCTTTGTTCAACAATCTCTACCGCTCGGTGGTGGTTCAAATATTGTGAACGTAATTTTAGTCGATTTCCGTGGATTTGATACCTTTGGTGAAATCACAGTACTGGGTATTGCTGCGATTGGGACACTGTGTTTAATGGATGGAATGCGTGCTCATGGTACGACCATTACACAAGGCTTAACCTATCGCTTTAATCCATCACCGTTGATGTTCCGAATGACCGCATCTTGGGTCCTTCCGATTGCCTTAGTCGTCAGCTTATATATTTTCTTACGCGGACATAATCTTCCAGGGGGTGGCTTTATCGCAGGTCTCATTACATCAATGGCGCTTGTGATTCAGTACATTGCACTAGGTCAAGATCACACTGAACAACTCTTACGAGCAAAGTCTGGGCGTCTTTATGAAATTTGGATTGGTACTGGCTTAACTATTGCTGGTCTGACTGGGGTCGCTGCGTGGTTCTGGGGTCGACCATTCCTGACCAGTGCTCATATTTATGTAGAGCCGATCATTCTCGGAAAAATGCATTTGCCATCTGCTGCAGCATTTGATGTTGGTGTCTATGTCACAGTCGTTGGTGCAACAATGCTCATGATTTCCGTTTTAGGCGACTCACGCAACTCAAGCATCACCGGCCCTGTACCGAAGGAGTAAAGAATGATTAGTTTAGAATTTTTACTCGCCTCCGCTATTGGATTATTGGTTGCCACTGGTATTTATCTGATTTTACGTGCCCGCACTTTCCCTGTGGTACTAGGCTTGGCCATGATAGGGTATGCAGTCAATTTATTTCTCTTCGCAATGGGGCGGATTCAATTAAATTCACCTGCGATTTTAACCAATGCCACTCAAGTTACAGATCCATTACCTCAAGCATTAGTTTTGACCGCAATTGTAATCGGTTTTGCCACAACTGCTTTTATCGTGCAACTAGCATTGAGAAGTCGTTATGAATCGGGTACTGATCATGTTGACTCTAAAGAAGAAATAATCAATACAGACCCAAGAGAGGATGAGCCTTAATGATGAATTTTTATGATTTATGGCTCACCCACTCGCCAATTTTAAGTATTTTAATTCCGACATTTACTGCATTTATTTTAGTGCTATTGGGTAATCCAGGTTCAGGATCTTTAGCGCATGACTGGCGTCAACCTTGGCGTCGTGGAATCAGTTTAACATCGGTTTTTCTTGGTTTAGCGACTGCAATCATTTACTTAATTCAGGCGAACTCTGGTCAGATCTATGTGTATAGTTTAAGCGAGTGGTCAGCTCCTTTTGGCATTGTACTTGTACTAGATCGTTTGGCAGCCTTTATGCTCGTGCTCACCTATGCTCTTGCGACACCAATTATTTGGTTTGCAAGTAAAGAATGGGATGAACGTGGACGCTATTTCCATGCAATGAGCCATTTTTTACTCATGGGATTATGTGGTGCATTTCTAACAGGCGACTTATTTAACTTGTTTGTTTTCTTTGAAGTGCTGTTGATGGCTTCATATGTATTGCTTCTACATGGTCAAGGCAAAGCACGTTTCCAACTTGGTATTCACTATGTAACGATCAACCTATTAGCGTCTGCATTCTTTTTGATTGGCTTAGGGATGATTTATGGTAATACTGGTAGCCTGAATATGGCTGATGTGGGTCGAATTGTACGTACACTTGAAGGTGATCAGTACAATATGGCAGTTGCAGGCGGATTAATGCTGTTTGTAGTCTTTGGTATCAAGGCTGCAATCCTCCCTGTCGGACTATGGCTACCTAAAACTTATGCCGTCGCCACGACCCCTGTAGCCGCATTATTCACCATCATGACCAAAGTGGGTATCTATGCCATTTTACGTGTGAATGGAACCGTATTCACCGATGAGCTTTCGCGAGAAATTCTCAGCACTTGGCTGCTTCCAATTGGTTTAATTACGACTATTTATGGTGTAATTGGTGCGATTGGTGCAGAGCGAATGCGTCGTTTTGTTGGTTTCATGATCCTATCGTCTATAGGAACGATTGCAATCGCCCTTTCTCTGATGACTGCAGATGCTTGGGCTGCAGCGCTATATTACCTCGTGCATAGTACGATTATTGCCGCTGCATTCTACTTGCTATGCGGTTGGATTACTTCGCAGCGTGGTGCATTCAAAGATCATCTAAAAATCGCACCAATCATGAAACAGCAGACGCTAGTTTCGATTTGCTTCTTCATTATTGCACTCATGATGGCAGGGCTTCCACCCTTCAGTGGATTCTTTGGAAAAGTATTTATCCTTCAAGCGGCCTCTGTATCTAGCTATCAATTGCTCATTATTATTGTCATTCTGATTGTGAGCTTGCTTAGTATCATAGCTTTCACTCGTTTAGGATTCGTTATTTTATGGCGTTCAACTGTACCAGAAAATGACCCTAATCAAGAGTCTTATCATGAATATCAAAAGTTACCAAGCAAGGCACCTCCACGTAATGACACCACAATTTTTGTCTTTATTATAAGTTTAATCGCTTATGTGATATTTGCTCATCCAGTCACACAGTATATTCAACAAACTGCAAATCAGTTAAATGATTCAGAACAATATATTACTGCTGTTTTAAAAATGGATGAACGTGGTGAAGTAATTAGTGTACAACCATTTGATCCCAATTATCTTCCAGAAACAAAATACGGCGGAGAGTTTGCAGACCAAAATGCGCATTATATTCCACATATCGTAAGCGAGAAGGCACTCGAAGGAGAACATATCTCTGAGTACAAGCAACGTCAAATTAAAGAGCAAGAATTGAATCAGCTTCAGCCTGAAGAAGTTCAATCTAAACTTCAACCGATGGAGCAATAAATGAAACAACAAAGTTCTCTACTCGATCGAGTTTTACCGCATCCTTTTGTTTCTGTGATTGTGGGAATAAGTTGGCTAATGCTGGCACAAAGCGCTCAGTTTTTTGATATTTTAGTTGCCATTGTGATTGGTTTAGTCATCCCAAAATTGGTACAACCTTTTATCGTTCGCACACCCAATATTCATTGGGATTTAGCGTGCAAATTAATTTTGGTCGTACTTTGGGACATTATCATCAGTAATATCCGTGTCGCTAAGCAAGTGCTTGGACCAACTGACCGTCTTCATCCCAAGTGGTATCGTGTTCCATTAGATACTGATCATGATCAGGTCAACAGCTTATTGGCAATGATCATTACGACTACACCTGGCACAGTAAGTGCTGGAATCGACCAAGAACGCGGTGACATTTTGGTTCATTCAATTAACTCAGATGATCCCGAAGCTGATATTTTGGAAATCAAACAACGCTATGAAGCACCACTTATGGCGATTTTCCATGTGAAACAAGGAGATTCAGCATGACGATCTTACTTTATGCATTGGGAATTAGTTTGATTGGAATTACGATTTCAATGCTGCTCTGCTTAATACGTTTAGTCATTGGTCCTTCTATGGTAGATCGACTACTCGCACTAGATACTTTATTTCTGAATGCAACCTGCTTGGTCGTGGTACTTGGAATTTTTTGGGCAAGTACTTCATTGTTCGAAGGTGCATTGTTGGTGGCAATGCTTGGATTCGTATCCACAGCAGCATTGGCTCGTTATTTTACGACAGGCCATGTGGTGGACTAGGAGAACAATATGAATACTCAGCTCATCATGGAAATCTTAGTTTCATTCTTCCTTCTTACCGGTGCCTTCTTTACCCTTGTAGGTGGAATTGGAATCGTAAAGTTACCCGATCTGTTCATGCGTCTGCATGCCCCTACAAAGTCGAGCACACTAGGCTTAGGTAGTTTTTTAATAGCAGCTATGATTTATTCAGCTTTTCATAGTCGCTTTGGGTTTGCTGAACTACTGATTACATTACTTGCCTTTATTACGGCGCCTGTATCGGCAAATTTAATTGCACAAGCTGCATTACATTTACGTTTACGCTCTACATCAGGCGATGTCCCCGAAGCACTAGACCGCCCTCTCCCTTGGCAGCGCCAAAGAAGAATGCGTCAGTTTAATCAAGACTCATCTAAGTAATAAAAAAACCTAGCTTTCGCTAGGTTTTTTTTGTTAGCTATATAGTACAGGTTGGGGATGCTCTTGGAAGCCTTCCACTTGATATTCTTCAGCTAATTTTGCCTTCCAATGATTCACGATATCCGTATAGTCAATTTCAGAAGGATGAAAATCTTCTTTGTAATATGATAAATATTCTGGAATTAGCTCGATCATCATTTTAGAAATCAGGTAAATACCATATAAGTTTCCACTGACCTTAGGTAAGCTTTTTCGACGATCTTGCCAAAATAATCGAGTCGCTGAATAAAATGTAAGACTCGCGAAACCTGTGGTTACGCTACGCATAATATTGCGGCGCACTTTGGTATCTTTGTATACCGCTTGATAGACATCAAATGCAACTGCTCGATGTTCAATTTCTTCAATAGCATGCCACACCCAAAGCTTAGTTGCATCTTCATCTAAGGTTGACAGGACTTCAGGATGACGAAGAATATAACCACCCAATAACGCTGTAAAATGCTCAAAAGCACAGGTAATTGCTAACTGCAATTTTGGATGGGTAGTACGAATAAATTCATCGCGTCGCGCTAACCATGCTTGAAAGTTGTCAAGTTGATAATCATCACGGCGCCAAGCGTCATTAAATTCCGCATGTGCTTTTGAATGCATCGCTTCTTGACCAATAAATGCTGCAATCTGCGCTTGTAATTTTTCATCTTTCACTTTATCTCGTACATTACGAACACTATGAACAAAGAATTGTTCACCAATTGGAAAGGTAGAAGAAAGTGCCGTCAACAAGTGTGACATGACAGGAGAATTCGCGAAAAAATGGCGTCGTATGGCTTTAGGATTATAATTTAAACGTCGTACGGTAATCCCAATCGCTTTTGGACGATTTAAATAAGATTTATCTTTGGCGATTTGTGTAGTTGTCATTTTAGAGCCTATATGGATATAGCATTTCTTATTCATACTGTCAGAATAAATCAGATTTAATATTGCAAAAATAACCACACAGACAAATAAATTATATTTTTTGCCAATAAAGTCGCAAATTAAATTACAACTCCATTCTCTTTTTTAATTTAATTACATGATTCTTAAGATAGTTCTTGAATTGGATACTTTTGAATATTCAACAAGAGATTGTCAAACAAGTCATGCATATAAATGAAAAATCCTACCGAAGTAGGATTTTTTGTAAGGCATGTTTTCGTTTAAACATCAAGATAATCTAAAATACCTTCAGCAGCCTGACGTCCTTCCCAAATCGCAGTTACGACCAAGTCAGAACCACGCACCATATCTCCACCGGCAAAGATTTTCGGATTAGAAGTTTGGAACTTGTATTGTTGATGCTCAGGAGCAACGACACGACCTGAACCATCTAAATTAATACTTACATCATTAAACCATTCTGCAGGGCTTGTACGGAAACCAAAGGCCAACAGCACTGCATCAGCAGGTAAGATTTCCTCTGAACCTGGGATCGGTTCAGGACTGCGACGACCACGACTATCAGGCTCACTGAGTTGAGTCGTCACAAATTTAACACCTGTGACCTTTCCATTCTCACCCACGATTTCGATCGGCTGACGATTGAACTGAAATTCAACACCTTCTTCTCGCGCATTTTTAACTTCACGGCGTGAACCTGGCATGTTTTCTTCATCGCGGCGGTATGCACAAGTGACAGATGTTGCACCTTGGCGGATTGAAGTACGGTTACAGTCCATAGCAGTATCACCGCCACCGAGTACAATAACTTTCTTACCTTCCACACTGATAAATTCTGAAGGATCTTTCTCCCAACCTTGGCAACGATTCACATTGGCAATTAAGAAATCAAGCGCATCATAAACACCTTCCAAATCTTCACCTGCGAAACCACCTTTCATGTATGTGTATGTTCCCATACCCATGAAGACAGCGTCATAATCAGCAAGCAATTGATCAATAGTGATGTCTGTGCCAATTTCTGTATTTAAACGGAATTCAATCCCCATGCCTGTAAAGATTTCACGACGACGTTTCATCACGTCCTTTTCCATCTTAAATTCAGGAATACCAAAGGTCAGCAAACCACCAATTTCTGGGCGCTTATCAAATACGACAGGTTTAACACCATTGCGCACCAAAATGTCCGCACAACCTAGACCTGCAGGACCTGCACCAATAATCGCGACTTTTTTATCTGTCCATTTGACATGAGACATGTCAGGACGCCAGCCCAATGCAAATGCCGTATCATTAATATACTTTTCAGCATTTCCAATGGTCACCGCACCAAACCCATCATTTAGTGTACATGCACCTTCACACAAACGGTCTTGAGGACAAACTCGACCACACACCTCCGGTAGAGTATTGGTTTGGTGGCAAAGCTCTGCTGCTTGAAAAATACGACCTTCAGCAATCAGTTTTAACCAGTTTGGAATATAGTTATGTACTGGACATTTCCATTCACAGTAAGGGTTACCACAACCTAAACAGCGATGTGTTTGGTTTTTCGCAACTTCAGCTGTAAAGGGTTTATAAATTTCCACAAACTCAGCTTTGCGGACGTTGAGATCTTTTTTCTCTGGATCTTGGCGTGCGACATCCAGGAATTGAAAGTCATTATTAAGGCGTTCTGCCATATCTCTCTCCGTGGGTAGATGCAGTCTATTGTTAGTTCAGCTGCATCTGCCTATATATCTGCAGTAGTGGAATTATTGAGGATCAGCTTGAGTTGTTTTTAATAAAGTCTGCAAGTTTGCAGCTTTTGGTTTCACCAACCAGAATTTACGGCTGTAGAAATCAAACTCGTTACGGATCTTGTACGCCCAAGCACTACCAGTTTCCTTAATATGCTCATCTAAAATGCGGCTTAAGAACTCTTTATGTTCTTCCATTGATTCGGTCGAAATACGATTAAGCTCGATCAACTCGTGGTTATAATGATCAACAAAGTCATTATCTAAATCAAGTACATAAGCAAAACCACCTGTCATACCTGCACCGAAGTTATGACCAACTTTACCCAGTACCGTCACAATACCACCTGTCATATATTCACAACAGTGATCTCCAGCACCCTCAATCACCGCAAACGCACCTGAGTTACGAACAGCAAAACGTTCACCAGCTGTACCTGCAGCAAATAATTTACCGCCTGTTGCACCATATAAACATGTGTTACCAATGATCGCTGTTTCTTGTGTTTGAAATGGAGAACCCTTCGGTGGGAAAATTGAGATACGACCACCCGCCATACCTTTACCCACATAGTCATTCGCATCACCTTCAAGCTTGATATGCAGACCACCCGCATTCCATACACCAAGTGATTGTCCAGCAGTACCTGTCAAATTCACTTTAACAGGGTGTGCTTCCATACTTAAGTTACCATAGCGACGAGCGATCTCGCCTGAAACACGTGCCCCAATAGAACGGTCACAGTTACCAATGCTAAAACTGTATTCACCACCTGTACCAGCTTCAATCGCAGGCAATATTTCTGCAATCATAGACTCAGCCAAAACACCTTTATCAAATGGTGCATTTCCTTCGACTTCGCAATATTGAGCTTTGCCTTCAGCAGCTGGATGTGATTCAAGTAAAGCACTTAAATCTAGGTGAGCGTGCTTATCTGTTTCACCAGGTAGCATTTCTAGTAAGTCGGTACGACCAATCAAGTCTTTCAAACTTGATACACCTAATGCAGCCAACCACTCACGTGTTTCTTCTGCAATAAAGGTGAAGAAGTTAATGAGCATTTGTGGTTCGCCGATATAGTGCTCTTGACGCAAATGATCTTGCTGAGTCGCTACACCAGTCGCACAGTTATTTAAGTGGCAGATACGGAGGTATTTACAACCCAACGCAATCATTGGTGTAGAACCAAAACCGAAGCTTTCCGCACCTAAAATAGCTGCTTTCACGACATCTAGACCCGTTTTTAAACCACCATCCGTTTGAACGCGAACTTTACCACGCAAATCATTTACACGAAGGGCTTGATGCGCTTCAGAAAGACCAAGCTCCCATGGCGAACCCGCATGATGAATCGAAGACAATGGCGATGCTGCTGTACCACCGTCATAACCAGAGATGGTAATAAAGTCAGCATAGGCTTTTGCAACACCCGCAGCAATCGTCCCCACACCTGGCTCAGATACCAGTTTTACAGAGACCATCGCTTGAGGGTTAACTTGTTTTAAATCAAAAATTAACTGCGATAAATCTTCGATTGAATAAATATCGTGGTGCGGTGGTGGAGAAATTAATGTCACACCCGGTACAGAGTAGCGTAAACGTGCAATTAAGCCATTCACTTTACCACCTGGCAACTGACCACCTTCACCCGGTTTTGCACCTTGTGCCACTTTAATTTGCAGTACTTCTGCAGAAGTTAAGTAAGCAGGCGTTACACCAAAACGACCTGATGCGATTTGTTTGATTTTTGAGTTCCGGATTGTGCCGTAACGCGCTGGATCTTCACCACCCTCACCTGAGTTCGAACGACCACCAATTGTATTCATTGCAATGGCAATCGCTTCATGTGCTTCTGGTGATAATGCCCCTAAAGACATCCCTGCAGAGTCAAAACGCGGAAGAATCGCTTCTACAGATTCAACTTGATCCAGTGGAATTGAATTTTCTGTTTTGAGTTTAAATAAATCACGAATGGTTGCCACTGGACGATTATTTACAAGCTCAGCATATTCTTTGAAATCTTCATATTTCCCAGAACGTACAGATTTATGTAGAGCATTAATTACATCAGGATTAAAAGCGTGATATTCCTTATCAAATACAAATTTCAGCAAACCACCTTGCTCAATTGGCTTACGTGATTTCCAAGCGGTTTCTGCTAATTTTTTCAAATCATTTTCAAGATCAACAAAAGTTGCACCTTTAATACGGCTTGGAACACCTGTGAAGCATTTATTAACAACTTCTTCAGATAAACCGACAGCTTCAAATAATTGTCCACCACGATATGAAGCAACAGTCGAAATACCCATTTTTGAAAGGACTTTCAGCAATCCTTTTTCGATCCCTTTACGGAAATTCGCTTGTGCATGAATCGGATCACCTAACAACTCACCTTTCGCAATTAAATCATTAATGACGTCATATGCAAGATATGGGTAAATTGCTGTTGCGCCAAAGCCAAGCATTACGGCAAATTGGTGTGGATCACGCGCTAAAGCTGTTTCAACAATAATGTTTGCATCTGTACGTAAACCTGCATGGATGAGGTAATGGTGGATAGCACCCGTTACCATCGCTGCATTAGCTGGTAAGAACCCTTCACGGATTTTCTTATCAGAAATCACCAATAGGGTTTTGCCATCACGAATTGCTTGCGCTGCTTCTTCACAAATACGTGTAATCGCGGCTTCTAGACCTTCAGTCTCTGCATAGTTTAGATCAATATCTGCAATCTCGTAGCCCTTACGACCTAAAGTGCGAATTTGATGCATTTTAGAGTTTGACAGTACAGGACTTGAAATAATTAATCGATCCGCATGCTCTGGACCTTGTTCAAATACATTTTGTTCACGACCCAAACATGTTTCTAAAGACATTACGATCGATTCACGTAATGGATCGATTGGTGGGTTAGTTACCTGAGCAAATTGTTGACGGAAGTAATCTGTTACATGGCGTACTTGACGAGACAATACTGCCATCGGCGTATCATCGCCCATCGAACCTACCGCTTCTTGACCACTTTCAGCGATTGGACGTAATAACTGATCTCGCTCTTCAAATGTCACCATAAACATTTTTTGTGCTGCTTTTAAAGCATCGCCTTTTAAGCCTTGATCACATAGATATTCTTCTAGCTCTGGGCTGCCTTGGATACGCACTGAATTTTCACGCAACCATTGACGATAAGGACGCATTTTTTTCAGATGATTACTGACGTCTTTAGTATCCAGCAATTTACCAGTGAAAGTGTCAATGACTAAGATCTGACCTGGTCCAACACGACCTTTAGAGACCACATCTTCTGGTTCATAACCCCAGACACCAATTTCTGATGCAAGTGTGATGTAACCATTCTTAGTAATTACCCAACGTGCAGGACGTAAACCATTACGATCCAGCATACAAATCGCATGGCGACCATCTTGAATCACAAGACCTGCTGGCCCATCCCATGCTTCCATATGTTTAGAGTTAAACTCATAGAATGCACGCAAATCAGCATCTAAAGTTTCAACGTTTTGCCATGCTGGTGGAACGAGCATGCGTAGTGCACGGAATAAATCCATACCTCCACCAACCAAGATCTCGAGCATGTTATCTAAACTTGAAGAGTCAGAGCCAGTACGGTTTACGATTGGGTTAAGCTCGGTTAAACCTGGCAAGAGCGGGTTTTCAAACTTTGGTGTACGTGCCATCGCCCAGTTACGGTTTGCTGTAATGGTATTAATTTCACCATTGTGCGCTAAGTAACGGAAAGGTTGTGCCAATGGCCAACGCGGTAATGTATTGGTTGAGAAACGCTGATGGAACACCACAATGTGAGATTCCAAACGTGGATCAGCTAAATCTGTATAAAAATCTGCAATCGCTTCAGGCATCATTAAGCCTTTATAAGAGATCACAGTTGAACAAAGTGTTGTAACGTAGAATGAACTATCTTGACTTAATTTTTGTTCAGCACGACGTCGAGCCAAGAATAACTTACGGTTAAACTCAACTTCTTCAACACCCATTGGACAGTTAACAATTACTTGTTCAAAAGCTGGCAAAGACTGCATCGCAATTGAGCCTAATGCTTCATTATTGGTTGGCACTAAGCGCCATGCAATTACACGCAAACCTTCTGATTCGATTTCTTTAGTCAGCACTTGTTTTGCATGTGCAGCAATTGCAGGATCTAGGCTAAGAAAAACTGTACCTACTGCAAAAATTTCACTGAGTGTAATATCACTTAAACGTTTTGCTTCTTCACGGAAGAATTGCTTAGGCATAGCCAACAGTAGACCACATCCATCACCCGTCTTACCATCTGCAGCAATACCACCGCGGTGCGTCATACAACTTAAACTATGAATCGCGGTCTTGACCAAGTCATGACTTGCATCACCTTGCATATGGGCGATTAATCCGAAACCACAGTTATCTTTAAACTCATCCGGTTGGTATAGACCTTTAGCGGGAGCTACAGTATTAGGCGATGGCATGTGCATAGCGTACCCTTCTTCAACATGGCCCTCATTGGGCAAAACTTATCTATTCTTCAAATACGATTTCTTTATAAAACAAAGACATGATTCTGTATGTCTTTCGTTATTGAACGTCTTTTCTGATTTAATTTCACAAATGTACGAGACGATTTGCACCCATTTAAAGCAGATCAATTTGACTAAATCGCACACTAAATTAAGGTCTTCGCTCCAAAATAGGGACAATTTACTTAATCAGCGCACCAATAAAAGCAAAATCTATGCCAATATTTATTTATTCCGTGCAAGCGTTTTATTTCAATTATTTTGTCATTATTAACCGAAAAGGCACCAAATTAGAACCACTTTATCGCACCAATGATGTGCAAATTTATTATGCTTTCGTTTAATTTTGCGCCATTTTATACCATTTTAATTAAATGGATCACTAATTTGAGCCTCTTGATTCCGCTTATCCGTATTATTCTTTGAGTTATCGCTCGAAATAGGGTCAACATTCGATTGCGAACGTCTCACATCAACCACATTTCCTGACTGATCTTTTCTTGTAATAGTCACATTGGTTGTTGCCTTAGCAGGATCAACCATAGGGGTTGGCTTAGGACGAACCAGCAAGGACTCATCAATCAATGGTACAGCTGCAGGTCGTAATTTAATTTCGTATAATTTTGCAGTTGTTAGTTCTTCAGAACCCATGTCATTAACTTTACCCACAAACTGATTAAAGCCAGCAACTTTAGGCGATACAGAAGGTGGTAACTTTAAATCCAATCCATTTAAAGTTGTCTTGGCAGCACCTTCCCCCATAAACAGCCCATAACCCAAAATGTACTGTTCAACTTGATCTTCACCACTCAAACGAAAATAAATGTATGGTTTACGATCAGTTTGCTTATTAAGAAAACTTTTAATTACATCTTCATTAGTAACGCGAAATAGTTCGATATAATAATTATTTTTATTGTCTTGAATAAACTTTGTGCCTCTAAATTCAGGCAAATGGTTTCCTGAAGCCACTTTACGCGCAGTTAATTCCAAAGGTCGCACTTGATCAGTCAGCCCGCCCAAATAATTTGTTGCTGCCACCTTTTCAGGTTGAATTTGGACTTGAGTTTCTTCAATTTGCTTAGACTGAGTAACCAACTCTTTGCTATCAGTCAAAATCCAGAATACAAAAGATGCGACTAAAAACAGTATGCCACCGATCAACCAAATATATTGTTGCGCTGTGCGTGGGGATGAGTGGCGTACCGTCATGAGAAAACCTAAGATTATGCTTGATTACGTAAAATCGCTTGTTTCATTAATTCCACATCAAACTCTTTGGTAATTACTGCTTGCCCTAGTGACTTCAAGAGCACTAAACGTAATTGACCATTCAGGACTTTTTTGTCATGAGACATATATGCCAAAAATTCATCAAGTGGAATTTGAGGACATTTTATCGGTAATTTCGCACGTTGAATGATAATTTTTGTACGTTCAAGGTCAGCTTCTGTGATCCACCCCATTAAATAAGATAAATCTGCCGCCATCACCATTCCCGTCGCCACAGCCTCACCATGTAACCACTCACCATATCCCAGATAAGATTCAATTGCATGTCCAAAGGTATGACCTAAATTCAGTAATGCACGCTCACCCTGTTCTTTCTCATCATTGGCCACAATTCGCGCTTTGTGTGCACAAGAGCGGTAGACTGCTTCAGCAAGTAATTCTGGATGTTGGGCAACGAGACCATCCATGTTTTCCTCAAGCCATGCAAGAAAATCAACATCTCCTAATAGGGCATACTTAATGACTTCAGCCAAACCTGCTGATAACTCACGCTCAGGCAATGTTTTAAGTTGCGCCATATCCGCAAGTACGACCTGTGGCTGCTGGAATGCGCCAATCATGTTTTTGCCTAATGAGTGGTTGATTCCAGTTTTACCGCCAACGCTCGAATCGACTTGCGATAGCAGCGTGGTCGGGACTTGAATAAAATACACTCCGCGTTGGAAACAAGCTGATGCAAATCCAGCCATGTCACCAATCACCCCTCCACCCAAGGCAAGCACTGTACAATCTCGGTTAAATCCTGCCTCAAGCAAGGCATCAAAAATTAAATTCAAATGTTCAATATTTTTATAACATTCACCATCAGGTAGAACACATGTCCCAACTTTTTTACCTAAACCTTTCACAGCTGATACATAGTGATCTAAATACAACGGTTTAACCGTTTCATTGGTGACAATCATGACCTGTTGCCCATGAATATAGGGTTCAAGTAATTGTTGCGGATCTAAATCACTACCAATGAAAATAGGATAACGGCGTTCACCGAGTTCAACGAATAAGGTTTGCATGATGTTATAAGCCAATAAAACAAATTTAATTCAATTCTTTTGCGACAATCACATTAAGAATACGTTGTGCCAAATCACGCGCTGCGCCTTGATTCGTTTCAATAATATGATGTGCAACTTCACGATACAGCGGATCACGAATATTCAATAATTCACGTAATTTCTGTTCAGGATTTTCGACTTGTAATAAAGGTCGATTTTTATCACGGTAGGTTCTTTGAAGTTGTATTTCTACGGGAGTATAAAGATAAATCACAATACCTCGATCTTTTAGATAAGATCGATTAATCGACTGAGTAACTGCACCGCCACCCGTCGCAACAACTAAATTTTGTTTTGATGTTAAATCATCAATTACCAGTGATTCACGATGTCTGAATCCCTGTTCACCCTCTTTCTCAAAAATCCATGGGATGGTCGCCCCAGTTTTTCTTTCTATCTCATGATCACTATCAAGAAACTCTCGATGAAGTAAATCTGCAAGATGTCGACCAACGGTTGTTTTACCAGCTCCCATGGGCCCTACCAAATAAATATTCGGTAGGGTTTCAAACTCTTTGCTTGGCAAGGAGTCACCTATTGAATTGCTTTCATTGAAACTATATTAATTGTTTCTAGTTTGCCTGTCATTAACAATTCTTGGTGTCACAAAGATTAATAACTCACGCTTATTCTCTGTTTTACTGTCTTTACGGAATAGACGACCAACAGCAGGAATATCACCAAAGAAAGGTACCTTGGTTTGGTTAAAAATCGTTTCTTGCTCGAAAATACCACCTAGCACCACAGTTTCACCGTTGTTCACAAGCACATTGGTATCAATTTGATTTTTATTCAAAATGATTTCACCATTCTGTGCGTAACCTGCTGGTGAATCGCTGGTAATGTTCAATTTCATTTGAATTTTACCATCAGGCGTAATACTTGGTGTTACCTCTAAGCTTAACAACGCTTCTTTAAAGGAAGTCGTCGCCGTTGCAGCACCACCTGCAGTTTCAGTGGTTTGGTAAGGGATTTCCTGACCTGAAGCAACTTTCGCTTGTTGCTTATCAGCAGTGAGAACTTTTGGGGTAGAAATAACTTCACCGTAGCCATCAGCTTGTAGTGCCGATAACTCAAGGTCCAGCATAAAATCAGACATATTGATTAAACCAAATGCAATTTTACCTGCAGCCCCAGCCACACCTAAATCCACATTTAAGTTATCAGGACGTTGAATATTATAACGACCATCCTCACTTGGTGATTTTAAATCCCACAGCGTTTGATCACTACCACCAACCAAAAGATCATTATTGGTTGCAACACCTTTCGATACTACCCCCCATTTCACACCCATTTCTTTAGTGAAATCTGTTGTCGCGCGTACAATACGAGCTTCGATCATGACTTGTTTTACAGAAACATCCAATAAATCAATCATCTTGCGAATTTGATCAATTTTTTGAACTGTATCGTTAATGATCAATGTATTGGTACGTGGATCAATTGAAACTGTACCACGTGGACTTAATAATGACCCGACACTGTCCCCCAATGGGTCAGTTGTTGAATTTGTATTATTACCATTAGATGAACGGCTGTTACGACCTTCAGTAATCAACTTTTCAATATCTTCAACTTTGGCATAGCTCAATTGAATATATTCGGTTTGCAATGGTGCCAACTTCACACTTTGTGCAATGGCTTTCGCCTCTTCTTCTTCGGCTTTAATCAATTCTGGAACAGGTGCAATCCAAATCACGTTTCCGTTGCGACGCTTATCCAAGTTCTTGGTTTTCATTACAATATCAAGCGCTTGATCCCAAGGCACATCTTTTAAGCGTAATGTAATATTCCCTTGAACTGAATCCGAAGTCACCATATTAATGCCGGTAAAATCAGCCAACAATTGTAATACGCGGCGCACTTCAATGTCTTGGAAGTCGAGAGAAATCTTATTACCTGTATATTTAGGTGTACGATTTTGGCTGCTTAAGCCTTTTTTCTCTTCTGGGCGTTTTAGACTGATCGTTAACTTACCATCTGTTTGATAAGCCATATATTCGAAGCTACCACTCGACTGAATGGAAATTACACCATTCGACTTATCATTATAAGCGTCTACTGTAGAGACAGGCGTCGCAAAATCATTAACGTTTAAACGGCGCACCAAATGCGATGGAATTTTGTTACCGAGGAAACGCACCACAACTTTGCTACCTTGCTGTTGTACATCTACTGGTGTATCTGCTGTTTTTAAATTCAGTACAACTTGTCCCTCACCTGCACTACCGCGCTCAAAACCAATATCTTGCAGTCCTTGTTGTACTGCTTGATAAGCGACAGGTGCTGGCGGTGTATACGCAACAGGCTGCTGATAAACAGGAGCTACTGGAGGTGGTACAGGTGCTGCAACTTGCTGACGAACCACTGGTGCAGGTGGAGCGGCAGGTCTTAAAACCGTAGGCGTTGGTGCAGTTGGTTTCAATACCTGCTGTGCTGCAACAGGAATCACAGGTGTTGGCGTTACAGGTGTCGTTGCCACAGTTGTAGCCGCAACAGGTGTAACGCTATTCGTCAGATTAGGACGTATGACTGGCTTTAAAACACTTGTTTTAGGCGCTGGTTCTGCTGCTTTGGCTTGTGTAACCTCTGGCGCCGCTGGTGTTGCCACTTTCGCAGAGTTTGGATTATTTATTTTTAAAATAAAGGTATTGCCTTCAACACGTGTCGTGTAGCTCCCCTTCTGCGTTAAATTGACAGTTAACCGTGAACGCTGATCATTAGAAATGACTTCCACTGAGTTTGCTTCAGTGGTCGACACAGGTATTTTAGTATTCGCCAGTGTTTGACCTGCCTGCATAAAATCCAAAACGAGTCGAGATGGATTTTCCAATTGATACGACTGTGGCTGTGGAGGTAATCCGTTAAACATGACACGGATTTCTGTTCCTTGACCTGGCACCTGCAAAGGCACAATATTGGTCATCGTAGTTTTAGCCGCCGCTGCCTGCATAACAGCTATAGAAACAGTGGTCATAGCGAATTGACGAAGAAAACGGTTCATATACTGTCGATCCCCACCCCAAAAATTTTGCATACTCTTTTTCATTGTTATTCCTTAACTCGTCTTAACCAACAGGCCCAAGCAACACTAAGCTTCTCGGTCTTTCGATATAACCATCTCGACCATCTGAAACAATTTCAATCAGATCGATTTGAGTCGGCGTTATCTTCACGATGCGCCCTTGGTTCATCCCCATGTAATTACCACGTTGCACACGCTCAATCTCACCATCAGGGGTTTGAATCAAAGCGAGAATCTGGCCATTGTTACGTTTTAAACTTCCTTTGAAGTTTAACGTTTCCAATGCATAGCTTTCTAAAGGCTGTGGTTGACGATTAAAATTAGGATAAACACGTTTACCCGACATGATTCTTAGCTCTGTTGCCAATGAGTTTGGCAAGAATGGACTTCGAAGTTGATGTGCCGAGTAAAGAAAATTTGGAACTGGATTAAATACAGGTGCCGGTTCTATGGGTAAAGGCGGCTGGCTACGAATATTCGCCATTTCTTGATTGACCGCATCAATACGCGAATCACATCCCACCAAAGTCGTTGCAATAATTAATCCGCACAAAAGCTTAAATGATTTCATTATTGTCCTCCTGCTGGCATATCAGCTGGTGGAACAACCGCTGAACCTACCGTATCTTCAGTCGATGCAACATAACGATATGTTTTGGCTTTTAATGAATAATTGATCAGTGGAATATCAGATTTTTTATCTGTACTTGGCGTCGCTGTAATCACAAAATCATGTAAGGTCACGATACGCGGTAAAGACGCAATTCCACTCACAAAACGCCCAAATGAATGATAATCACCTGTCGTTTCTATCGAAATTGGCTGCTCAATGAAGAATTCTTGAGCCACTTCATTTTCGAGACGGATATTTTTAAATTTGAGCCCTGAATTCACACCTGTTAAGTTGATGTCCTCAACTAAACTTGGAATTTCTGTTTCTTTTGGCAATTGTTGTAATTGCTCATTGAAATTCATTTCCATTTGTTGCAACTGTGCTTGGTATTGCTGCAAATTACGGAGCTTAGAATCCTTTTCTTTAAACTCTGTCAGTAAATTTGCCTCTTGTGCTTTAGCAAGATCAATGGATTCAAGTTTTGGTTTAATCACCAAAAAGTAACCAATAACACAAACAAATAGGAAAATAAAAATCCAACAGGTAATTTTTACAGACAGTGGCCAACTACCGTAGTTATTGGAGTCCAAAGTATTAAATTGCTGAAAGAACTTTTCAACAGTCATGGACTTCTTTTTAGGTACAGTGACATCTGAATCAAAATCATTTAAATCATTACGACTCATGGTGCACCTCCCACATTATTCGCGTCCATCTCTGATGTCGGTTGAGCAATTGCACCCAAGTCGACAGTCACGATAAATGTACCGTATGACTCTTCAACTCGAGGGATTACCGAACTTGGTGCTTTTTCCTTCACTTCTGGCGCAGCCAAGAATGAATTCATAAATGCATTTCGGTACCACTGGGAAGCTTCTAAACCACGTAATAACTCTGCTACCGCATTCGGACTTTCTGCTTTACCTTCGATGGTAAATTTATTACCAGTACGGGTAAATTTCGTCAGATACACCGTTTCAGGAACAACACGTACCAATTCATCTACTAAACGCACAGTAACAGGTCGTTGACCTTCAAGACCTTGAATCAGTTTCATCCGCTCAATCACTGCATTTCGACGTTCTTGCAATCCTTCCAAGGATTTTAATTGAACGTCTAAACTTTGATTGGTGCTTACAATAAGTTGGTTTGCTTGTTCTTGGTCTTGCAATTTATGATTCAAGAAGAACCAAGCTGCTAAAACCGATAAAATCGCAAGTAATACCACTGCGATACAGATATAAACAAATTGCTTTTTTCGCTGTTCTCTTAGCTCTTCGCGCCAAGGGAGTAAATTAATTTTAGCCATTAATCAAAACTCCTCAATGCCAAGCCACACGCCACCAATAATGATGGTGCATCATTTTCTATTTTTTTCAGGTCGATTTGAGGAGAAAAGCCCATTTGTAAAAATGGATTAGCAATAGTGACACGATATCCCAATTTTTGTTGCATCATTTTTGCAAGACCTGGGATATTGGCATTACCACCCGCCAATAAAATATGATCAATCTCGTTAAATTGAGAAGAAGAGAAAAAGAACTGTAATGAACGCGCTGCTTGTTGAATCACTGCATCAAGGAATGGCATTAAAACTTCTGTTTCAAAGTCATCTGGTAAGGTGTTGTCTTTTTTAGCACGCCCAGCTTCATCATAAGATAAGCCATAACGATTTTGCACGTCTTGAGTCAATTGCTTACCGCCAAACACTTGTTCGCGCGTGTAAATAATTTTGCCATTTTGCATGACTGATAAAGTCGTCATGGTATGACCAATATCAAGAACGCCAACAAGATTTGCACCAATCGGCAATGTATCTGCAAAGACTTCAAAACTACGTTCCAGTGCATAGCTTTCAACATCGGCAACTTTTGGGGTAAGGCCGACCAAATCCAATACTTCAATACGAGAGTCCACGTTTTCAGTACGTGTCGCAACGAGTAGAACGTTCACTCTGTTTGGATTGTTTAATCGCTCAGGAAGCACTTCAAAGTCTAAACTGACTTCGTCAAGTGGGAATGGGATATATTGCTCAGCATCCATACGAATCTGAACTTCACGCTCATCATCGCTCATGTCGGCATCCATCTCGATGACCTTGTGAATCACCATAGATGTAGGTACCGCAAAAGCAGCATTCGTCGATTGCGGATTTGCAATATTAATCGCGCGCTCTAAAGCATCAGCCACGTTATCCTGATTGAGGATGTTTTTTTCAACAACACTCCCATCAACCAATGGACTTAACCCGTAACTTTCAACCCAATAGCGACCGTTTTTAACTGATAGCTCTAATAGCTTAACAGAGGTCGAACTAACATCTACCCCCACTAACCCCTTATTTGGCTTACGATATAGTCTAAGCACAATGCAATTCCTATTATTTTTTTGTCCCCAACAACAGCACAATACAAACTAACTACACTTGGTCTAATTTTTTTGCGGATATAATAACTCAACTAACATTCTGTTAAATGAGAAGCTATACTGACCTTCTATTAGTTTGCCTTTAGCACCTATTAAAACTTACTTGTTATGAAAAAGCTATCTTGTTGTGGACAGATTCACCCTTTTTTTTTGCTGATTATCATTATCTTAGTCACAATTCCAATGGGCTTTTATGGAATGTATCTCTATATTGCACCATCTTTGCCAGAGATGACTGCTTTTAAGAAGGCTCCATTATTAAAACCGCTGCAAGTTTATACAGCAGATAACCAATTAATCGCAGAATATGGTGGCAAACTTTCTGTTCCAGTTGAATATGAGCAAATCCCACAAGATTTTATTCATGCTTTTTTAGCTGCAGAAGACTCTTCTTTTTTTGAGCATAGCGGTATTAGTTTTAAAAGTTTAGGACGTGCAGTCAGTGAATCGATCACGGGTTCTGACATTCAAACTGGTGGTTCTACAATTACCATGCAGGTGGCAAAAAACTATTATTTAACCCCAGAACGAACTCTCAAGCGCAAACTCACCGAAATTTTCTTAGCACGTAAAATTGAACAAAAATTATCAAAAGAAGAAATTCTTACTCTCTACGTCAATAAAATTTTCCTCGGTAAAAATGCTTATGGCATCGCCGCAGCAGCAAAAATTTATTACAACAAGAATTTAGACGATCTTTCAATTGCCCAAATGGCAATGATTGCAGGATTACCTAAAGCACCCTCTAAGTATAATCCTGTGGCCAATCCTGAACGTGCGTTAGAACGTCGCAATTGGATTTTAGGTCGTATGCTACAGTTGGGTCATATTAGTCAAATTGAATATGAAGATGCAGTATCAGAGCCTATCGCTTTGGACATGCCTGATCGCGGTATTAACAATAAATTCCCTTATGTCGGTGAAATGGTTCGTTCTGAACTCGTCAAAAAATTTGGCGATCTCGCGATCGATTCAGGATATAAGGTTTACACCACTATTGATTACAATCGTCAAGCCTTTGCCGAAGAAGCAGTTCGTGTTGGTTTAGAAAGTTATGACCGTCGTCATGGATGGCGTGGCCCAGAAGCCCATGACAAACCCTTAAAAGACTTTGTACCATTTGCAAACACCTATCCTGCTGAAGTCACTAAAGTTTTAAGTAATTCTTTTGAAGCAACTTTACAAGATGGTTCATCAGTCACTGTTCCTTGGTCTGGCATGTCTTGGGCGAGACGCTATCGCAATGCCAATAGTGTGGGTGGTGCACCGAGCAATGCCTCACAAATTGTAAAAGTCAAAGATATTGTTCGTCTACGTCCAAATCAAAATCGTAGTATGTGGTCCTTGGTACAGGTGCCTCGTGTACAAGGTCAGTTAATTGCACTTAACCCAAATGATGGTTCCATTGTCGCGATCGTTGGTGGATATAATTTTTATCAATCGAAATTTAACCGTGCACTGCAAGGTTGGCGTCAACCTGGCTCTATTATCAAACCATTTGTCTACTCGCTTGCACTTGAACGAGGTATGACGCCGCATACCATGGTTAGTGATAATCCCATTACCATTGGTAAATGGTCACCACGCAATTCTGATGGGCGCTATCTGGGGATGATTCCATTACGTCGGGCTTTATATTTGTCACGTAATACTGTCTCTGTTCGCCTTTTACAAACAGTCGGTCTAGAACGTACTCGCCAATTGTTTATGGATTTTGGTTTGCAGGAAGATCAGATTCCACGTAACTACACGATTGCATTAGGAACACCTCAAGTACTCCCTGTGCAAATGGCAACAGGCTATGCCGCAATTGCCAATGGCGGTTTCCGCGTGCAACCTCACTTCATTAGCCGTATTGAGGATGCTTACGGCAAAGTGATTTATCAAGCCAATCCAGAATACGCATGTATTTCATGTATTAAATCTCAGAAGCAAGATACAACCTCTGCTGAAGCAACAACACCAGACGACGAAATTATTGAAGTTACCAATCAGTCTTTAGAGGATAAGCAACCCACTTTAACCGATGAAGAGCGTAGCCAATATCGTCAAGCACATCGAATTTTAAAATCCAGCTCAGCATTTGATATGGCGAATATTTTACGAGACGTAATTCAGCATGGTACTGGTCGCGCAGCATTAAAAATTGGTCGTGGTGATTTAGGAGGTAAAACAGGAACAACTAATGATGCAAAAGATGCTTGGTTCGCTGGCTTTAACGGCAATTTAGTCGCAGTTTCATGGGTAGGTTTCGACCAACCAACTACACTAGGTCGTCGTGAATATGGGGGTATCGCTGCTCTTCCAATTTGGAGTGACTTTATGGAGAAGTCTCTTGCCAATACACCATATGCTTGGGTAAGTTTAGATAAAAATGCAAAAGCTCCTTTAACTCGAGAACAACGTGGTCGTGTACATACATTAAACCATGAGCAAAAAGATAAAACTCCACCTTTAGCGCGTCCGATTTATCGCCCTGCTCCAGTGGTAGCACCAACGAATGATCGCGATTTTGATGATCTACCAGATACCGATCAACCGTTAACGCCGACGTCGTCGACACCACCGGATATGAATTCAACACCACAAGTTAAACGAGATTCAATAGAAAATTTGATTGATCAAGTTCAATAACCAAAATAAAGCCCTCTAAAAGAGGGCTTCTTTTAACTTTTCTTTTTTAAAATATAGATCTGAAACTCTGCACTCAGTTCAAATTTTTCAACTTGCTCTAATTGCTCACGCCGTTCAGGTTTGGCCTTATAAGCATATGGCGTCATTGCGATAAGACACTTTAGGTCATTTTGGTTCAACACCAATGGTGCCTGAATTAAGCTTTCATCAATTAACTCAAAGTGCTCGCTCAACTGTGCTACAAATTTATGTGGCTCATGTGCCTTAACTTCTTCAAATAGTGCTTCCCGCATTTTATATAAATGTTGTGGACCTGGGGTAACAACCATTAAATACCCCGATGGTTTTAATACACGTAATATTTCCGCCTCGGGAATAGGACTAAATAAACTGGTACATAAATCGATGGTCTCGCTTAAAACAGGCAACACAGCCCCCGTACCCACAACCCAAGTGACATTTTGATTTAATTTTGCTGCTACCTGAACTGCAGTTTTAGCAATATCCACCCCCACAACTTGTATCGCTTCAGCTTCCATTGCATTGGTGTAATATCCTTCACCGCAACCAATATCTAAAAGATTTTCAATACGTAATTCTCGGATTTTAGCAACGACAGCTTGCTGTAATGGCGCATAAAATCCCGCTGATAAAAACGACCGTCTAGCTTGAACAGACTCAGGGGTATCCCCTGGATTTTTACTATGTTTATGCTGTACGACATGCAAATTCACATAACCTTGCTTTGCAATATCGTAACTATGATTACTCTTGCAGCGCCATGTTTTCCCCTCAAGCGCCAATGCCTCGCGACAAACAGGACACATCAACAGATTCATCATTTTCTCCAAAAAATTTTAGCGATGAAAAAAAGTCGGCATAAGCCGACTTGATCTCATTTGATTCTTGCTTAGCGCAATTTTAAGGTCATTAGACCTAAAACTACTAGCATAATTGTGATAATCCAGAAACGGATGACCACCTGTGTTTCACGCCATCCTTTCTTTTCATAGTGATGATGTAACGGCGCCATAAGGAAAACACGTTTATTTCGCATACGAAGCGAACCGATTTGTAAGAATACAGAGACTGCTTCGACTACAAATACACCCGCCATAATTGCAAATACAATTTCCTGACGTACCATCACCGCAATAGTTCCCAGCATCGCTCCAAGCGACAAGGCACCAACATCACCCATAAATACTTGTGCAGGATGCGCGTTATACCAAAGGAATGCTAAACCTGCACCTATCATTGCAGCACAGATAACAACGAGTTCAGATGAATATTTCACATAGGGAATATGTAAATAATTTGCAAAACGAACATCACCCGCCAAATAAGCAAACACCCCTAGGCCCGCCGCAACCAATACAATTGGCATAATTGCAAGACCATCTAAACCGTCAGTCAGGTTAACAGCATTCGACGCACCGTTAATCACTAAATAAGTGAATATGATAAAACCGATCCCTAAAGGTATTACCGATAAAGGAATTGTAAGATCTTTAAAGAAAGGGATCAGCAAATCCAACATATTCGCAGTGTGTACAGGATTAGTTTGCTGAGTCGCAATTACGTAGAGTGATATCCCTGCACCCAAAGAAGCGACAGATGTCCAAAAAAACTTCTTACGCGCTGGCAAACCTGCATTGTCTTTATAACGGATTTTAATCCAGTCATCCGCCCAACCTACGGCGCCAAATATCACCATCACGCCAAGCACAATCCAAACATAAGGGTTTGAAAGATCTGCCCAAAGTAAAGTTGAAATCCCAATAGAAAGCAAAATAAGGAGACCACCCATGGTTGGTGTTCCCATTTTTTTGGCATGGTTTTCCGGAGCGAAAGAACTTACCGCTTGGCCATATTTTAAAGCTTGTAACTTACGGATCATAACAGGACCAAGAACTAGGCCTATCGTGAGTGCTGTCAAGACACTGAGCAGCGCACGTAATGTTAAATAACGAACCACTTGGAACGAGCTGTGATAGCCGGAAAGTTGTTCAAATAACCATAACAGCATTTAGAGTTTCTCCATCAAATCTGCCATCAACGTTTCCATATGGGTATAACGAGAACCTTTGAATAAGAAACTCATTTTTTGCGGTTGATGTGTTTCGATTAGACTAATTAAAAATGGTAGAGCTTGCTCTTGATTGAGGAAAGCTTGTAACTTTTTCCCGTACTGAGTACTACGTGCGCCTTCCTGTGTTGCTGGTGCAAACTCACCAACAGCAACGACAAAGTTGAGTCCGCGAATCGAAACCAAATCTCGCCCGAGTAAATAATGTTGTTGAGCAGCAGTCGGACCTAACTCACCAATATCCCCAATCACCATGACACGAATACCTTCTTGCTGTGCAAGCACTTCACCCGCTGCACGCATCGACGTCGGATTGGCATTGTATGTATCATCGATAAATAAAAAATCATTTTTTTGAATAAAATTCAAACGCCCCTTTGCACCCACAGCTTGTTCTAAACCCGTGACAATATCACCCAAGCTGATATTTAATGACAATGCAAATGCAGCCGCAGCCAAAGCATTTTGAACATTATGCTCACCAGCAAAAGGTAAATCCACGGGTTGGACACCTACAGGCGTATGTAATTTAAATTGTGCACTTTGTGGATTCAGCTGAATATCTGAAGCATAGACATCACCACCTTCTCCAAAACTTAAAGTTTTTGTTGTTTTCACACTTTGACGGATCTGATCTACATAATCATCAGCTGCTGGCACGATTGAAGTTTCTGAAACGTGACCGTAGATTTCAGATTTTGCTTTACAAATTCCATCACGCCCACCGAACTCACCAAGATGAGCCGTACCAATATTAATAATACCCGCAACATGAGGTTGAACGAGCTTCGAGGTATAGTCAATTTCTCCTTGATGACTTGCTCCGAGCTCCATCACTACATATTCATGATCTGGTCGAAGCTCCAATAGCATCATAGGCACACCCAGATCATTATTGAGATTACCTCGCGTGATCAATGTCGGTGCTTTGCGAGCAAGAATACTTCCAAGCATTTCTTTAGTGGTGGTTTTGCCGCTACTACCAGTCAGTGCAATAACTTTTAATTGCGCATGTTGAGCGCGACGAAATGCACCAAGCATACCTAATGCTAATCTCGTATCTTTTACCACCAACTGACAAATATCGATATCTAAAGGCCGCTCAACAATCGCGATCTGACAGCCTCTTTCAGCCACTTGTTGAACAAACTCATGCGCATCAAAACGCTCACCTTTCAGGGCTAAAAAAGCATCCCCCGACTCCGCATGACGTGAGTCTGTCAAAATACGCTTTACTTCTCCAGTCGGTTTTTTATCATTCAACCAATACCCTTGAGTAGCAGCAACAAGATCAGACAAAGTCCATGGGACAAGTGTCGCAGTACTTATAGTAGATGTGTGCATAATGATTCCTTAGTCTGCTGGATAAGATGCTGGCTCAGTCGCATGCTGACCCTTAATGGCTGCTTGGACTTCTACCACATCATCAAACCAATGACGAACACCATCAATCTCTTGATAATTTTCGTGGCCTTTACCTGCAATCACAACAATGTCACCTGCTTTTGCTGTTTTCACTACAAACTTAATCGCTTCACGACGATCATGAATTTCATGAACCTCTCTGTCCAAAAATTCAATTCCAGCCTTCATGTCAGCAAAAATTTGTTCTGGGTTTTCAGTACGTGGATTATCTGAGGTGAGCAATACAACATCTGCATGATCTAAAGCAGCCTGTGTCATTAAAGGTCGTTTACCGCGATCACGATCACCACCACACCCAAACACGGCCCATAATTGTTGTGAAACATGTCGTTTTAATGTTTGAAGAACCTGAATTAATGCATCAGGAGTGTGGGCATAATCTACGACAAACAAACGATCTCGATCACGCAACACTTGCATACGCCCTGGTGCGCCTTTTAACTGAGGAACTAAAGCGACTAACTGAGATAAATCTAAACCCGCCTGTTCAACAGAGATTAAGCTCGCAACAACATTTTCAATATTAAAGTGACCTAATAACGGACTATTCACTAAATAGCTTTGGGTCTTGGTCACCAATTTAAAATGAACACCGTCTAAACTATATTGAATCTCTTCAACACGGTAATCCGCGGGTCGAGTGGTGGAATAAGTCAAAATTTTAGGTTTTGCTGGATTTTGCTCCGCCGCTTTGAGCATGATATTTGCGTAAGCATCATCGATATTGATAATTGCAACTTTAAGACTCTCAAACTGAAATAAGCGTGATTTTGCCTCAGCATAGGCCTCTAAAGTCTTGTGATAATCCAAATGATCGCGACTTAAATTACTGTAAGCAGCAACTTCAATTGGCGTTCCATTGAGACGCCCCTGTTCAAGACCATGGGAGCTTGCTTCAATAGCAGCAAACTTAGCCCCCTGCTGAGCATAAGCATGCAATTGATTTTGCATATGCAATGCATCCAACGTAGTATGTGTAGATGCTTCAAGGTGAGGTAAAATCCCATTCCCCGTCGTCCCCATCACTGCGCATGGATGTTTGCTTAACACCAATAGCTCTGCAACAAGCCTTGAAATGGTCGTTTTACCATTGGTTCCCGTGACAGCCAAGACTCGAAGTGGATTCACTGGCTCTGTCTGTTGCAAATAATCTTTCTGCCATTGTCCCATGAGCATACGCACATTCGGAACGATCAAACTTTGCGTTAAACCTAAATCTTGTTCTGAAATAATAGCCAAAGCACCAAGATCTAGTGCCTTCTGTGCATACTCTGCAGTTTTTTCAGGTTGAGAAAGACTAGTCAAAGCAATAAACACTTGTCCCGCTTCAACTTTACGACTATCTAATTGGAAGCCATTAAATGCTTGTTGCATCCATTCTGCTGGATGATCTACAGCGTAGATTTGTTGAAATGTAATCGACATTCATCACCTATGGAATGGATTTTGGAGTATCTAAGGGTTTATCCAATGGTACGTTTAACAGTCTCAGCGACTCCTGCATTACTTTTGCGAAAACAGGTGCTGATACAGTACCACCGTAATATGTGCCTTTTGGATTTTCGACCACGACGACCATCGCCAAACGTGGATCACTTACAGGTGCAACACCTGCAAATAAAGCTCGATATTCATTGGTCGAATAACCTTTACGGTCAGCACGTAATTTGTGTGCTGTACCCGTTTTACCTGCAACGCGATAACCTGGTATTTGAGCACGAGTCGCTGTACCGCCTGGCAATGTTGCTGTCTCCATCATTAACAAGACTTGATCCGCAATTTTAGGATCAATCATTTGTTCACCTTGAGGAGCCTCATCCAACTTGTACAAACTTAAAGGGACTTTCTTCCCTTTATTTGCCAGCATGGCATAAGCGTCTGCCAATTGCAGTACCGTGGCATTGAGACCATATCCATAGGACATGGTTGCAACTTCTGAAATATTCCATTTACTTGACGGTAAGATCAGACCTGGGCTTTCACCAGGGAATTTAACAGCCGAACGCTGTCCAAAACCAAGACGCTTATAGAACGTTGGTAAAGTCGGATAAGGCAAAGATAAGGCAATTTTCGCTACACCTACGTTGGAGGATTTTTGAATAATGCCACCTAAAGTAAGCGCTCCATAATTATGCGTATCACGAATTGTATGATTACCGACACGCATCGACCCTGGCGTGGTATTAACGACTGAGTTTGCAGTGTACTTACCACTTTCAAGCGCCATCGCCACCGTTAATGGTTTCATCGTCGAACCTGGTTCAAACGAGTCAACTGCACCGCGATTTCGCATTGCATCTTTATTGGATAAACTTTTTTTATCATTCGGGTTATACGACGGCCAACTGGTCATCGCTAGAATTTCACCGGTTTTGACATCGACCGCAATTGCTGTAGCAGAACGTGCATTATTTGCCACACCCACCGCGGTAAGCTCTCGATACATAATGTATTGCAGTCGAGAGTCAATACTCAGTGTAATATTTTCCCCAGCTTCAACTTCTTTAATAACTTCTGGAACTTGAACACGGTTACCATGCTTATCACGTACAATTTTCTGTTCGCCATTGACCCCTGCAAGCCGCTTATTCAGCTGCATCTCCAAACCTTCAATCCCTGTTCCCTCGGTATTGGTTAAACCAATGATTTGAGAGTTGGGTTGTGGTTGTGGGTAATAACGTTTATATGATTTTTCAGAATATACGCCAGCAAAATTGCGTTGTGCTAACAGAGCCGCTTGAGCAGGTGGTACTTCTTTTTTCAATACTAAATAACGTGAACGAGCTCGATCTTGAACACGCTTTTTGAGGTCAGCTCGATCCAGCCCAACTGCATCTGCTAGCTCATCTAAATTCAGGTTTTCCTGTGGTAACTGATTTTTTAATTTTCGACTGGTTGGATTCTTTTTTAACTCTTCAGTAATTTCATCAAAAGTTGCTTTAGTTTCAAAATAATGTTGAGGATCAATCACCACCTTCATAATTGGTGTACTAATTGCCAAGGGAACGCCATTACGGTCGCTAATAACCCCTCGCATCGCACTTAATTTTTCAGTACGTAAAATTTTTGCGTTAGCTTTATTTTGCAAAAAGTCTTTATTCACAATTTGAACATAAAAGGCACGTGCAACCAATACCACAAAAAATGTCAGGACTAAGCCCCACATTAAATAGAAACGCCACATATCTACAGCAACGGTTCTTTTCTGTGTAATTGGCTGCTGTTTTTTACGTGTTTGTTTTGTTTTGCTTTTATCAACCATTCAGCGTGCCTATTGATTTTTCGCGGTTTCAGCAGGAAGTGAAACCACCACAGTCTGTGATGTTGGTGGTGAATACATACGTAATTGTGTCACTGCACGTGTCCCAATCTGTGCAGTCGCTCCAAATGTCTGTTGCTCAATAAGTAGACGACCCCATTCAGCATTAATGTCTTCAAGCTCACGCATATGCGTATTAAATTCACGAAAATCTTGACGATAAGAATAGACCTGATAGACCACCATAAATGCGCTCACCATGACCATAGCGGTTAAAATGCTATAGATCAGTATTTTTTTTCGCACCAAGGGCGTTGCTACAGGTTCCTGTTGTTCTACGTCTTTTTCCTTTTTCATTATTCGCCTTTAAAATTTATTCGCTCTGCAACTCGCAACCAAGCACTTCTAGAACGCGGATTTTGTTTCACTTCTTCTTCACTCGCACGTACGCGATCAATTTTTTTCAAACGACGAGTTTCTTTAGGTTTCTGAGGTAAGCCCCAACCATCATCCTCAGCTAAAGTCGACTCTTTTTGAATAAATTGTTTAATAATTCGATCTTCTAAGGAATGGAAACTGATGACCGCTAATCGACCTCCATTATGAAGCATATCCAGTGCTTCAGGTAAAAAAGCATGCACATCTTCTAATTCTTTATTGATTTCAATTCGAATTGCTTGGAATGTACGTGTCGCAGCATGCTTATTCTTTTCCCATTTCGGATGGGCAACTTTTACAATTTCAGCCAATTGACTTGTACTCTCAATATAACCTGCTGCTTTAATCGCTTTCGCAATGCGGCGGCTATATCTTTCTTCACCATATTGAAAAATAATATTCGCTAAATGCTCTTCATCAACTTCAACCAACCATTGCGCTGCAGTTAGGCCTTGAGAGTTGTCCATTCGCATATCCAATGGACCGTCTTTCATAAAGCTGAAACCACGTTCGGCCTGATCAAGTTGTGGCGATGAAACACCCAAATCTGCCATAACACCATCCACAGTTTCAACACCACGTTGATTTAAGGCTGTTTTAATATCTGCAAAACTTGCATGAATAATGGTAAATCTTGGATCTTCTTGTTCTAACTGAGCAGCCACAGCCAAAGCCTGCGGATCTTTATCAAAGGCATAGACACGAGAATGTTCATCTAATTTGGACAAGAGAAGTCGAGTATGACCTCCTCGACCAAAGGTGCCATCTACATAAATCCCTGTATTACGCCCACCCAATAGGGCATCTACAGTTTCATGAAGTAATACAGAAATATGCGACATAATAACGTTTCAGAACATCTAAAAATTTAACTGCACATTATTACCTTGTTTTAATAAAGCTCCAAACGACTTTTTGTAGGTAAATTTTACTTTCTATAGGCAAAACCGTTTCATTCACTGGAATGTTCAAATAAAAAAGCCTCACTTGGAGGCTTTTTTATTAATTTTCAATTACTTCAGTATATTAACGACGACTGTTATAAATCTGATCAAAAATCGCACCATTCACAAAATGTGCTTGTTGTGCTTTTGCCCAACCACCGAAAACCTCATCAATGGTGAATGTTTTTAACTTAGGAAATTGTTTTGAGTATTTTGCTAACACTTCAGCATTACGCGGACGATAGAAATGCTTAGCAGCCATCTCCTGACCTAATGGTGAATATAAATAGTTGATATAGCCAGTTGCCAACCATTTATTGCCATTTTTATCTACAGTACGATCAACGATGGCAACAGAAGGCTCTGTCAAAATAGAAATAGATGGATAAACAATATCAAACTGATCTTTGCCCAAGGCTTTTTGAGTGACCAGTGCTTCATTTTCCCAAGTGAGCAACACATCGCCAATTTTACGCTCAGCAAATGTCGTCATAGAAGCGCGCGCCGCAGAGTCCATCACTTTGACGTTATGGTACATCTTGCCAACAAAGTCTTTTGCTTTCGCTTCATTACCACCTGGTTGTTTGAGTGCATAACCCCAAGCTGATAAATATACCCAGCGTGGTAGTCCACCTGTTTTAGGGTTTGGTGTGATGATTTCTACACCCGGCTTAACAAGATCTTGCCAATCCTGAATTTTTTTAGGGTTACCTTTACGCACCATAAAAACAATGGTTGATGTATAAGGTGCAGAGTTATAAGGGAACTCTTTTTGCCATCCTTTATTGATTTGACCCGATTTCACGATCTCTTCAATATCATTTGCCAAAGCCAAAGTGACAACGTCGCCTTTCAAGCCATCAACCACAGAGCGTGCTTGTTTACCTGAGCCACCATGAGATTGTTTAAAGTTGACTTTCACTCCAGTTCTTGACTGCCAATATTGACCAAATGACTGATTAAACTCATCATAAAATTCACGAGTCGCATCATAAGATACATTCAGGAAATCACGTTGTGCTGCTTGAGAAGATACGCTGAACGATAAACCTGTTGCGAGTAAGCCCGCTGTAAGCAAGGCTTTAAATTGAGTTTTCATAGTCAAAAAATCTAGATATACATAATTAATCTAAATATATGAAATAAAATCATATTCATCAATTTAATTTAGACATGTGATTTACGTTATATTGCTACCATTTTTCTTTCAAGATTATGAATTAATTCATAAATCATCTTAAATACAGTCTATATTCAAATATATAGTATTTTATGGATTTCTTATAATTAAAAATGGATAGCATATCGCTATCCATTCACATAAGTTCTAAAAATAGATTATTTTTCTGCTGAAATTTGGTCATAAATAGCGCCATTTACAAAGTGCGTTTGCTGCGCTTTCGCCCAACCACCAAATACTTTATCGATGGTAAATAATTGTACCTTTGGAAATTTAGTACTGTATTTAGCTGCGATTTTTTCATTACGTGCTCGAAAATTATGTTTAGCAGCTAATTCCTGCCCCAAAGGTGAATACAGATAGTTAAGATATCCTTTTGCGAGATTACGATTCCCATTTCTATCTACGGTTTTATCTACGATGGCAACAGAAGGCTCAGCTAGAATTGAAATGGATGGATAAATAATTTCAAATTTATCTTGCCCCAAACCTTGCGTCGCTAAGAGCGCTTCATTTTCCCAAGACAGTAAAACATCACCAATTCCACGTTCAGCAAAAGTCGTGAGTGATCCACGGGCTCCTGAATCTAACACTTTGACATTTTTGTATAATCGTTTGACTAACTCACGAGCTTTGGCATCATTTCCGGCAGGCTGTTTAAGTGCATAGCCCCATGCAGATAAATAAATCCATCGTGGCGCACCACCTGTTTTTGGGTTCGGGGTAATGATCTCAACACCTGGTTTGACTAAATCATTCCAGTCTTTGATATTTTTTGGATTGCCCTTTTTTACTAAAAAAACAATGGTAGATGTATAGGGTGCTGAATTATTGGGAAATTCTTTTTGCCAATTTTTATTGATATAACCTGCTTTTACAATTTCTTCAATATCATTTGCAAGTGCCAAGGTCACAACATCTGCTTGTAATCCTGTTGCTACAGCACGTGCTTGTTTCCCAGATCCACCATGAGATTGCTTAAATTGCACGTCTTGACCAGTACGTTTTTTCCAAAACTCACCGAAACTTTGGTTATATTCTTGATAAAATTCGCGAGTTGGATCATAAGAAACATTTAAAAATGATGTATTCGCCTGTGCAGTCATACTGAACAACAATGCCCCAATACTCATTGTGCCCAATAATTTATTGAAAAAGTGCTTATTCATTAAAATCTCTTTTTTATTACATTTATGAATTGCACTATATTTTTTATTTACTTCAGTCACAATGTATTCAATAGACGAATTAAATCATTGTAAATATCTAAATTTTATATACATTTTCTTCATATGAATTGCATTTTTATCACTTATACTCTCTTTAAAATTTACCGCATAACATCATATCTTCACCAAATCTCCATATTTTATTGATAAAAAGAGGCAAAATTTATTTCAGCTACAGGTTGAGTAACTTAAGGATTGTTGAATAACAAATTGTAAGAAAGTGTGATGCATTTGTACTTTTGTGAATTTTATGTTTAAAATGTAAACCTAATTACTCTTACAATAAATTCAAAATAGGGGAAAATTGAAATGAATTTGTGCTATTTACAAGCGTTAAGCTTAACTTTATGTGTTTTTGGTATGAGCCAGACACATGCAGCAGCGTTACAAAACCCTGCCAAATCACTACAAAACTCTAGTGTTGCTGAAAAGTCTTTAACACCTATCGAACGCGCATTGACTCAACAAAAACGTGAACGTGCTGAGAACAAACCTTCTTCAGAGATGGATCAGATTAAAGTGATCACCTCTATTAAGAATGCTCCAACGCAAAACTTCCTAGCATCGCAACACCAACAGTTTTCGCGTTTTTTACAAAGTTTATTTCCTCAGCACACATCTTAAGCACCATTTTTCTCAATCTCCCCAATTGAGCCAAATTTAGCCCAGTCCGATTTAATGAATTAATCATTAAGCCACTGGGCTTTTTGCTATAATAAAACCAATTTTTATTTGATAACTTTTTCTGGCTATGACAGTTCGTACTCGTATTGCACCATCTCCTACAGGTTTCCCCCATGTAGGTACTGCTTATATCGCATTATTTAACCTATGCTTTGCTCAACAGCATGGCGGTGAATTTATCTTACGTATTGAAGATACAGACCAACTCCGTTCAACACCTGAATCAGAAAAAATGATTCTCGATTCATTGCGCTGGTTAGGTTTAAATTGGTCAGAAGGTCCAGATGTGGGTGGCCCTCATGCGCCATATCGTCAATCTGAACGTATGGATATTTATAAAAAATATGCGTTAGAACTGGTTGCAAAAGGTCATGCATTCTATTGTTTTGCCACTGCTGAAGAATTAGATCAAATGCGTGCAGAACAACAAGCACGTGGTGAATCTCCTCGTTATGATGGTCGTGGTCTAAAACATACACCAGAAGAAGTTGAAAGACGTTTAGCGGCTGGCGAACCGCATGTTATTCGCATGAAAGTACCTGAAGAAGGGATTTGTAAATTTAATGACTTACTGCGTGGTGAAGTAGAAATCCCATGGGCACAAGTCGACATGCAAATTCTGCTGAAAACCGATGGCCTACCAACTTACCACTTAGCAAACGTTGTTGATGACCATTTAATGGAAATCACTCACGTGATTCGTGGTGAAGAATGGATTCCATCTGCTCCTAAACACCAATTGCTTTATCAATATTTTGGTTGGGAAATGCCAGTGCTTTGCCACATGCCACTTTTACGTAACCCTGATAAGTCAAAACTATCTAAACGTAAAAACCCAACTTCAATCAATTACTACAAAGATATCGGTGTATTACCAGAAGCATTATTAAACTATTTGGGTCGTATGGGTTGGTCAATGCCAGATGAACGCGAAAAGTTCAATTTGGCTGAGATGATCAAGAATTTTGACATCCAACGTGTATCGCTTGGGGGTCCAATTTTCGATGTAGAAAAACTCAATTGGTTAAACGGTCAATGGATCAAAGCACTTAGCCCTGCTGAGCTTTTAGACACTTTATTGGCGTGGAAGGCAGATCGTGCCAAGTTAGAAGAAATTGCGGCTGCAATCCAACCACGTATTAACCTATTGTCTGAAGCTGTGAATTGGTCAGCACATTATTTTAATCACTTCCCTACACTGTCTAAAGCACAATTCGAAAGTAAAAAGTTATCTGAAGAGCAAGTTCGTCAAAGCCTACAATTTGCAATTTGGCGCTTAGAAAGCTTATTTACTTGGAATAATGACACTGTTAGCCAAACGCTAATGGATTTAGCTGCAGAAATGGAAATTAAATTACGTGACTTTATGCCTGCGTTCTTTATTGCCATTGCGGGTTCTACTGCTTCAACACCAGTGATGCAAACCATGGTGACCATTGGTCCTGACTTGACTTTTGCTCGCTTGCGTCATGCACTCGAAATCGTTGGCGGTCCAAGTAAAAAAGAGCTTAAAGTGTGGGAAAAATTGAATGAAAGCTTAAAATTGCCGAAAAATGACGCAGTTGATGAAGCTTAATTAATTTTTTTATTGACGCATGAGTGTTATATCCCTAATATAGCGCTCACACAGATTGAGCACTTAGCTTGATACCTAGATTGCTTTTATAGCATTGACTGTGTTGCCTCATAAGTCCCTATCGTCTAGAGGCCTAGGACATCGCCCTTTCACGGCGGTAACCGGGGTTCGAATCCCCGTAGGGACGCCAAATTCTAAAAAACCACTGACCTCGATCAGTGGTTTTTTTTCATCTATACATTTTTGATTTTAGTTTCGATGTTATAGAATTAAGCAAAAGAAATACGGAGCACTCATGCAGTACCAATGCCCTAAATGTCAAAGTCGTAAAATTCTTCCTTTAGCAAGTGCCAATGCACCTGCTGTACGACCAAATGTTCCTAAAAGCTTAATTATCCTCGTACCCACTCTATTTTTACTCCTATTATTGGTCATTATTAGCGTTGTACTGATGATTTTTAGCAATGGTGCTGGCGAGACACTTCAAATTGCAACTGTGATCGTATTTTTAATTGCAGTGATTGCAGGTGTGATGTTCTGGAAAGATTTACCAGATTTCAAAATTTCGATGCAAGCCTTCATGCAATCTCAAAAGAAATGGAAATGCCGTGAATGTAATCACGAATGGGAAAATTAATTGTTTATTTTCATCAGTCCTAAAAGCTCATTTGGGCTTTAAGGACTTAGAATTAAATAAATTTAAATTTTATATATGAGTAATAGACAAAACCTTCAAAAGAGCATAATTTAATGAAATAGATCTCATTTTTGCATGGATAAGCAAGGAGAACCATAATGATAATAAAACTATTTCAATCACTATTCTTTGATCTAAAATGCACTCGAACGGCTAATTTATCCAATCTCGAGCCATCCACATCCTTAGACCCTCGAAATCAAATGTGGTTATACCTACGTGATGCATTACGTGGGAATGCTGAAGCACAATATCAATTAGGTCTGAGTTACTTAAATGGTGAACTAGGTTTGGATCGAAATTCTCAAATTGCTGAAAAATGGCTAAACCAATCAGCGAATGCTGGAAATGAAAATGCAAAAAGAACTCTACTTCAAGCTTATAGTCTTTTAGCATTTTCATAAAATTAATTCATAAAAAACCAGCCTGAAGGCTGGTTTTTTTATTAGATGGAATTAACCACCAATTTTGCGATATTTTTGGCGCTTAGCCACTAGATCATCGCCATCGCGTTTACGACGGTATTCTTCGAACTCAGCATAGTTTCCTGTGAAGAATTCTGGAGTTTCACCTTCGAATGACAAGATGTGCGTTGCAATACGGTCTAGGAACCAACGGTCATGCGAGATGACCATTACAGTACCTGGGAATACTAAAATTGCATCCTCAAGCGCACGTAAAGTTTCGATATCCAAGTCGTTCGATGGTTCATCGAGAAGGATAACGTTTGCGCCCATTTGTAGAATTTTCGCAAGTTGTAAACGGTTACGCTCACCACCTGACAATTGACCTACACGCTTCTGCTGATCTTGGCCTTTAAAGTTAAAACGACCAATATATGCACGTGATGCGATTTCATATTCACCAATACGTAAGATATCTAAACCGCCAGAAACTTCTTCCCAAACCGTTTTATTGTTATCTAAGGTGTCACGAATCTGCCCCACGTAAGCCACTTTAACTGACTCACCTAGCGTTACCGTACCTGTATCAGGTTGTAATTCACCTGTCATCATACGGAATAGTGTGGTTTTACCCGCACCGTTCTCACCCACGATACCCACGATCGCACAAGGTGGAACAACAAAAGATAAATCTTTGTAAAGTGTACGATCACCAAACGATTTGCTGATACCTTCAACTTCCACAACCTTGTTCCCTAGACGTGGACCAGGTGGAATGTAGATTTCAGACGTTTCGTTACGTTGTTGGAATTCACGAGAGTTAAGCTCTTCAAAGCGTTCCATACGTGCTTTATTTTTCTTTTGCTGACCTTTTGCATTAGAACGAACCCATTCAAGTTCTTTTTTCAATGCTTTAGCAAAAGATTCTTCTTGCTTCTGTTCTTGCTCTAAGCGGGCATTTTTCTGCTCTAACCAAGAAGAATAATTACCTTGATAAGGGATACCCATACCACGGTCAAGCTCAAGAATCCACTCTGCAACGTTATCCAAGAAATAACGGTCATGCGTAATCGCAACGATTGTACCAGGGAAATCTTTTAAGAAACGTTCCAACCATGAAACAGATGATGCATCCAAATGGTTCGTCGGTTCGTCAAGAAGCAACATGTCTGGTTTAGACAAGAGCAAACGGCAAAGTGCCACACGACGGCGCTCACCACCTGACAATTTAGTGACATCAGCATCCCAAGCTGGCAAGTTTAACGCTGCCGCTGCTTGTTCAAGCTGGTTATTTAAGTTATGCGCATCCCAAGTTTGAATAATTGCTTCAAGCTTTTCTTGCTCTTTTGCAAGTGCATCAAAGTCGGCATCTTCAGCTGCATATTCAGCGAAAACTTCATCAAGACGAGCTAATGCATCAAGTGCTTCACGAACGCCATCTTCAACGTTGCCACGAACGTCTTTTGTTTCATCTAATGGCGGCTCTTGCTCAAGGTAGCCGATCTTGATACCTGGTTGTGCACGAGCTTCACCAGAGAAATCTTTATCTACGCCAGCCATAATACGAAGCAAGGTAGATTTACCTGCACCGTTTAAACCAAGAACACCAATTTTAGCGCCCGGGAAAAATGATAAAGAGATGTCTTTAAGGATTTCGCGCTTAGGCGGAACCATCTTAGACACACGGTTCATCGTGTAAATATATTGGGCCACGTAGGACTCCTCTATAAAAAAAACAAAATCCGCTGTAAACACAAATCGCGGACAAATAATTAGGGAGCATTATACGATGAATACGATAAAAACATAAGCCATACGCCCGAACTTGCAAGGAATGTTACAAGTTTATTTTTTCATCAAACTTACCATTCAAAGTGCACAAGAATATGGCTTTTAAATGAGCAACATATGAGAATTTTAGATAACTTTTTCAATATTTTATAAATTTTATAATATGATTAGGGTGCTATATTCTCATTGAACAATTTTTAAACCACAAGAAGATCTCAAAATGACATATAAGGACGAAACCCTCGCCATCCATGCTGGATACTCACCTGAACCAACGACTAAAGCAGTTGCGGTACCCATTTATCAAACGACGTCTTACTCATTTGATAATACGCAACATGGCGCAGACCTATTCGATTTAAAGGTCTCTGGGAATATTTATACACGGATTATGAACCCAACGAATGCTGTGCTTGAACAACGTATTGCAGCACTCGAAGGTGGGATCGGCGCATTAGCACTTGCATCAGGTATGGCAGCCATTACCTATGCCATTCAAACCATTGCTGAAGCTGGGGACAATATCGCTTCTGTATCTACACTTTATGGTGGTACATATAATTTATTTGCACATACGCTACCAAAACAAGGGATCGAAGTGCGCTTCTTCGATTATCAAAATCCAGAAAGTTTGCGAGCACTTGTTGATGAAAAAACTAAATTAGTCTTCGTTGAGTCTATTGGTAATCCACTCGGCAATATTATTGATTTAGAAGCGATTTCTAAGCTTGCACATGAACTTGGCATTCCTGTAATTGTGGACAATACAGTTGCTACACCAGTGCTTCAAAAATCTTTTGAATTTGGTGCAGATATTGTTGTTCACTCTCTAACCAAGTACATCGGCGGACATGGTAATTCGATCGGCGGTATCATTGTTGACAGCGGTAAATTCCCTTGGGGTAAATATCCAGATCGTTTTAAAGCGTTAAATACGCCCGATCCAAGCTATCACGGCGTGAACTATGTCGAAGCGCTTGGTGAAGCAGCTTATATTGCACGTGCTCGTGTCGTGCCATTACGCAACACAGGTGCAGCGATTAGCCCACAAAATGTTTTCTTAATCCTGCAAGGTTTAGAAACATTAAGTTTACGTATGGAACGTCATACTGAAAATGCTTTAAAAGTTGCTCAATATTTACAAGCTCATCCAAAAGTAAAATGGGTAAATTACGCAGGACTACCTGATCACCCGCAACATGCTTTAGCTCAGAAATACGTTAAGGGCAAACCTTCAGCAATTCTTTCATTTGGTGTACAGGATGGCTTAGCAGGCGGAACTCGCTTTATAGATGCCCTACAATTATTCACACGATTGGTGAATATCGGTGATGCAAAAAGCTTAGCATGTCACCCAGCAACTACAACGCATCGCCAACTGAATGAAGAAGAGTTAAAAGCTGCTGGCGTTTCTACGGATATGGTTCGCTTATCCATTGGAATCGAACATGCGGACGATTTAATTGCCGACCTAGAACAAGCGCTCGCTCAAGTTTAATCTTGGTAATACATTAGAAATAAAGCCTCATGACTGGGGCTTTATCCTCATTTACCATATCATCTTTTTCAGTTTTTTTTACTCCTATTACCACAACAAAAAATTAGAGCATTTACTCTAAATTTTACAATAAATTCATAAACTTATGCCATGGTTTATTTTCATTTTTCCACTATGCTGATTTGTATGACACGTTAGAAAATACGTGTTGCACAATTCATTGCATTTACAGGGAGAATGAAGTGAATAAAAAATTAGAACAGCGTTTTAAAAAACGTGTCCATGGAAAAAATATTCTGATTACAGGCGCGTCCAGTGGTATCGGTTTAACTGTTGCACATCAATTGGCTGCGGCAGGTGCGCATGTATTATTGGTGGCACGAACTGAGGAAACTTTACAACAAGTAAAATATGAGATTGAGCAAAAAGGGGGAAAAGCTGACATTTTTCCTTGTGATTTGAATGATATGAGTTCAATCGATGCTGTAACGCAACAAATCTTCAATAGCATCACACATATTGATATTCTAATTAATAACGCAGGTCGTTCGATTCGCCGTGCAGTCCATGAGTCCATCGACCGTTTTCATGATTTTGAACGCACGATGCAACTCAACTATTTTGGTGCTGTTCGCCTCATTTTAAATGTCCTTCCACATATGATAGACCGTGAACGTGGACATATTATTAATATTAGTTCAATTGGTGTATTAGCCAATGCTACACGCTTCTCTGCATATGTCGCTTCAAAAGCTGCATTGGATGCATTTAGCCGTTGCCTATCAGCTGAAGTACATGCGCATAATATCGCTATCACCTCGGTCTACATGCCTTTGGTCAGAACGCCGATGATCGCTCCAACTAAAATATATAAATACGTGCCAGCACTTTCACCGAATCAAGCTGCAGATTTAATCGCTGGTGCTATTGTGAACCGTCCAAAAAAGGTAGCGACTGGTCTTGGAAAACTTGCATCAATTACTTATGCGATTGCACCTGATATTAATAATAAATTGATGTCGATTGGATTTAATTTATTTCCAAGCTCTACTGCTTCTGTCGGTCGCCAAGAGAAATTAAACATTGTACAGCGTGCATATGCACGACTATTTCCTGGTGAACATTGGTGATAGAACAAGTTAATTTAAATACTTTGTGAAATGATCTTGTTACATTTTCACTGTGTGATTTTAATTATTCTTTAAGAATTAAACGCCATGATCAAAGCATAAAATAGGAGTTTGTCATGGCTCAAATTTATTTTTTTAGATTATTTTTTCTAGCAGTTGCTGTTTTGATTTTTACTCAAATCATGAGCATGATTATTCAGCAACATTACTCATTCGACACCTTATTACAACTAGGTTTATTTTTAATTTTGCTTGAGCTGGGATTCAACATAAAACCAGCCGATGCTCAAAATAAAACTGAATTGGATCAACAGCAGATGAATGATGCCAAAGCACCAAAGTCTTATGCATACCATTTGTCAAAAATAGGTTTAGGCACTATCGCATTCAGCTTGATCTTGCCGAATCTTATTTAGTGCTAATCATGATTGAGTTCAAATATAGGCGTAAAAAAAATTTTGAGATCATTCGTTAGGCGGTAGAGTTATGTTATAAACCTTGCATCTTATTGATTTTATGCTTTGTACTTATGCGTGGTTTAGCTTTAGTGCTGCAATGTGCAGCCATCGCATTTGCGATATTCCTCATTTATCAAGTTAGTCTCGGTTTTTATACTCAAGAATTTAAAGTTTTAGACGTTGTTGCTGATGTGGGCACTATTCTCATCTGTATCGATCTTGCCGTATTCTTGTGGCATAGCCGCCAAACTAAAGCTACCAACCTACAAGACTATGCACAAAAGATCGAACTATCAGTTCCAAAATTCGTAAAAATTTCACGAAAATTAGGTCATCTCGGGATTTTACTGATCTTAACCAGCTGGATTGTCCCCATGATTAATGGATAAATTAAAAACCTCCCATTTGGGAGGTTTTTAATATCACTTACTGATGAAATGAGATCATTTAAGATAAAAAGTTGACTTGACCAGATTTCACATCATAGATTGCGCCAACAATCCCAATCTCTTTACGCTCAATCATGTCTCTTAGCGTGTCACTATTTTTAATAATATAATTAATATTATTTCGCACATTTAGCACAGTTACAGCATCAATAAAATTGGTTGTAAGTTGATAATTACTCATATCATTTTTGACTGTTTCCGCCGCCTGCATAATCGGCTTCAAAAAATGCTGAACGTTCGGTGTATCTTTTAGTTGACTCAAATCCACTTTTTGCTCAAATAAATGACAAGCAGATCCTACCGCACCACAGTCCGTATGCCCCAATACCACGATCAGTTTTGAACCTTTGGTTTTACATGCAAACTCTAAAGAGCCCACGACTTTTTGACCAGCAATATTTCCAGCAATACGCAAACTGAATAAATCACCGATTCCTACATCAAAAATGCGCTCTGTCGGTGCTCTAGAATCCATACAACCCAACACTGCAGCAATAGGATGTTGCCCTGCATTTGACGTAACTTGAATTTGGCGAGCAATATTATGGTGTAAACGCTGATGATTAATAAAACGCAAGTTCCCGTCTTTTAGCATCTGTAAAACTTGATCAGGACTGAGCTGTTTTTGGAGTTCTTGCGTACTCACATCAAGATCGAGCTCGTCCTCTTTTATTTCAGGATAATGTGCTTTAAAACCTTGTAAATTAACTTTTATCCCCTGCTTTACCGCCACTTCACTTTGAAAGTCCTTAATAATTTGATAGATATCTGGATCAATATAATAGGTATTGGATGCATCGATTAGCACATTTTCATGCGGTTTAACTTTTTCTAAAGCGGTGACGAGTGCGGCACGATTTAAAAAACTTAAATTCGGTGCTAATTCAATACGGGTAAGTGAACCATGCAAGTGTTTTTCATGGATCACACGTACACCACGGTGTAAATGACTCTGTAAGATAATCAATAAACTGATCACTAGACCAATCATGATGCCTTTCAGTAAATCAGTTGCAATGATTGCAACTACCGTGACAATAAAAGGTAAAAATTGTTTCCAACCTTGCGCATAAATCCGTTTAAATAGGCTTGGTGTTGCCAATTTAAATCCAGTCAAGATTAAGATTGCTGCCAATGAAGATAGCGGTATCGCATTGATTAATGGGGTGAGCGCCACCACTGCAACAATCAGTAAAAAACCATGAAAGATTGCAGAAAATTTGGTTTTAGCTCCACTGGTTGCATTCACTGAACTACGAACAATGACTGAGGTAATCGGCATACCACCGATCAATCCTGACATAGAGTTTCCAACACCCTGTGCAAATAATTCACGATTCGGTGGTGATGAGCGCTTTTGTGGATCCATCTTATCGGCAGCTTCTAAATTCAATAGTGTTTCAAGAGAAGCTACCACCGCTAATGTAATTGCACCCGTATAAATTAAACTATTATTCCAATACGAAAAATCTGGAAACTGGAAAATCGTTTCTGAACCAGAAAAGATATTCGGAAGATTAATCAATTGTTGAGGGTTTACTGCATATGGAGAGCCGATTTTCAACATGATAAAGTTAAGAAGTCCAGCAAATATCACCGCAATCAAGGCTGAAGGCAGTGGCAGTTTTTTTAATTTACTACTATCCCACAGTAGGATTAACGCAATACAACTTAGACCAATTAATCCTGAGCCAATATCAATATGACTCAGTACAGATTGAATTGACCATTGATCAATCAAAACAAAGCCTTTGACATCCAAACCAATCAATTTAGGTAATTGACTGATAATCAGTAACAGACCAATCGCGGCAAGCAATCCCAAAATCACATTGGTGGGTACGAAATTTGAGAAAACACCTAACCTAAAAATACCAAATAATATTTGTAAAATTCCAGCTAAAAACAATGTGAACAAAAAGGCTTGATAATTACCTTGTAGTAATTCAATTTGGGTCAATACAATCGCCACTAAGCCTGCAGCGGGACCAGATACACTGATATGTGAGCCACTAAAAAAACCAACAACGATTCCACCAATCACGCCAGCAATAATGCCTGAAATGAGTGGTGCACCTGATGCATGAGCTATGCCCAAACAAAGCGGAAGTGCAACAAGGAAAACAACCAGACCTGAGAGCAAATCACGATTATAAAATCGAGGTTTCAGCTCGTTATTTTGAGATATACTCATGTTTAATTTCTCTTAATTATATGACTTATAAAGTTAAAAATAATTTTGAAGTGAATTGATTATTAAGTTTTTCTTGTTGTTTTATACCATCTTAAAGTTTACATTTAAAATAAATCACCTTGATGTTCTTCATTTATTTAAAAACATAAGCATAAAAAAACCTCCCATATGGGAGGTTTTTTACCTGATTAAAGATTACTTCGAACCTTTAACCCCTGCTTGTAATAATAATGCACCTAAACCACCAATCTTCTGTTCTTGTGGTTTCTGCTGCTGAGGTTTTTTCGCATGTTGTGGGCGATCACCCTGTGGACGTGCTTGCTGAGGACGCTTCGCGTGTGGTTTACGCTCACCACGTTGCTCTTGCTGGCCATGAGTTTCACGACGTGGCTGGCGCGGTGCCTTCGCAGGTGCTTCAGATCCTGCAGGGCGCATCGATAAATTAACACGATTACGTTCCACATCAACTTGTAACACACGCACTTGAACAATTTGCCCTGGTTTCACAAACTTATGTGGATCAGAAATAAATTCATTCGCTAGTTCTGAAATATGAACTAAACCATCTTGATGAACACCAACATCAACAAATGCACCAAAGTTCGTTACATTGGTCACTACACCTTCAAGCTCTAAGCCTTCAGTCAGTTGTGAAACCTCAGTAATGTCATCACGAAACTTCGCTGTACGGAACTCTGGACGTGGATCACGACCTGGTTTTTCAAGCTCCGCCAAAACATCTTGGATCGTTGGTAAACCAAATTTGTCATCAACAAACTCTTCAGGTTTAACCTGACGAATGATTTCAGTATTGCCAATAATATCTTTTACAGTGGTCGCTTTCGCTTCAACAATCTTGTTGACTAAACCATAAGACTCAGGATGAACTGCTGAAGCATCCAATGGCTCTGAACCGTCTTGAATACGTAAGAAACCTGCAGCTTGCTCAAAAGTACGCTCACCTAAGCGTGGTACTTTTTTCAAATCTTGACGATTATCAAAACGACCATTCTCTTTACGGTAGTCTACAATTTGCTGTGCTATAGATTTGTTTAATCCTGCGATGTAACCCAAAATCGCTGAAGATGCTGTATTCACATCTACACCAACTGAGTTCACACAGTCTTCCACTACAGCTTCAAGCGTTTTTGCCAAGCCTGTTTGATTCACATCATGTTGATATTGACCTACACCAATTGATTTAGGATCAATCTTCACAAGTTCAGCCAATGGATCTTGTAAACGACGCGCAATAGATACTGCACCACGAATCGATACGTCTAAATCTGGTAATTCTTGTGAAGCCAATTCAGATGCTGAATATACTGAAGCACCTGCTTCAGATACAGACACGCGCGTTAATTTAAGATCAGCATGAGCAGCCATCATTTCCACAACAACAGCTTCTGTTTCACGACTCGCGGTACCGTTACCAATAGCAATTAGCTCAACATTGAATTCACGACATAAACGTGCCAATTCATTGATTGAGCCTTCTTTATCTTCTTTAGGTGCGAATGGATAAATCGTGCTGTGTGCCAGTACATCTCCAGATGCATTCACGACAGCCAATTTCACACCTGTACGGATACCAGGATCCACACCTAAAGTAGTACGTGAACCTGCTGGTGCAGATAAAAGTAAATGACGTAAATTTTCTGCAAATACTTGCATTGCTTCTGCTTCAGCAGCCAAACGCTTTTCTGTCAGAAGTGAATGCTCAATTGTAGGCCGGACTTTGCCGAGCCAGAATAATTTTGCAGTTTGCTTCAGAAAATCTTGACGGGCTTGAGGTTGAACTTGATCAAGATTGTATTCAGTTTCAATGCGCGCCAAAGGAGCATCATTTTCACCATCAACTTTTAGACCGAGTACATTCTCTTGACGTCCACGTAACATTGCCAATAAGCGATGTGATGGAACTTTGTTTAAGTTTTCAGAAAAATCGAAGTAGTCACGGAATTTTTTACCAACTTCTTTTTTCTCTTCACTAGCAACTAAGCTTTTTAACACTGCTGTTTTTGCAAACATCGCTTTAAGCTCTGTCGTGAGTGCAATATTTTGTGCCCAGTCATCAATGAGAATATGCTGAACAGCGTCTAATTGACTCTCTAAATCAGGATAATCTTCATGATTAAATCCTGCTAAAGCTTCTGCAGGTTCAACATTTTCATTATAGATTTTTTCAGCGATTGGGCCTAAACCAGCCTCTTTTGCTTTAAATGATTTACTCGTACGTTTTGGACGATACGGTGCGTAAATTTCTTCTAATGCATTTTTTGTTTCAACGGCATTGACGCGAGCTAACAAATCATCCGTGAGTTTATTTTGTTCTTTCAGTGATTCAATGACCTTTTCACGGCGTTCAAATAAATCACGAAGGTAAGTTAATCGGGTATCCAGTTGACGTAACTGCGTATCGTCTAAGCCTTGAGTTACTTCTTTACGGTAACGTGCAATAAATGGAACACTAGAACCTTCATCAATCAGCTTAATGGCAGCTTCTACTTGGTTTGGACGTACGGCAAGTTCACTTGCCAACTGCTGAACTAAGTCAGTCATCGTGTTAAATTCCACAAGGATAAGGACTAAAAGTTAGTGATTATAAAGACCGAGACTATAAAATCCACAATTGTTTTGAATATTTGCAATGAAATTTTAAATAAAAGTCTCAATTTTTCTAGTTTTATCTCCCAAAGAAAAAGCTTCTGGTGAAGTCTCTGATCAATTATTTGAGTGTAATGCCTCATTGTGTCATCACTTTGACAATGAACTAAAACATTTAACTCTTTATAATCACTTTATTTTTCTGATTTTGATGTCAATTTTTTGCTTTCAATAGCACTTCAAATTAGCTTCATATTGAATAGCGATTTTATTTTAAATTATTTGCTTAAAAACAGGTCAATACATGTTGTGATTTGGTTTCAGAACACACTTAAAATTGTAATTTTGAGCAATTTGATACATAGTCTTAACAAGAACTTAGGCATTATACTGAGACAAATGACTATTTATAAATACAACTTTTAAGGGAGTGCATCATGAGTTTAGTTGTACCTGCTGAAAATACTGATGTAGTACACAATGACACTGACAGAGTTGAACGCATTCTGGTCGTCGACGATGATGTGCGTCTTCGTACCCTTTTACAACGGTTTTTAGAAGATAAAGGTTTTGTGGTTAAAACCGCACATGATGCCACGCAAATGGATCGGTTATTACAACGTGAACTTTTCTCGCTCATCGTTTTAGATTTTATGCTTCCTGTAGAAGATGGTTTGAGCATTTGTCGTCGTTTAAGGCAGTCTAACATTGACACGCCTATTATTATGCTCACTGCACGTGGTAGCGACTCTGATCGTATTGCAGGGCTTGAAGCAGGTGCTGATGACTATCTACCAAAACCATTCAACCCAAATGAATTGTTAGCTCGTATCCGAGCTGTACTACGTCGACAAGTGCGTGAGGTTCCTGGGGCACCAAGCCAGAATGTTGAAGTGGTTTCATTTGGTCCTTGGTCACTCGATCTATCGACTCGAACATTGACTCGTGAGGGTCAAGTGGTGACCTTAACTACTGGTGAATTCGCAGTACTCAAAGCATTGGTGCAACATCCTCGTGAACCGTTGACACGTGATAAATTAATGAATTTGGCACGTGGTCGTGAATGGGGAGCAATGGAACGCTCTATTGATGTTCAAGTTTCTCGTTTACGTCGTTTAATCGAGGAAAATCCGGCTCGTGCACGCTATATTCAAACGGTGTGGGGTGTGGGATACGTATTCGTACCAGATGGTGCAGAATAATTTTTTAAACAATGGACTCCGCCATCAATGATGTCGGGGTCTTTATTTTATGTATTAAACAATTACATGCACTTATTCTTTTTCAGCCCAAACTCTCAGGTTAGACCGTGAAACTTGATCCTATTGACCCACAAAAATTTAATGAATTTGTTGCGTATTCAGAGCGAAAACGAACGAAATGGGAACGCTTTCTTGACAAAATCAAGCCGCGCTCCGCTGCAATGCGAACAACAGTTTTGGTTGTTTTTGTGGTGTTCTTTAGTCTGTTTATGTCACTTTGGTTTTTTTGGAAAACCCTCTATTTACCAGAGATTCAACAGCATGCACGCTACCTTGCGGTTGAACTCGAAATTATCAACAACCCCGACCTTCGAATTTTTCATGGTGACACTGAACTTGATGTTGACACATGGTTAAAACAGCGTGTTGGAATTGAATACGTTACAGACCCTGCTGCGTTCCCCAACCAGCGCGATAAAGTCATTGCTGAATTCTTTACGAACCAAGTTGAAAAACGTTTGGCCAAAGAGCTCGACGTGCCTGAGGTCACCGTCTATTTCCAATTTAAACCTAGCCCACGTATTTGGATTCAAACCCCAGAAATGAACGGGAATTGGGTTCAAGAACCGTTAAAAACTTATGCAAATTATAGCCCCGAATTGATTTTGGCATGGTTTCTTGGCGTACCGCTGATTTCAGCCATGATTATCTTAACTTTAGTGAGACAGCTCAATCGCCCACTACGCCGACTGCAAAATGCAGCAAATAGCTACAGTAAAACTGGAAAAGCCCCCTATCTTGAGACGAACCACGGACCTTTGGAAATCCGCCAAGTCAACCAAGCCTTTAATCATATGATTTATACATTGGAGCTCACTGAACGTGATCGTCAAATTATGTTGGCTGGTATTTCACATGATTTAAGAACCCCGCTCACTCGAATTCGACTGAGTGCTGAAATGATGTCAGATGATGACTTCTTGAAAGAAGGCTTAATCTTTGATGTGGATGATATGGATGCCATTCTTAATCAGTTTATTTCTTACATGCGTGATGGTTCAGATGAAGACCTAAAAGAAACCAATATCAATACCCTTTTGCAAGAATTGGTTATTCAGTTTAAACCCCTGGATATTCGCTTTGAACCAGAAGAACTCCCACTGATTACTGCTCGTTCGCTTTCCCTCAAGCGCTTAATTGGTAACTTAATTAATAATTCTAAGCGTTATGGTGCTGAACCCATTGAGCTAAGTGCGAAAGTCGAGGGAGATCATCTAAAAATTTGTGTTGCTGATCACGGTGATGGAATCCCAGAAGATCAAATTGCAGACCTTATGCAACCTTTTGTACGTGGCAATGAAGCACGTACCATCCAAGGGAGTGGTCTTGGTTTAGCCATTGTAAAACGAATTGTCGATATTCATGAAGGTGAATTAAAAATTCATAATCGTCCTGAAGGAGGTCTTGAAGCTATCATTCTACTGCCCCTTTCAACACCTCAAGTTGCTGATATTTCAACCAATAGCACCTTAGATAAAATCAGGCAAACCATCACCGAACGATTTTGATGAATGGTGAATAGTTGAACGGTTGAATTGGTTTAATTATTCACCACAATGAAAATTAAAAATAAAAAACAATATCTTACAAACCATAATATATCTTTATATCCGCATTTTTTGAAAAAATTAGACCTTAGCCTAACAGGTATGCAAAATGGCTCGCTTGATCGGTACAATCGGTGCCAGATCCAGAATATCAAGAGAAGAGTAAACCATGTCTTTAGATCGCATTCGTTTAGAGTCACTTCATGAAAAAGTCATTTCAGCTGAACAAGCTTCAACGTTTATTGAAGATGGCATGACCGTAGGTATGAGTGGTTTCACGCGTGCTGGTGAAGCTAAAGCAGTTCCATTGGCATTGGTAAAACGCGCTCATACAAACCCTTTAAAGATCACTTTAATCACTGGTGCGTCTTTGGGTAATGACTTAGATAAACAGTTAACTGAAGCTGGCGTATTGGCTCGTCGTCTACCTTTCCAAGTCGATAATACTTTGCGTAAGGCGATCAATAAAGGCGAAGTAATGTTTATTGATCAGCATTTGTCAGAAACTGTTGAACAAATGCGTAATAAACAATTGAAAAAGCCTGATATTGCTGTAATCGAAGCTGTAGCAATTACTGAAGATGGTGGCATCATTCCAACGACTTCAGTAGGTAACTCAGCAAGCTTTGCAATCTTTGCAGAAAAAGTAATTGTTGAAATTAACACAAATTTAAGCCCAGCATTCGAAGGCTTGCACGATATTTATATCCCATCTTATCGTCCGACACGTCAGCCGATTCCACTCACTCAAGTCGATGAGCGTATTGGTACACACGCAATTAATATCGATCCTGCTAAAATTGTTGGCATCGTATTTAACAGCGAATTCCATGATTCTCCATCAACAGTGACTGCACCAGATGATGAGACCCAAGCAATTGCAAACCACTTAATCGAATTCTTTGAAAAAGAAGTCGCTGAAGAACGTCTTCCTAAAAATTTAGGTCCATTACAAGCAGGTATTGGTTCAATTGCCAATGCGGTATTAACGGGTCTTAAAGAATCGAATTTTGAAGATCTCATCATGTACTCAGAAGTACTTCAAGACTGTACTTTTGAATTAATTGATGCTGGTAAAATGAAATTCGCTTCTGGCTCATCAATTACACTTTCTGCACGTTATGGTGAAAAAGTATTCAATAATCTTGAGCAATACAAAGACAAACTTGTATTACGCCCTCAAGAAATTTCAAACCACCCAGAATTGGTACGCCGTTTAGGGATTATCGGGATCAATACTGCGCTTGAATTTGACATCTACGGCAATGTGAACTCTACGCACGTATGTGGTTCAAAAATGATGAATGGTATTGGTGGTTCAGGTGACTTCGCACGTAATGCGCATATCGCAATCTTCGTGACTAAATCAATCGCTAAAGGCGGTGACATTTCATCTGTAGTGCCGATGGCATCTCACGTAGATCACACAGGTCATGACGTAGACGTTCTTGTTACTGAACAAGGTCTTGCTGATTTACGTGGTCTTGCACCGCGTGAACGTGCACGTGCAATCATCGATAACTGTGTTCACCCATTGTATAAAGATGCATTAAACGACTATTTCGATCGTGCATGTGCTAAAGGTGGACAAACCCCTCACCTACTTACAGAAGCGCTCTCTTGGCATTCTAATTTTGAAGAAACAGGTCATATGTTATCTGCACCTGCTGAAGCAAAATCTGCATAAGTATGAATTTGAAAAAAGCCCTGATATTCAGGGCTTTTTTTATTTCAACGATTCTAAAATACTTTTAAATCATCATGATAATTGACATAAACCAATAAAATAGGCAGGATTGAATAAGACACTTAAATGTGAACCAGTTTACATTTTATTAATATTAAATTACACAAAATCACGCTTTTGTAGCTGAACTTTACACATAATTTGAATATTATTATTTCATAGCAAGATTATGAGTGAACAAATAATAATAACAGCGTACTGTTTCATCAGTTTTCCTTCCTAGATTTCCCCCAAAATCTAGGAATTTTTTTGTCTATATGTTTTACAGAACTCAAGTTTAGTGTCCGCATAAAAAAACCTCGATATTCGAGGTTTTTGTGTTTGAAACGAATTCTATTTTAATGATTACCTTGAACTTTTTCCTCAATCTCTTCCACACTAGTGTGACGAACATCGTAGCCTTTAGCCATATAAATCACTTGTTCAGAAATATTACGCGCATGGTCACCAATACGCTCTAGAGATCGCAGCACCCACATGACATTCAGAACGCGAGAAATATGACGAGGATCCTCAATCATGTAGGTCATTAATGTACGTGTAGCAGATTGATATTCTCGATCGATATCTGCATCAGCCAACAATACTTTCAGTGCTTGTTCTGCATCAACGCGTGCAAATGCATCCAACGCATCATGAATCATTACTCGTACTTGATTACCGATATGACGTGTTTCCATATAACCACGAGGTGATTCACCTTCTTCACATAGATTTTGGGCTATACGTGCAATTTTAGCTGCTTCATCACCAATACGTTCTAAATCGGTATTGGCCTTGCTCATTGCAATCACCATACGCAGATCACTTGCAGCAGGATGGCGACGCACTAAAATCAAAGTCAAACCTTCATCAATTTCACGCTCATAGCGATTTACCGTATTATCCTGAAATTGGACATCTACAGCTAAATTCACATTGGTGTCTAAAAGAGCATGAATGGCATTAGCAACTTGTTGCTCAACCAAACCACCCATCGCCATAAATTTGGTATGGACATCTTGCAAATCTTCGTTAAATTGAGAAGAAATATGGTGGCTAAGTACAGGATTATTAGAGCTCAAAGTCTTATTACTCCACACAGCGTGAATGGATTGAAATTTTTGCCATATTAAAGCATATCAATTGTGAATATTTGATGACAAAACAATCAATTTATTCTATTTTTCAACTAACCATGCATTCATTTGACGAAGCTCATTTTCATTCAATTGACCCACAGAAGCCTTCAACCTCAACACATTCAACACATAATCATATTGAGCATTCACAAAATCTAATCGCGTTGCAAAAGCATTTCTTTGCGCAAGCAACACATCAACCATACTTTTAAGCCCTTCATCATACTGAGCTTGGGATGCTTTCGCGACTAATGCTGAAGAATCCATGGCAGCTTTGCGCGCTTGCAATGTAGCACTATCCATATCAATTTGTAGGTAAGATTTTTTAGCATCTGTGGTTGCTTTACGTATCGCAGCTTCTAATTGGCGTTCCGACTTTTCAACATTTTTTGTCGCTTTATCAATATTAATTTTAGTTCGCCCACCGGTATAGGCATTCCAGTTCATTTCTACACCCACCTGATCGAACTGTCCATCACTCGATATAGCTGTTTGTGGTGACTGTTCACTATATCCATAAGTGGCTACGGCTTCGACTTGAGGATAAAGCGCCGCTTGCTCTACACGTCGCTGATCATTGGCATATTGACGTTGCAAACGCGCTTGTAGAATTTCAAGATTCTGTTCTTGAGCTAATTTAGTCCATTCACTCATGATATTCGGTACAGGCTTTTGATACTCGAAATCATCACTTAAAACAGCGAGCTTTTCTTGGTAAGGTCCAATCAACTGAGCAAGTTGCTCTTGTGCCAAGATTAATTGAACACCTGTCGCAATTCGATTTGCTCGCGCATTTTGATATTGTGCATTCGCTTCGCTCACATCGCTTTCAGCAACTAAACCTTCTTTGAGTTTGGCATTCATCATATTGAGCTGCTCGAATAATGCTTTTTCTTCTTGAGCGTTAGTGAGCGTTAAAGCCTGTTGACGTAGTACATTAAAATAAGCTTCAGAGACATTTAATATATGTTGTTGCTGTTGCTGTTTTAAAGTGACTTCACTCAGTTGAACTGAGGTTTTTACCTGTTTATATCCCTGCCAAGCATCCATTCTGAAAATGGGTTGTCGTGCAGTAATCGCAATTTGACGAGTGGTCGATGTCGATGCCAACAGGTCAGAACTATTAAAAAAAGGATTCGATTCTGTACTTGAACGATTTACATCTTGGTTTTTACGCGTCACATTTCCTGAAACGGTTACTGTCGGCAGCAAATTACCTTTTGCTAAACCTATATTTAACTGATCAGCCTCATACTGCAACACGTTGGCTTGCCAATTTGGATCGGTTTGCTTTGCTCGCTCATAGGCTTCAACGAGGTTCAATGCAAAGCTCATCGGGCTAAGTGCAATTAAACTGACTGCAAGTAGAGTTTTTTTCATGATAATGACTTCACAGCACCTTAAGCATTTGAATAACAAGTAATTAGAATAGGATGTTGCAAATATAATCTTTAATCGAGCTTTTTACGTATCAATTTTATTATTTTTTCATTTAATCCGGAGAATTATTTTGAATTATGCACATTGATGTATGTTTTTCATACATTATTTTAACGCTTGATTGCGAAGCAACTACAATAAATTTCACTGTACGGTTTTAAAATAAGTGAAAATCTATTTGCGCCTCATTTCACACTTTAACTGTATTTTGATATCTCAATGAAGTCATTTTTGCACACGTTTAAGCCTATTCGTCAATTATTGACTCTTATGGTCGTAAGTCTTGGCTTAACTGCGTGTCAAAAACCGATTTCCGAAGAAATACCTACTGAATCTCCAAACCCAACCCAAAACCAGAACACCACACCTGATCTCAACCTTATTTGTCAAAAACTCAAAAAAGAAATGCTCGGGATAACTGCTCAACGGACTACATTCGCCATTGAGCAAATCAATCAAGATATTCGACTTTGTCTTCCCTTAATGCCCTTTCAGGAACAGAAAGAATTGATCGGTTTGGCAGACATCATGTATAGAAATTTCTTAAGTATAGATCGATCAGCTGATCAGCAAAAAGCTTTTGATTTATATGCTCATGACCAGTCGCAATTTCCGACGATTCAACAATCACAAATTGAAAAATTACATCCACGAGATCAATATTTACTTCGGCATAAAGGTCAAGCGTATATTGATCTCGTCGATATTAACCACCAAGCAACCTATCAAAGAAACCCATATTATTTAGCACGAGTATTTGCCCCCTATTTCCCTGAGGCAGAACAAGCATTTATGCAAGAACTTGCTGAACAAAATCAGCAAGCACAATTTGAAGATCCTCATTTTCATCTTGAAGCAAAAGAGATTTCTAGACGTGCCCAGTATTGGGAAAATTATCTAAAAAAATATCCTCAAAGCAGTTTCCGTTTAGATGCAGAGTACCTTTATCATTTTTATTCAAATCTATTATTTAAAGGTCTCAACCATGATCCTGTTTCTCATGATTTTGAAGGACGTGTTGAAATTGCACCCGATGCTTTAGCTGAAATCGAACAACTCGCAAATATGAAAAATAGTCGTTTAGCAGATCAAGCGAGACTTTTCTTAAAATTTATCGAACTGGATTCACAACAAAAAAGTAAATTAACTTCAAATCAGACTGATCAAAATCCGCAAGTTCTTATACAGCTAAGTCACTATTTAAACTTAAAAACTGTTGATCTTGAAAATCGTCGTAATTGCTTTAAAGACGCAATTTGTTATGCATCATAGTCTGATGACTTTAATCGGACTTTATATGTTAATATTTTGGCATCGCTTGACGGAGCGCGAGTAATAACTCGCTGAGATCACCTAAAACATTGTTTTGATGGTGAGTACCGTTGAACCTGATCAGGTTAATACCTGCGTAGGAATCAAGCCATCTAAAAACTTTGTTCTAGGTTATTCATTCAGGATAATTCCGCCACCGTTTTTGGTCGTGCTTGATTCGTTGATGTCATTCATAAGGATCATTGCAATGAACCAATTAACGAATCTTTCAAATACAGATCTCTCTGCTCAACATGAGCAAGATGCTCAAGATCTCACCCGCATTTTACCAGCGTCAAAAAAAGTCTATGTTCAGGGTTCTCGTCCAGATATTCGCGTACCCATGCGTGAAATTGCACTCTCCGATACACCAACGGGCTTAGGCGGTGAGTATAATCCTGCCATTTTGGTGTATGACACTTCAGGTGTTTATACCGACCCTGAGATTCAAATTGATTTAAATCGAGGCCTACCAAACCTCAGAGATACATGGCTTGAAGAGCGCGCAGATACAGAACAACTCGCGACATTAAGCTCAAAATTTGGGCGAGAACGTCTTCAAGATATTCGTACAGCTGGCATTCGTTTCGCATATATCCAGAAACCTCGTCGAGCTAAACCAGGACATAACGTTACGCAAATGCATTATGCTAAGCAGGGTATTATCACGCCTGAAATGGAATACATTGCGATTCGAGAAAACCAAAAACAGCGCGAAGGTGTGGATACTCGCCAACATGTTGGTCAAAACTTTGGTGCAAAAAATTTATTAGAAATTACACCCGAATTTGTACGCCAAGAAGTCGCTGCAGGTCGTGCCATTATTCCTGCCAATATCAATCATCCTGAACTCGAACCGATGATTATCGGACGAAATTTCCTAGTGAAAATCAATGCCAATATTGGCAACTCAGCACTGGGTTCATCCATTGATGAAGAAGTGGCAAAAATGACATGGGCAACACGTTGGGGTGCTGACACCATCATGGATTTATCTACGGGTAAAAATATTCACGAAACACGCGAGTGGATTATTCGAAACTCCCCTGTACCTATTGGAACTGTTCCGATTTATCAAGCATTAGAAAAGGTGGATGGAATAGCAGAAGATCTTACATGGGAAATTTTTAAAGACACTTTAATCGAACAAGCTGAGCAAGGGGTTGATTACTTCACGATTCATGCTGGTGTTTTATTACGCTATGTTCCTCTCACAGCCAATCGCTTAACGGGCATCGTTTCACGCGGCGGTTCAATCATGGCACAGTGGTGTCTTGCACATCATAAAGAAAATTTCTTATACACCCATTTTGATGAAATCTGCGAGATCATGAAAGCCTATGATGTCTCATTCAGCTTAGGTGATGGTTTACGCCCTGGGTGCATTCAAGATGCCAATGACGAAGCCCAATTTTCCGAACTGCGTACATTAGGAGAATTAACCCATCGAGCTTGGGAACACGATGTGCAAGTCATGATTGAAGGTCCTGGTCATGTTCCTATGCATATGATTAAAGAAAATATGGATTTACAACTTGAGGTTTGCAAAGAAGCACCTTTTTATACATTAGGACCATTAACAACAGATATTGCACCTGGTTATGATCATATTACTTCAGCAATTGGTGCAGCCATGATCGGTTGGTATGGAACAGCGATGCTTTGTTACGTAACACCTAAAGAGCATTTAGGTCTACCCAATAAAAAGGACGTCAAAGATGGCATTATCACCTATAAAATTGCAGCACATGCTGCAGACCTCGCCAAAGGACACCCAGGTGCTCAAGTCCGTGATAATGCGCTTTCAAAAGCACGTTTTGAGTTTCGTTGGGAAGATCAATTTAATTTAAGTTTAGATCCTGATACGGCACGTAGTATGCATGATGAAACCATGCCGAAAGAGGCACATAAATCAGCGCATTTCTGTTCGATGTGTGGACCTAAATTTTGCTCAATGAAGATTACCCAAAATGTGCGTGAATACGCTCAAAATCAGCAGTCTGACAACCTAGATCTCAAGTTAAATCAAGAGATTGAATCAGGTCTCAACGCCATGAAAAATGAGTATCATAAGCAAGGACAAAAGTTGTATCAGAAGCTGTAAAAATTAAAAAATCTGTTTTTCTTTAATGCAATCTCAGTTAGGATGAAATAAATTTTTGTCCTAACGTATACGAATGAAAATTCTTGAAAAAGCTACTTACAATAATAAAGATTTTAAGGTCCATTCTCGCGAATCCCTTTATCAAGGATTCATTCGTATAGAGAAAGTGAGCATCACACATCGTTTATTTGGTGAGAATACTTATACCCCAACAATTCATCGTGAATTAGTGCATCGAAAAGAAGCTGCTGGTGTACTCATCTACAATGATGCACTCAAGCGCTTTGCACTGATTGAACAATTCCGAATTGGTGCAATCGATGATCCTATCTCCCCATGGCAACTAGAAATCATTGCAGGCGTATTAGATGGCGATGAATCACCTGAAACATGCATTCAGCGTGAGAGTTTAGAAGAATCTGGTTGTGAAATTCGTAATCTGGAACATTTATTTACCTTCTACCCTTCTGCTGGTGCGTGCGATGAAGTTTTTCATTTGTATGTTGCAGAAGCAGATCTTCCTGAGCTAGGCGGTATTCATGGTATGCCAGATGAAGGTGAGAATATCCAACTGCATATCTTAGCTTATTCAGATCTTGAACCATTATTGGCATCCAAACGATTGTGTAATGCACCTGTCATCATGGCTCTGCAATGGCTCAAACAGCACATTGCCACTACCTCTATAGCGCTGAGGTAATTTATGACGCCTTTAATCAAACAGAATAAAAATGATCAGCTCATTATCCAAATTACCGATACTCATCTCATGGATCATCCTGACACGCCGTTTGTTCAGATAAATCCTGAACAAAGTTTTCATGCAGTGATCAATGATATTTTAAATCGCTATCAAGACATTGATGCGATTATTCATACAGGTGACTTGGCACAGGTACCACATGAGGCAACTTATCAGCGATATTTGAGCTTCATGAAAAATTTGAATATTCCGTTTTATCAAATTCCAGGGAATCATGATGATGCCGAATATTTTCCTTTTGCAGCGCCTGATCCTATACCGGCCGTGTTAACTTTCGAAACGTGGAAAATCGTCCTATTAAATAGTGCTGTGCCCCACAAAGTAGATGGTTGGATTAAAGCAGAACAATTGAATCATTTATCAATGATTCTTCAGGAAACACAGCAGCACCCAGTCATTTTGGCGTGTCATCATCACCCACTTGAAATGAATTCCAAGTGGATTGATCGACACATCTTAAAAAATTCAGATCAATTGACACAGATCATGGCAGAGTATCAACAGATTCAAGCAGTGATCTTTGGACATGTGCACCAAGATTCGTTGAATGTCTGGAAAAATATTCAATTTTTATCAACGCCTTCCACCTCTGTTCAGTTTAAACCAAAGACTGAAGATTTTGCCTTTGATGACCTTGCACCAGGCTATCGCAGCCTGCTATTGAAAGCTGATGGTAGCTTTGAAACACGTGTTCATCGCCTACAAAATTTTGCGCAAAATATTAATAAAGAAATTTCAGGTTATTAGCTTTTCTTTTAAAGTGTTTTGGATTAAGTTATCTGTCCGAATGGAATCTGAACAGTCCAAAACAGATATTCATAGCTTTCATCTTTGATAAAAAATCTATATGATGACGCCCCCGATAGCAACAATCTATCGGAAGCGATAAAAACACTTGCATATCACCATATTTTTTGCGTACGCAAACACGCATATGATGAGGAATGCCCTTTATGGCGAATGACAACCAAAATCAAGTCTTGGAAGAAAACAACGTAGTTGCTGAAAAAGTAAAACGCGTGCGTAAGACCAAGCCAAAGACTTCCGAAGGCGGTACTACAGCGAGTCTATTTGGCATCGAGCCTTATCAGCCGAAAAAAAATGAAGAATACATGTCTGAAGGTCAACTTGAGCATTTCCGTCAAATTTTATTGGCATGGAAAGACGAGTTAATGTCAGAAGTGGATCGAACATTAAATACAATGCAAGATGAAAATACTGCATTGCCTGATGTAAATGACCGTGCAACGCAAGAAGAAGAGTTTGCGATTGAGCTTCGTACTCGTGACCGTGAACGCAAGTTAATTCGCAAAATTGAACAATCTATCGAAGCAATCAAAAATGATGACTATGGTTTCTGTGAAACCTGTGGGATCGAAATTGGCTTACGTCGTTTAGAGGCTCGTCCAACAGCGACGCTTTGCATTGATTGCAAAACTTTAGCTGAAATTAAAGAGAAACAAAATAACGGTTAATCATGTTATTTAATAATCCTTCCCTAACCCCTCCTTTGATAAAGGAGGGGGACAACAGGATGGCTTATGTGGGTCGGTTTGCGCCATCGCCAACCGGCCCTCTTCATTTTGGATCACTCATTACAGCTGTTGCAAGCTATTGTGAAGCAAGATCTCATGCAGGCAAATGGGTTGTACGAATTGAAGATACAGACATCCCTCGCATATATCCTGGTAGTGAAGAACATATCTTGTCATGTATTGAAGCTTTCGGTTTCGAGTTTGATGACGAAATTATCTTTCAAAAAGACCGTTTAAACATCTATGAATCTGTCTTAAATGATCTTCAGCAACGTGACCTCACCTATGCCTGCCAATGTACACGCAAAATCTTAGGCTCTAATCATATCTATAGCGGTACTTGCCGCGATTTAAAACTACCACACGATCAACAAGCCATACGGGTTAAAACATCAGACGAGTTGATTTGTTTTGAGGATCTTTTACAAGGTCAGCATTGCTCTAATTTGACCAATGAATTAGGAGATTTTGTTCTTAAACGTCGCGACGGTATTATTAATTATCAGCTCGCCGTGGTTGTGGATGATTATCTACAAGGAATGACTCATGTTGTGCGTGGTGCTGATTTGCTGGATAACACTGAACGACAAATTTGGTTAGGGCGATTATTGGGCTACCCTGAACTTCAGTATATGCATTTGCCCCTAGCAATGAATAAAGATGGTACAAAGCTTTCTAAGCAAAATTTAGCTGTAGCACTTGATCTCACCCAAGCCCCCCAACTCTTGAACAAAGCTATTCATGCATTAGGACAAGATCCAGTTGATCTAGATCAACCAAATCGCATGCTTCTACAGGCAATTCAACAATGGGATCGTAAGAAAATTCCAGTTGGCACCACCATACAAGGTGTTTTTGAATAGTGTCCATACAGAATCATGCTTGTTATTCAGCTGAAAATGTTTTTGAATTCCATTTAAATAGATTAATCAGGAGTTCATTATGTTTTTTATTTTTGGGGTAGGACCTAAAACCATCAAAACGGAAAAGGGGCAATTTCTATGCCCAGTCTGTCGTACACATAGCAATTATGAAATTAAACAACAACGCAATTATTTTTCTTTATTTTTTATTCCATTGATTCCACTATCAAAACCCAAATCTGGTCAAGTCACCTGTTTAAACTGTGGCACACATATGCCAACAATGGTGTTGCAGCAAAATAGTACTCCACCATCATCAGATTTGAATGCTTAAGATACAATCGTGTATTTTAAAAGCTAGATACTTCCTTAGCCTGATTCTTTTCTTGGGTTGTTGCTTCAATTTTCAGCATTAAACTGACCATGACAGCACACATAATCAGAGATGAACCACCATAACTAATAAATGGTAAAGTTAAACCTTTTGTTGGGAGCAGCCCCATATTCATGCCAGCATTTACCATAATTTGCAGAACAAAAATAATGCTAATCCCGTAAGCCAAATAACCCGCTCTCAAGAATTGATGTTGAATGGCACGATGCCCAATTCGAATACACGCACCCACCATAAGAAATGACAGTGCGAGAACAACCGTAATGCCCATGAAACCGAACTCTTCTGCCAAAATAGCCAACATAAAGTCCGTATGCGCCTCAGGGAGATAAGACATTTTTTGAATACTATGGCCTAAGCCTACCCCTAACCATTCACCACGCCCAAAGGCCATAAGCGCATTTGAAAGCTGATAACCAGAACCTAAAGGATCTGCCCATGGATTGGTAAAAGACATTAAACGCTCGAAACGATAAGGCTCGAACACAACCAGCACTACAAATGCCATGATAATGGCACCCAATGCAATACCAAACTGGATTAGTGGCGCACCTGCAAGAAAGAACACCCCTAACATCGTTAAGGCAACCACTACCGTTGCACCTAAGTCAGGTTCAGCAATAATCAAACCAACTGTACATAGCATTACTGTTGCTAATCGTGCCAGCCCTTTCACATTATTCCGCACTTCTTCTGCCCGACGGACAACATAATCTGCAGTAAAAATAGCCATCATCACTTTCGCAGCTTCAGTAGGCTGGAAGGTAAATCCTGCGATTCGAATCCAACGCGTCGAACCGTTCACTTCCGAACCGACTAATAACACCGCGACAAGCAATGCCATAGTCATCATCCATAACGGAAATGTGTTATTAAACCAGGTATTTAACGAAACACGATAAACCAAAATTGCTGCGACAAACGCAACCACGATGGATATGGCATGGCGGATGACATAGTGGAATGGATTTTCATGCAATCTTTCTGCGTAAGGCATAGAAGCTGAACCAACCATCACCGTTCCAATACAGAGCAGTGCAATCACACAAAAAATTAGAACATTCCTTGATGTAATTTCACTTGGAATACGTGGTAACCAACGTTGGTAAATTTTATTCACTTTATCAATCGTTGTCTGAGCTGACTCAGCCATATCTTCGTCCTTATTGTTCTTCGTGCAGCGCATTCACACAAGCAACAAATTGATGTCCGCGTTGTGGATAGCCAGTAAACATATCAAAACTTGCACATGCCGGCGAAAGCAATACCACATCATGTTGCTGTGTATTTGCTTGGCATAATTTTACTGCTTCTTCTAATGATGTAGCGTGAAGAATTGTGGTTGTGCCTTGAATTGCTTGTTCAATCACTGGCGCATCTTCACCAATGAGTACCGCGAGTTTTGCAAATTCCGTTAATGATTTTCTTAAAGCAGTAAAATCTTGCCCTTTACCTTGACCACCTAAAATGATGGCAACTTTAGCTTTCTGTACTGCGATCGCCGCACCTAAGCCGTCTAATGCTGCTAAGGTTGCCCCAATATTTGTACCTTTTGAGTCGTTATAATAACGAACACCTTGCACTTCTTTGACAAATTCGCAGCGATGTTCCAACCCCTTGAAGGTTTTCAAAGTTTCCAGCATGACCTCTAATGGTAGACCTATCGCTTCACCTAAAGCTAAACACGCAAGTGCATTTGCGACATTGTGTGTCCCTTGAATATACATCTCAGAACTTTTCAATAAACGTTCACGCCCCCTTGCTAACCACATCGTGCCATCAGTATCTCTGAGTACACCATACTGATTCATATCTGGTGCATTGAGCCCAAAACTCTGCATTGGCGTTGCATCAGGTACTAAAGGACGTGTCAAAGAGTCATCCCGATTGAAGACCACTTTCTTGACACCTTGAAAAATACGATGTTTGGCAGTGTGATATCCCATCATATCGCCATGACGATCGAGATGGTCTTCGCTCATATTTAAGACGACAGCAACTTCAGCATTTAAGTTCGATGTAGTTTCTAATTGGAAACTGGATAGTTCTAAGATATATAGCTCTGGATCATCTTTGGTTAAATCTAAGGCTGGACGTCCTAAATTCCCCCCTACAGCGACTTTTTTGCCTGCATATTTCGCCATTAAGCCGATCAAGGTGGTCACTGTACTTTTTGCATTAGAACCTGTTATTGCAACAATAGGCTTTTCAGTCGCACGTCGTAAAATTTGAATTTCACTGACAACAGGAATGCCTTGTGCAAGTGCTGTTTGAATCACTGGCAGTTTAAGATCAAGCCCTGGACTGATAATAATTTCCTCAGCAGACAACAACATTTCTTCGTCAAATTTCCCAAAGCTAGTTTGGACTTCAGGTGGAATTTGATCATGTCCAGGTGGAGAGGTCCTCGAATCTGTTACTGCAACGTGATAGCCTTTTTCATGTAGAAAATTTACCGCAGCAACACCCGAAATTCCGAGTCCTGCGACAACTTTTAATCCACCACGCTGTATTAACATTTCTGCCCCATATTTTAGTCTAATTAGAAACTGCCGAAATGTTAGCACTTTGCTGCTTTGAATGCTTTTTTTGATTTCATAATCTTGACATTATTTTGTGTCCATGCGTAAAAAAACCGCCAATTTAGGCGGTTTTTTTATTGAAGTAAACTACTTCCATTTCACAGCTTGAGGGTTTAACTTGGGTGTTTCCTTGTCTGAAACAGGACAAGCGCAATTTCCGCCACATCCAGCAGTCATTTTGGGTTTAAGCCACTTTGATAGTGCCTTCCACCCTTTTCTTTCCGTAGCATCTGACAGTTTCATAAAGACTGAATTTGACGTCTGTGGAAAAACCTTTTTGAATACGACCAATGCACTCCAAAGGACCAATGCCGTAATAATTAGAATTTCAATCATCTCAGTCTCCTCAACTCTTCAGATTTAAGCTAACACGCTGGTCGCGACTTGATAGGTCAAGAACGACATAAAGTACGCTAAACCAAATAAATAGACGGTCATAAAGCCAACTGTCTTCCAAGAACCTGTTTCGCGTCTCACTGTCGCTAATGTCGCCAAACAATGTGGTGCATAAATGAACCAGACCAAAAGTGATAATCCTGTTGCTAAAGACCAGCCCAAATCCCCACCACTACTAATCAGTGATGCCAAGCCTTCCGACATCGCATCCTCATCAACAGCAGACAAAGCATACACCGTGCCTAAAGCAGCAACGACAACTTCACGCGCAGCCATGGCTGGAATTAAGGCAATACAAATCTGCCAATTAAAGCCTAATGGCGCAAAGATTGGTTGCATCAAATGACCTAACATCCCCGCAAATGAATAATCAATCGCAGGTAATGTTGCACCCTCAGGTGGTTGTGGGAATGTGCACAAGAACCATAATAAAATAGAAAGCGCAAAGATGATTCCACCGACTCGCTTTAAAAAGATTTTTGCTCGATCAAGCAAACCAATCCACACATTTTTCAAATCTGGAAAACGATAGCTTGGAAGTTCCATCAATAGCATATGTTGAGATTTATCTTTTTGGAAAAACTTCAACACAAACGATACGATCAGTGCACTCACAATCCCTGCCATATATAGACCGAACAGCACTAAACCTTGAAGGTTAAATAGTCCCCAAACCATTTGAGAAGGAACAAAAGCCGCAATCAACAACGCATAGACGGGTAAACGAGCTGAACAAGTCATCAATGGTGCAACAAAGATCGTGGTCAAACGGTCTCTTGGATCACTAATAGTCCGTGATGCCATGATTCCAGGAATTGCACAGGCAAAACTTGACAGTAATGGAATAAATGCACGTCCCGAAAGACCTGCTTTATACATCAACTTATCAAGTAAGAATGCCGCTCGGGGTAAATAACCTGATTCTTCAAGCACCAAGATAAAAAAGAATAAGATGAGAATCTGAGGCAAAAAGACAACTACACCACCAGCACCCGCGATAATTCCATCAACCACTAAACTATTGAGTAATGGATGGGCAATATTCTCGCCAACAACTTCACCCAACCAGCCAAAGAACGTCTCAATACCATCCATGAAGGGTGCCGCCCAAGCAAAAACTGCTTGGAAAATGACGAACATCATCACCGCTAAACTGAATAGACCAAATACAGGGTGCAGAAAGATTTTATCGAGAAAAACTGAACGTTTATCATCAAATTCAACAAATTGAACGGCATCTTTGACAATCGCTTCAACTTTGTCGTGATCAGATCCTTTCAAACCTGTCAGCTCAGTTTGAGGAACAGCATATTTGCCATGATCTAGCGCATTCATCAGGTTTTCAATACCTGAGCGACGTACAGCAACTGTTTCTACAACTGGAATGCCTAAGCGCTCAGAAAGCTTCTGGGTATTGATTTGCATTCCACGACGACGAGCTTCATCCATCATGTTAAGCACGAGTAGCATTGGACGACCCAATTGGATCAACTCCAAAACTAAACCAAGGTGCAACTTAAGATTGGTTGCATCTACAACGCATAAAAATGCATCTTGACGACCTTCTTCCGCAATTTTCCCATAAACAACATCACGGGTGATTTCTTCATCTGGACTAGTTGCGTCTAAACTATACGTTCCTGGCAAGTCTAAAACACGAACCGCTTTACCCGAGTTTAGCGTGAAATGACCAATTTTTCGCTCAACGGTTACACCTGCATAGTTACCTACTTTTTGGCGTGTTCCAGTCAAATGATTGAATAATGAAGTTTTACCACAGTTAGGATTACCAACAAGGGCAACACGCAACGCATCGCTCATGCCGACACTCCTTCTATTTCAATTTTTTCTGCTTCATTTTTTCTTAAGGCAAAGCGAGTAAAACCCACTTGAATGAGAATTGGTTCGCCACCAAACAGTCCTTTCGTAACGACTTGTACTTTAGTTCCGGCAACAAATCCTAGCGTTTCTAAACGACTTGCCACCATATCTGTAGAAGTACCATCTACAGTGCGATGCACTTGCTTAATGATGGCAGATTGTTTGACTTTCAAATCAGATAAACGCACCGTACCTAACCCTAAAAAATTTTGAACAGTATACATACAAATGAGAATTATTACCGCACTCTCATCAAGAATGATTCGCATCTTCTTATAACACATCGACATGCATAGAAAATTACACTACATTAGATAATCTCAATTAAATCAATCGAATTTCTCAATCGAATATCCATATGATTAATAAGAAACCTCGAATTCCTACCCCCATTCAAATTCCAGAACAACTTTCGTTCTTATACGGATTTCGGGATTATTTAATCGCTCAGTCTGTTAGTCCGCACACCCGAAATGCTTATCTCACAGATTTAGTCCAATGCAGTACTCTGTTAACCAGCCCCATGACCTTATGGTCACATGATGATATTTCAGATGTACTGATTGAGCTCACCAAACAAGGGAAAAGTCCTCGATCAATTGCTCGCACTTTATCGGCACTTCGGTCTTTTTATAAATTTTTAAGAGAGCAAAATTTAAGAACAGATAATCCTATAGCAGCGCACAAAACACCCAAGTTAGGACGAGCGTTACCTAAAGATTTATCTGAGCAAGATGTTGAATCACTCATTCAAGCACCAGATACAAACACAGCGTTAGGCTTGCGTGATCGCACGATGTTTGAAGTCCTGTATGCTTGTGGTTTACGCGTGAGCGAACTGATTAATTTAAGAATAGATCACATCAATCTCAATCAGGGTTTTTTGCGAATTTTGGGCAAAGGAAATAAAGAGCGTTTAGTTCCTTTGGGGCAAATTGCTGTGGAATGGATTGAAAAATACTTAGCAGAAGCTCGCCCCCAACTCCATAAAAGTGCTACAGATTACTTATTCCTGACCCAACATGGCGGGATTATGAGCCGTCAAAACTTTTGGTATGCCATCAAACGTTATGCCCTCCAAGCAGGTATACCTACAGAGCTATCCCCCCATACATTAAGACATGCTTTTGCAACTCACCTGCTCAATCATGGTGCAGATCTCCGAGTGGTACAAATGCTCTTAGGGCATAGTGATTTATCGACAACCCAAATTTATACGCATGTTGCACAAATTCGCATGCAACAACTTCATGCTCAGCATCATCCCCGTGGCTAAGTCATCGATCTGAATTTTGTAGCACTGAGCTATAATTTAGGATTTGAGAATATTTTTTGTTATGCTTAGCGCAGTAAAAATAATGCTGAAAACTTTAAAAGGGTTGTTTATGTTATTTACCCGTTCGAAAATTTTATTCGTTTCTACCCTTGCAACGACGCTTTTTATGTATGCATGCTCCAAGTCTGAAGACACACAAAAATCAGATGGTACTTTAACGGCAACTGCTCCAGCAACCGGCCAAGCATCAAATTTAACTGAGCGAAATGCGCAACAACGCTTGATTCAAAAGTTAGAGAAAAATTTTAAAACCGCAAATATCAATGCCAAAGTTATAGACATTAAACCAACCGAAGTACCAAATCTTTACTGGGTCAATTTAGAGGGTATGACTGCGGTATACACTACTGCAGATGGTCAATATATTTTCCAAGGTGATTTACTACGTTTAGGTAATAAAAAAGTTGAAGATATTGGACAATCCTTCCAGTCGGCATTGAGTAAAGGGTTACTAAGCCAGTTAAAAGCTGAAGATCTCATTATTTATCCAGCTAAATCTAAAACCAAACATATCGTTTACGTTTTTACAGATATCAGCTGCCCTTACTGCCATAAATTGCATGAACATATGGATGAAATCAATTCTAAAGGAATTGAAGTTCGTTATATCGCGTGGCCACGTGGAGAACAATATTTCCCAGCAATGGAAAGTGTCTGGTGTAGTAAAGATCGTAGAACCGCATTTGATCAAGCTATTGCAGGTCAACAATTGGACAATGCCAACTGTGAAAATCCTGTTAAAGATCAATACCAAATGGGCTTAAAAATGGGTGTAAATGGAACGCCTGCAATTTACAGTTCAGAAGGTGTTTATCTTGGTGGATACATGACAGTAGATGAAATACTACGTAGCTTAAATAACTAATATTTATGAGATAAATTACTGCTTTTTATACATCAATATTTAACTCGATTGACCCTAGAGTCTGCCTCTTTTTTTAGCTATGATCTAGGTTCAATAAAATTTTACATATTTTTTGGAGTGTGACGTGAAACCAGTTCGTCTGGCAATACTCGGTCTAGGAACCGTAGGTGGTGGTGCCCTTAAACTATTACAAGAAAACGCTGCTGAAATTAGACGTCGCACCGGTCGTGAAATTCAAATTACTTATGTGGGTACTCGTCGCCCTCGCCCAGATTTAAATCTTCCAGACTCAGTTAAACAAAGTGCCGACCTTCTTGATATCGTTCGTCAACCTGATGTTGATGTTGTTGTTGAAGTCATGGGTGGTATTCACCCTGCTTATGAAGTCATCAAAGAAGCAATTGTTCATGGCAAACAAGTTGTCACTGCCAATAAGGCGCTTTTAGCTGAACATGGTAACGAATTATTTAAACTTGCTGAAGACAATGCTGTGCAGATCGCCTATGAAGCAGCTGTTGCCGGCGGTATTCCAATTATCAAAGTAATTCGTGAAGGCTTAGCTGCCAATAAAATCGATTGGCTTGCAGGCATCATTAATGGTACAGGCAACTTTATCCTAAGTGAAATGCGTGAAAAAGGACGTGCTTTTGCGGACGTTTTGAAAGAAGCGCAAGAACTTGGCTATGCTGAAGCAGATCCAACCTTTGATGTAGAAGGGATTGATGCTGCTCACAAGTTAACCATTCTTGCATCTTGTGCATTTGGTATTCCACTTCAATTTGATAAAGTTTTTACTGAAGGAATTGGTAAAGTTACTGCTCAAGATGTGAAGTATGCTGAAGATCTTGGCTTCCGTATTAAGCATTTAGGTATTGCACGTCGTACAGAAAAAGGCATTGAACTACGTGTTCACCCAACGCTCATTCCAGATGATCAGTTGATCGCAAATGTAAACGGCGTTAAAAATGCTGTTCTCGTACAAGCGAACGCAGTCGGCCCAACTCTATATTATGGTGCTGGTGCTGGTGCTGGTCCAACTGCTTCTGCCGTAGTCGCTGACGTTGTCGATATCGTTCGTGACATTTCTTATACTGAAGACGGTGCAGGAACTATTCCACAATTAGCATTTGAAGCACTCACAGACTTACCAATTCTAAGTCGTGAAGAAATGACAACGGGTTACTACATCCGCATTAATGCTGAAGATCAAACAGGTGTACTTGCTGAAGTTACTACGATCTTGAGTCGTGCAGGAATCAGTATTGATGCCATTATGCAGCAACCTCGCTTAAAAGACCTTATTCCTATCGTGATTCTGACAGATCCTATTGTTGAATCAAAAATGGATGAAGCGCTTTCACAAATTCAAGCATTACCCGTCATCCATGGCGAAATTGTACGAATTCGTTTAGAATCGCTTGATAATTAATCATCTCGGGTAGAGGGTACTGCTGCCCTCTCCAGCTCTACACACAATTGGAACATCATCATGTCTAATGCCAATCGTTACACTGGTTTAGTTGACCGTTATCGCGACCGTTTACCAGTGTCTGCAACTACTCGTGCAATCTCCCTAGGCGAAGGTAATACACCACTGATTAAGCTTGCGAATATTCCACGTTTAATTGGCAAAAATGTTGAAATTTATGTGAAGTACGAAGGCTTAAACCCGACTGGTTCATTTAAAGACCGTGGTATGACCATGGCAGTCACTAAAGCGGTTGAAGAAGGCTCTAAAGCGATTATCTGTGCATCTACAGGTAATACCTCTGCTGCCGCTGCCGCTTATGCTGCTCGCGCTGGTATTAAAGCATTCGTTTTAATTCCAGAAGGCAAAATTGCAATGGGTAAAATGGCTCAAGCAATGATGTATGGTGCGATCACAATGCAAATTCGTGGTAACTTCGATGACGGTATGCGCCTTGTTAAAGAAGTTGCTGACCAAGCCCCTGTAACTATCGTAAACTCAATCAACCCTTACCGTTTGCAAGGCCAAAAAACGATTGCATACGAAATCGTTGATGAATTAGGTCGTGCACCTGACTATCACTGCTTACCAGTAGGGAACGCAGGTAACATCACTGCACACTGGATGGGTTATACAGAAGCTGTTGCAAACCAACCTGCGGATCAATTTGAGCAAGTAATTTATGATGCTGAAACTGATCAATTCACAGGTCCTAAACCTGAAGGTTTACCGACGATGGTTGGCTATCAAGCTTCTGGTGCAGCACCATTCTTACGTGGTGCACCTGTTCAAAACCCTGAAACTGTTGCAACAGCAATCCGTATTGGTAACCCACAAAGCTGGAACCATGCGAAAGCGGTAGTACGTGACTCTCAAGGTTGGTTTGATGAATTAACAGATGCTGAAATCTTAGAAGCTCAACGTTTGCTTTCTATGTATGAAGGTGTATTTGTTGAGCCTGCTTCTGCAGCTTCGATTGGTGGTGCAATCCGCGATATTAAAGCGGGCAAAATTGCTGAAGGTTCAGTCATTGTTTGTACTGTAACAGGTAATGGTCTTAAAGATCCTGATACTGCTATCAAACAATGTTCTGATGCAGTCATGCTTTCAATTGATGCAACTATGGATCAAGTACGCGATTCAATTTTGTCTAATATGTAAGATTGCATGATAAAAAACCCTGCAGATGCAGGGTTTTTTTATTTATGGTCTAGATCGCACGTGGTAACTGACTGGTCCAACGCATTAAGCGAACAGCATCATCATTACGAGCTTGAGTATTGCTTGCTCCTAAAAGCACAACTACAGCTGGACGATTATTCAAAGTCGTATGCATCACCACACAACGCCCAGCCTCATTAATAAATCCCGTCTTTGAAATGTTAATATTCCAGCCACCGTTACGAACGAGAGAGTTCGTGTTGTTCGATTTTAACACACGATAACCGAGGTTAAAATCATAGGTTGGCGTCGTAGAAAATTGACGAATAAGACCGTACTGTGATGCGGTACTCACCAAGATGCCCAAGTCCCGCGCAGATGCAACATTGCGCGGATCTAGACCTGTTGACTCAGTAAATTTAGATGAATGCATCCCTAAGGCACGTGCTTTATTATTCATAGCAGAGACGAAAGCCGCACGACCTCCTGGATATGTTCGAGCCAAAGCCGCAGCTGCAGGATTTTCAGATTTCATTAAAGCGAATAATAAGGCTTCAGCACGATTCATTGTGTCACCTACACGCAACGTCGAGCTTGAGTTTTTACCACCTGCACCTGCAAAATCAATACTTTGCAGCGTAATATTTTCAGACATATTTAATTGTGCATCTGCGATCACAACAGCTGTCATTAACTTTGTAACAGACGCTATCGGAAGAGCAGTATTCGTGTTCTTACTAAATAAGACCTCACCTGTATTTGCATCCATGACCAACGCTGCACGCGCGTTCACTGAAGGTTGATTACTATAGCGACTGTTATCAAGAATCTGCGTAGTTGGTGATGTTGAGGTCGCAAGGCCTGTAGATTTACGAATTGTTGTTGTAATCGTGGTCGTTGCTTGAGGTGTATACTCTTCCGAAGAGGAAGTAGAAGCTTTGACACTATCATTATTTAAGAATTGGCTTGCATCTTCAGATGACCAACTGATACTCGCCTGCCCCGGTGCAGAATTAGCATGATTAATTAATTCTGCAAAGCTCAATGAGCTCATAGAGAGTAGTACTGATGTAGTCAGCACATGCATTAGCGTTAATTTCTGTTTTTTCACGATAACTTACTCATCTTACGGAGGCATTTTGCATCATTGCTAATCACCTCAAATATGACTTACATTTAGGTACAAACGTGATTAATATTAAACCACGTGATTATGCACAGTATTTTAGTAAAGATTAGGAATAGCATTGCTATTTTTGTTAGTCCAATGCAAGCAATTTTTGCATCATGTAACAAAAAAGTAAGAATAGATTTCAGAGGAGGTGTTTGTGATCACGGTATTAGTGGTAGATGACCATGAGTTAGTTCGTACAGGTATTTGTCGTATGCTTGAAGATCAAGCAGATATTCAAGTCATTGGTCAAGCAGAGTCCGGTGAAGAAGCCATTAGTCTTGTTCGTCAACACCACCCTAATGTCGTCTTGCTCGATGTGAACATGCCTGGTATCGGTGGCGTGGAAACTACTCGACGTTTATTGCAAACAGCGCCTGACACCAAAGTTCTCGCCGTCAGTGGTCTAGCGGAAGAACCCTATCCATCACTACTGTTAAAAGCCGGGGCTCGTGGTTATATCACGAAGGGAGCTCCGATCACAGAAATGGTGCGTGCAATTAATAAAGTCATGCAAGGTGGTAAATACTTCAGTGCAGATATTGCTGAACAGCTTGCGAGTTCTTATTTATCTGATACACAAACCTCTCCTTTTGATGCACTTTCTGAACGTGAAATGCAAGTCGCGATGATGGTTGTGAATTGTATTAGTGCCCAAGAAATTTCAGACAAACTTTTTGTTAGCGTAAAAACAGTGAATACTTATCGCTATCGTATATTTGAAAAATTAGGAATCGATAGTGATGTCAAACTGACTCATTTGGCAATTCGTTATGGTTTGATTAAGCCTTAATTTGATCTGAGTATTCCAATGACGTCTGCTGCTTCAATTTCTATTTATCAAACGATCTACCGTCTTGGAACACTATATTCAAGTTATCGTGTCATTATCGCCTTAAGCTTAACACTCATATTCCTACTGACGATTGATTCTGAACGTTATTTTTATCAATATGAATCAATCTATTTTTACGCTTTACTCCTTTATGTTGCAAGTAGCATCGTACAAACGATCGTTTTAAAATACTTACCACAAGCTATTTCTAAACAAATTATCACCTTATTTGCAGTTGACCTGCTCTTTCTAAATACCCTTACTTTTGCACTCGGTGGTCCCAATATCGCAATTGGGTTATTGTTTGTCATTTCCGTCTTTGCAGCAAACTTTTTACTCAGTAAAAACCAAGCCTTATTCATCACATTAGTCGCGGTGATTGGGGTCGTATATCAGCAGTTTTTTGGCAGTTTATTCTCCATTGAAAGTCTAAATAATATTGGTGACAGTGCCTTTCTTGCTTTTTTATTTTTTGTGGTTCATGGCATTGGTCAAGTATCAATACAACGGTTTCAAGTACTCGAATCCGTCAATACACATCAAGCCAATGAACTCTTTAAACTACAAAATATTAATCGCTATATTCTTGAGCAAATCGAAGTCGGTTATCTGGTCTTAGATGATCACTGTAAAATTATCGTCTGCAATCCTGCTGCATATTCCTTACTTGGTATTTCGCCCCTGTACGCTCATGAACAATATAATCTTGCCAACTTCCAACCAGATCTCTATGAAATTCTAAAAAACACATTGGTTGCTCATGGAGAGCGCTTTCAGTTTGAATCTCATCAATCATCCTATACAGTTGATATTCGTGTTCAAAAACTGATTACGCCTCAACAAGCGCTCACGCTATTAATTTTGGAAGATGCGCAAAAACTTAATCAGAAAGTTCAACAAATGAAATTAGCTTCTCTTGGTCAATTATCAGCCAGTATTGCACATGAAATACGTAATCCTTTAGCAGCAATCGTACAAGCCAATGAACTTAATGATGATTCGGATGAAGAACAAAAACGTATGCTCAATCAAATGATTGCTAAGCAAGCAAAACGTATTGATAAAATCATCAAAGACACATTGGATATGGCAAAGAATAAAAAAACTGCCGGTGTACTGATTCATTTTGAGCAGTTTATGCATGATCTTATTCAACAAGATTTAGCAGATATCAGTTCTCATATCCAATTACAGCTTGAAGCCAATATTGAAGTTTATTTTGATGAAATCCAACTGCGACAAGTTCTGATTAATTTAATTCGCAATGCTATTCGTCATAATGATCCGACCGCAGAGTACATTTTTGTCAGAAGCAGTTGTTCAGAAAATCAAATTTTTATTGATGTTATCGATTTTGGCAAAGGCATCCAACAACATGATTTATCTCAATTATTTCAACCATTTTTTAGTACTGAAACCAATGGAACTGGTTTAGGATTATATTTATCACAAAGTATTTGTGAAGCTAACCAAGCAAAATTGAGTTATATCGAGCAAGAACAGCAAGGTGCATGTTTTCGTATTACATGCCATAAGACAGACGTTTAGATGGATAAGATCAGGTTATGGTAAAGCAACAACCTTTAGTACTTTTAGTCGATGATGAACCTGATTTATGTATGTTGATGCAAATGACCCTTTCTCGGATGGGCATTAAAACGCATATGGCACATCATTTGAAACAAGCGCTACATTTTCTAAGCGAATATAAATACGATGCGTGTATCACCGATTTCAATTTACCAGATGGCAATGGCATCGATTTAGTTAAATACGTCACCCAGCACTATCCGAAGACGCCCATCGCGGTACTGACCGCCTATGCCAATATGGAGTTGGCAATCTCCGCTTTAAAAGCAGGCGCTTTCGATTTCGTCAGTAAGCCCATTAATCAACAACATTTGCATCAATTGCTTAAGAAAGCATTACATACCCCTGCAGTGGATGATGATCTCAATCAGCTTCCACTTGAGGAACAACTGCTGATTGGTGTCTCAGAACAAACTCAACAGCTTCGTACAGCAATCAAAAAAATAGCTCGATCACAAGCACCCGTCTTTATTACAGGTGAATCAGGGACTGGTAAAGAAATCGTTGCGAATCTTATTCATCAACTCAGTAATCGTCATGATCATGCCTTTGTCGCGATCAATTGTGGTGCGATGAATGAAGACCTGATGGAAAGTGAATTATTTGGTCATATCAAAGGCAGTTTTGTGGGTGCTGACCAAGACAAACAAGGGTTAATTCAAACAGCTGACGGTGGAACATTATTTTTAGACGAAATTGCAGAGCTTTCACTCGCCATGCAAGCTAAATTGCTGAGAGCAGTTCAAGAAAAGAAAATCCGTCCGATTGGCAGTGATAAAGAGCTTGATGTTGATTTTAGGATTGTCAGTGCAAGCCATCAAAATCTTGAGCAATTGGTTCAACAAGGCAAATTTAGACAAGATCTATTTTTTAGAATTCATGTAATGGATTTACGTCTTACCCCACTCCGCGATAGACCCAAAGATATTCCTGTTCTAGCTCAACATTTTATTGATAAAATCAGTAGTGAATGGCGTATTGAAGCCCCTCAACTGTCTCAAGAGGCGATACAATTCCTTAAACAACAACCATTTACAGGGAATGTACGCGAACTTAAAAATATCATCGAGCGTGCACTTACACTTTGCGATGATAAGCTCATAGCCGTCGAGCATGTTAAAAGCCCTTCATTAGGCTTAACATCCCAACCTTTAGCACAACAACCAAATAGTCAAATTGAAGCAACTACTGATTTAACGTCTCAAATACCCAAAGGTTTGCCCGAAGAGGGATTAGAACAATACCTTGAGAAAGTAGAAAAAGAAGTTTTAATTAATGCGTTAAACTCAACGCATTGGAACAGAACCCTAGCCGCCAAAAAATTAGGAATGACATTCCGCTCATTACGATATCGTTTAAAAAAATTTGGTTTAGATACTGAAGATGAATAACTTAGCATCACCCCGATATTGATGATATTTAACGGCTTCTTAACAACAAATCGGCTGCGTGTTGGAGGTAAACCTCCTCCTTCATATCCTGCGGCCAAGGATATTCGATATTAGGGGCTATGCCTTGCCCATCAATCTCGACACCATTCGGTGTTAAGTAATGAGATACTGTCATTTGTAGTGCCGCACCATTTTCAAGTGGAAAGAGTTTTTGCACAACACCTTTACCATAACTCTTTTCACCAATGATTACGGCGCGTTGATGATCTTTCATTGCTGCCGTAAATACTTCTGCTGCAGAAGCCGAACGTTGATTAATCAATACTCCGACTTTAAGCCCTGTAAATTCATGTCCTGGTAAAGCTTGGAATTGTTGATCACCTTCTGAACGGCTACGCGTAGATACAATCAAACCCTGATTTAAAAATAAATCTGCCGTTTCCACAGCAGAAGATAATAATCCACCCGGATTATTTCTTAGATCTATTAAAACAGCTTTGAGTTGTTGGCTATGATGCTCATCGATATAACGTTTTATTTCATTCGCAGTATCTTGCTGAAAAACTTTCACCTTTAATAGTAAAACTTGATTACTCAGCATATGTGCTTGTATATCGGCAACATCTAGTTTTTGATTTCTCACTAAAATAATTGGAGATGAGTTCGGTGATCTTTGTAAACTGATGGTTGATCCAATCGAGCCACTGAGCAAGTCTTTGACTTGATCTTGGTTTAGCAATCTAAGCTCTTGTCCATCAATTTTGTAAAGTGTAACGCCGTTGGCTAATCCTAATTTTGCCGAGTCACTATCGGGATCTAAATTTTCGATCTGCCATAAACCGCGTGAGGTATCAAAGCTAAGATCAAAATCGATACTCGCTAAATCCTCCTCGGTATATTTGAGGAGCTGGCGATAATCGTCTGGAGATAAATAGCGAGAATAACGATCTAGCCCACTCACCAAACCTTGGATCGCTTGTAAAAATAACTGATCGTCAGTGACTTCAGTGACATAGTTTTCTTTTACTGTACCGTAAATCTGAACAAACTGCTGTATAGATTCAATCGGAACTTCTGAACTGTTTGATGACCAGTCTTCTTCTAAAGGATCAACTGCTGGACCCTTAGATCCAGCAGCGAAAGCATGAACCCCATTCAAACTTAAAGCTAGACCTAACATGAGTTTGAATAACAATGGATTCATACTGAATTCCTTCTTATTTTTAAACTAAAGTCACTAAATTGCGACCTTTCATTTCAGCAGGAACAGGCAACTGCATTAAATTCAATAATGTCGGTGCAACATCTGCAAGCACACCACCCTCTGCAATTTTCGCTTGAGTTGGACCTACATAAATAAATGGCACATGCTCAGTTGTATGTTGAGTATGGACTTGACCACTTTCATAGTCCTGCATTTGTTCAACATTACCGTGATCCGCAGTGATCAACATATGGCCTTTCTTCGCCATCACTGCATCATAGACACGACCTAAGCTGACATCCACTGCTTCTACTGCTTTAACGGCAGCATCGAATACCCCTGTATGTCCAACCATATCGCCGTTTGCATAGTTCACAACGAGTAAGTCAAATTCACCTGAATTAATTGCATTCACTAACTCATCAGTGACTTCATAAGCACTCATTTCTGGTTTTAAATCATAGGTTGCAACATTTGGTGATGGAATCAAAATACGTTTTTCACCTGGATACTCATCTTCACGACCACCACTGAAGAAGAAAGTCACATGGGCATATTTCTCAGTTTCCGCGATACGTAATTGAGTTTTACCTAAATTAGACAGGTATTCACCAATTGAATTGACCAACGGTTCTGGCATATATGCCACCGGCGCATCAATTGTCGCTTGATAGCGCGTTAACATGACAAATTTCGCAAGCTGAGGCACAACTTTACGCTCGAAACCATCGAAGCCTTGTTCAACAAATGCTTTTGTCAATTCGCGAGCACGATCTGCACGGAAATTCATAAAAACAACAGCATCACCATCTTGTACTGCGGCTACATCCCCAATACGTGTTGCTTTCACAAACTCATCTGACTCTTCAGCAGCATACGCTTGTTCGAGACCTTCCACAGCAGACTCAACTACGCGAACAGCCTCACCTTCTGTTAATAAACGATATGCTTGTTCGACACGATCCCAACGATTGTCACGATCCATTGCGAAATAACGACCGATCATCGTTGCAATTCGACCCTGACCTGGATATTGGGCAAATAATGCATCTAATTTTTCTAAAGATGGTTGTGCACTTTTTGGGGGAGTATCACGACCATCTAAGAAAGCATGTAAATAGACTTGAGCACCTCTTTTTAGTGCCAACTCTGCCATAGCAACAATATGGTCTTCATGAGAGTGAACACCACCTTCAGACAACAATCCAAAAATATGTACTGCTTTTTGATTTTCTTTTGCTTTTTCTACAGCATCAACCAATACTTCATGTTTATAGAAATCACCAGTACGGATATCTTTGGTAATACGAGTGAAATCTTGATACAACACGCGTCCAGCACCAAGATTCATATGACCAACTTCTGAATTCCCCATTTGGCCATCTGGAAGACCAACATCTTCACCTGAACCTGAAATCAGACCATGTGGATGATTCTGTTTCATTGCAGTTAAATTAGGTGTTTTCGCTGCAAGAAAAGCATTATCTTCGACCGCTTCACGATGACCCACACCATCCATAATGACTAAAACGTGAGGGATTTTGCCAGCAGTTGCATCCGTCATGATATACACTCTTTTCTGTTTACAAATTAATCAACGTATCTTAACGAATTTTTCATTAAGACTCTATCTGAACACGATGGCTTTGATTGATCTAGACCATCTATTTTTCAATTTAAAAATTCTCTAGCGCGCTCGATATAGCAAATAGCTACCTACCGCAAAGATAAGCACAATTGGCAGAAAAACAAACCAAGCTGGAGATGGTGAATACACCAAACTCGCGTACCCTAAGAAGTCTTGTAGGTAGTAAAAACCAAGCCCTACAAATAACGCAATCACTAAACGAAAACCCATAGACTGTTGCCGTAAAGGGCCAAAAATAAAAGAGCAAGCAATCAGTACGAGTGCCAACAATGCAAATGGCGAAGCCACTTTTTGCCAGAATGCAAGTAAATACGTTTTAGGAACTTGACTATATTCATCCATATAGCGCATAAAACTGATCAATTGGCTTGGAGCTAAATCTTCAGGATCAATCGTCACCATATGAACATATTTAGGTTGAAGCGCTAAAGCAACATCCTGCTGAGGAGTTTGAATCAGTCTCGAATAGCCTTCAGGAAAAATATCCATCTGACTGGCTTCAATTAAAGACCATTGTCCATTTTGTACAAATTGACCTTGATTCGCAGTCAAGACTGACTTCAGACGATAATCTTGATCAAAGTCCATCATCTCAACTTGACGTAACTGCCCTTGCGCATTTGCATAGTCAATATAAATAAATCGTTGACCTTCTCTAGTCCAATAACCTTTGACTTCGCCAAGCTCAGCAACAGAACGACGGTCTTTAATACTTTCCGCCCGCTCATTGGTGTAAGGAATAACATATTCACTGAGTAAAAATGAAAGCAATACCAAGAGCATTGCTGAGCGCATGACCCAACCCACAATACGCCACAGGCTAATCCCTGAAGCGCGCATGACAATCAGCTCACTATTTGAAGCCATTGAACCCAAACCGAGCACTGCACCAATCAATGCTGAAATAGGTAAAATTTCATATAAATATTGCGGTGAAGCCCATAGAACATGAATAAGCGCTTGCCAAGCTCCATATCCTTCTTTCAGGCTGCCTAATTCACCCATATAGGTAAAAAGAATTTGAAGGGCTGATAAAATCGCTGTAGCACCCAACATCGCCAGCGCTGTGGTTTTCGTCACATGTTTTGCGACAATTCGACGTGCCAACATTATGATTTCACCTGCTCAATTCGTTTTTTTAACTTAGGTGCTAGTTTTTGTTTACGCGAGAAAATCGCTGCACCCACTGCATAAACAATCAAGATAGCGGGATAAGCCCAAATACCAATCTCATCTTTACTAATTCTGGTTTTAATCGCCATTAATGCCACAATCAAACTGGCAAAAATTAAGAGTGCAGGAAATAATTTTAAATATCGTCCTTGGCGTGGAGTAACCTCAGACAATGCCGTTGCTAACATCAATGCCACAATCAATGTAAATGGCACAAATATTCTCCAGCCCAATTCACTGGCTACTACAGGGTCTTCACGAGTTTCAATCAACTTCGAAATTGGTAACGCTTCTACATCACCACTTTCGAATTTCGCCTCTTTATCACTTTCAAGACGCAAACGATATGAAGCAAATTCGGTATGACTATATTTCGGACTATCTTGATAAATTTCGTAACGACGACCTTGAGTTAAATCAACAACACTCGCTGTTTCACCGACCATTTCAACACGTGTCGCTTCTTTCGCTAAAATCATGATGTCAGGTTTTTCAGGCTTATCTGCACGCTGATAGAAGAAAATTTCTTTTAAGTTTTTACGATCTTCTGAAAGTGCACCAGCATAAATGGTATAAGGACCTGAGGAAATAAACTCTTTTGGACGCACCAAATCAAAGCCTGATCGAACCGCTTGAGTCGTCGTAAGCTTTTCAAATTCACGTATACCCCATGGAGACATCCATACCATTAATACCGTTTGAATGGCCAAATAAATGGCTGTGAGAGGTAACAATAAACGAGCCAATTGATTACGACTAACACCACTGCCATTGAGAACCGCCATTTCATGATCTACATACAGTCGGCCAAACACCAACATGAGACCAATGAAAAAACCTAAAGGTAAGATCAATGTCAAAAATTCTGGAAGACGGTAGCCAATGATGCTAAATAAAATACTTGCATCCATTCGACCCTGAGCTGCCACGCCAAAATACTTGATCAAACGCCCACCCAACATGATGAGTGTAAGCAATGAAATCACAACCACAGAGGTAGATACCACTTGTTTGACGAGGTAACGTCTTATAATCAAAGTAATCTTCCAAAATTAGGTTAAATCGGCTAGCGCTAGTTTACCCGAATGTTAAAAATATAAAACCTCATTGAAATTCTATCATTGGTAGTGTTTCAATGGTTTAATGATTTAAACGGTCTCAATAGGCACACAACAAGCATATGAAACTTTCAATTAATACATCATTGGCACAAATTTCAGAAAGCCAACATTTGGTTATTTTAGTCGACTCTGAAAACACCCATGTAGTTAAAAGCAACTATCAAATCAACAATTTAGACAGCCTAACTGAAGCAGTTCAATTCAAAGCAGGTTTCAATGAGTCTTTATCGTTATTGGGTCAAATTGAAAATCAACCGAATAGCATTCTACTTGGCTTAGGTAATGCACAAGAAGTTAAAGCTGCAAAATTAGCAAAAATTGCACAAACTATTATCAAAGCTTCACAAAAAAAATTCAAACAAATCAGTGTTGATATTTCAGCTTTGCCGAATGAATTGCACTACTTATTTGCACTTAAACTCACTCAATCTGCTTATGCTTTTGACGAGTTTAAGTCGAAAAAAAATGACTTTATACTCGAACAAGTTCATCTAATTGCATCAAACTCTACGCTAACGTCAAATCAACTCAACTTAATTCAAGCAATTGAAAGCGGTCAAAACGTTGCACGTGATTTAGCAAATCGTCCAGGAAATATTTGTTTTCCTGAATATTTAGCGGATCATGCAATTGCATTGGCAGCAGAATTCCCAGATTTATTGAAAGTAACCGTGCTAGATGAACAGCAAATTGCTGATCTTGGCATGAATGCATTTCTTGCAGTCAGCAAAGGTTCAGATCGCCCTGGACGTATCATTACTCTTGAATATCAAGGTCAACTTGAACAAGCTCCTATCGTCCTCGTGGGTAAAGGAATCACTTTCGATACGGGTGGTATTTCATTAAAACCAGGTTTAGGCATGGATGAAATGAAATACGATATGGGTGGTGCAGCTTCAGTTTTAGGAACCATGCGCTCACTCTGTGAAGCTCGCCTTCCGATTCATGTTGTAGGTGCAATTGCGGCGGCTGAGAACATGCCATCAGGTCATGCAACTCGACCAGGTGATATCGTCACCACGATGAGTGGTCAAACTGTTGAAATTCTAAATACAGATGCCGAAGGTCGCTTAGTCCTCTGTGACACGCTGACCTATGTCAAACGCTTTAACCCAGAACTTGTGATTGATATCGCAACATTAACAGGCGCTTGTGTTGTTGCTTTAGGCTCTGTTTTAACAGGTATGTTCACACCAGATGATGAACTGGCACATGAACTTTCTCAAGCTGGTGAACAATCCTTTGACCGTGTATGGCGTATGCCTGTCTATGATGACTACCAAGAACAGCTTGACTCTCCATTTGCTGATATTGCCAATATTGGTGGTCCAAAAGCTGGTGCTGTTACAGCTGCTTGTTTCTTGCAACGCTTCACACGTGAATATCGTTGGGCACATTTAGATGTTGCTGGTACAGCTTGGACATCTGGCGCAGCAAAAGGTGCAACTGGTCGCCCAGTTCCATTATTGGTTCAATTTCTCGCAAATCGCGTAAATTAATGTCTAAAATCAGCTTCTACTTATTTGAAAAGAGTCCAGAACGACAGGTCCAAAGTGCCTGTCGTTTATGTCGAAAAATTCTGCGTCACCCTGCAAAAATATGGATTCATTGTCCAGAATTGAGCATTCAAAACGAACTCGATGATTTACTTTGGAGTTTCGATCCACAGAGTTTTTTGACACATGGCATTGATGATCAATCAGCAGCTATTTGTATTTCGTCTAAGCTCCCTGAAACTCAGGAATGGATCGTGTTTAATTTTCACATTCATGCACTTGAAGATCCTTCACGTTTCAGTCACATTATCGAAATTATTGAAAACAACGAAGCTGCCAAAGAAATTGGACGAGAGAAATATAAAACCTATCGAAAATTAGGTATCTCACCTCAAACACATAAACTTTAGCGCGTTGTCATTGGAAAAAGGAGAATCACGGTGGCCATTAATGTCGGTCAAGATTTTAAAAAACGTTGGTTGAAAGCGCCAGAAGCGGTTCGCCAAGCTTTTATCGACGACCTTAATCGCATCAGTGATTTACTCGAACCTCAAACTCAACCAGAGCAATGGCTAGACCATGACAATCGTGCCCAGCAAGTGGCTCAATTAAAGGTTGAACAGGCTTATGCGGATGAAAAAGCACGATTAATTGAAGAAGCTCGTATTCGTAAGCAATTGGCTTTAGAAAAATCATTAGCAGAAAAACGTGCACTGCAAGAGGCTTATAATCAAAAGCTTCTACAAGATGAATATCTTAAATTTCAACAACAAACCGATTCGCTCGTACAGTTACGACAAGTGATTGATGCAGAAATCGATGAATATACTGAAAAATACCAAAAAGTGACTACACCCCATCGGGACTTTTCAGGAAACTCTCCTGCGCATTTATCAATTCATCAAGATTTAGATACGATTCGTTTACGTCTCGAGCTTGAAGCTGAAACCATGATTGAAGATGCCGTACAAATCTTTAAATCAAAACTTCAAGCAGCAGCAAAAGAAGAGATCGAACTTATTTTAAAAAATACATCTCTACCTTCTTAGAGGCTCGAACGGTGGATGCTTAGTGTCATCAAAATGAAACATATTTGTCACACCATGAATGTAATTTAAATGCTCTCTGCGATTTGACGGACATGAGGAAAGTATCACCATGGATCTTTTAAACAACATCTCTGAACGAATCACTCATTTGAAATCTGGCGAACATGTCACGATCAGTGCTCAAGAACTATTGATTAGTCGAGCAGATTTTCAATCGGTTTTAGTGTATTTAAAACATGAGTCGAAAAGAGGCGACTTTTTAATTCAAGATGAAGATTTGGTAGAGAATTGGTTTGATCGCACATCACTCACCATTAATAAAATTTAAAAGAGCCCACTGAGGGCTTTTTTTATCAGGTTTGAAGTATCAATTTAAGCAAAAAAATCTAAAACGGCTGAGAATATATTTCCCATGCCATACCCCATACCTAGTAAAAGTGCGATCCAAATCCAAGCACCAATAATATTGTAAAACATGAAACTGCTATAGCTCATATATCCAGAGCCAGCAGCGAATGGAGCAAAAGAACGTACAAAAGGGATAAAGCGCGCAATTAAAATGGTCTTACCACCATGTTTTTCGAAATAAGCATTCGTTTTGGCAATATACTCAGGTTTTAACCAACGTGAGTGGTCGCTAAAATATTTAATACCAAGCCATCGCCCTGTATAGAAATTGAGAATATAACCAAGGACTGAGGCGATAAATAATAACAATCCCATATAGTGCAAATGAATCAACTCAGTGGTCGAACATAAAGCACCGATGGCGATGAGCAAACTGTCCCCAGGTAAAAAAAACATGAAAACGGAACCATTTTCCGCAAATATCACTAAAAATAAAATTGCGTAAATCCATACGCCATATTGCTCTAATAAACTAGGTAAAAGCTGCTCTAAATGCAGTAAAAAATCAATCATTCTGAAGTTCTCTGAGCATGTTGCTTTCTCCTTTAGATAGATTGTATACCTAATTTATTTAAACAAAAAAACAGCCTAAAAATTTAGGCTGTTTTCTATTTTAATCATTTTTTAACGTAAAAAGCCATTCTGTGCTAAAAATTCCATGCTTAATTTAGACTCAGGTTTATGTTCAGCAGCCTTATCCCCAAGCAATAAACGTTCAATATATCGTGCAAGTACATCGACTTCTAAGTTTACTTTAGTCCCGACTTTCCACGTACTAATATTGGTCCGCTCTGCAGTATGAGGAATAAGATTTAAACTCAACACATTGCCACGTAGATGATTGATTGTAAGACTAATTCCATCAACTGTGATGGAACCTTTCTCCGCTAAATATTTTGCAATTTCAGGCGGGGCCGTTACCTCAAAATAGAGTGAACGTGCATCTTGACGTTGCACCGTAATTTCACCAACTACATCTACATGTCCACTAACAATATGACCACCAAAGCGAGTTGTTGGTAACATCGCTTTTTCTACATTGACGGTTTGCCCAACCTTCCAACTCGATAAAGTTGTACGATGAATACTTTCAAGTGACACATCTGCTTCGTACCATTGATTGCCCCATGCAATAACAGTTAAGCAGATGCCATTAGTCGCAATAGAATCACCCAAGTGAACATCAGACATATCAAGATCAGTCTGTATACGCAAGCGGATATCACCACCTACATTTTGTAAACTTTCGACTTTTCCTAAACTTTCTACAATGCCTGTAAACATAATGGGTACTCTTAAATTTGTTCTATTTTTACCATAAATCCAATTGTTCAGCGACGCCTGTAGTATCAACTCCACCCAATTCAGCATAGTGGTGTAACTGACCAAGTAACTGTCGAATTGGCGGTCCTGATTTTGCGTGCGTGTCGGTAATGACGATAAACTCAAGAACGCGCGCACGCTCAGACTGACGCTGCTTACTCACACGATATCTTGGAACATCTTGAGTCAAAATTGTGACTCGTCCACGCTCTAAATTCGCTTTAAGTAAATCGCCAGCCTCAATATTTCCATCCGTTGAATAGCTGGTCAAAATATAGCGTGCATTAATGGTTTGCAAAAGCTTTTCATACGCTTCTTTGGCATGTTTAGAAGAATTGTATGGGCTTGGTCGTTCTTTACGCCAAGCACGGTCGATTCCACTCTTGAAACCCTTAGTATCTGGACTTGGTAAATCTACCTGATCCCATAAAGTCAAAGCATTCAATACATGATAGTTGCTACTATACGCATGCTGATTATAGGGTGGATCCAAATATGCCACATCGACTTCGAAACCACTCATTTGGTTTGCTAAGTGTTGAGCATCCACACACCACATTTCAGCTGCTGGGCCTGTCAGATTTGAATTTTCACAAAAACGACTTGGGGTCAGCCATAGTAATGATTCAATTCGCTCTAAAGCCGTCTGAGTTTTACCGCCCCAGCCGTGATGGAAACTCTTAAATACGCCTGACGTATTACTCACAAAACTTGCTGAATACAATAAAGGTGCAAGTAAAGCGCTCATTTCCACATCATCAATTGCACCTTGAGCTTGCCAGGTTGCAATTTGTTGACGAATTGCATCAATGCGCATGCCATTTCGACGTTTGAAGAATAAACGGTCTCGTGAAGGATCATAGATCTCATCATTACGAGGACAAAGATTGTGTGTTACCCATCCTTTGACCTCAGGCAAGCGATTAAGATAATCAATTGCTTTCTGATATCCGCCTAATTCTTTAAAAGCAGGAGCTTCAGTACATGATAATATGGCATGATTGAGTGCGTGGCTGTAAGGCTCCCAATCATTAGCTATTACTCGGTAGCCATTTTGACGAGCCAAACGAGAAACCACACCACTCCCAGCAAAAAAGTCCGCAAAGATAGGCGCTCGACCTGAACTCGTATTCAAAGTTCCAGTGCTTTCTAATGCCTCAAGAATCAAATGTAATAAACGACGCTTGTTGCCTAAATAAGGCACAAGTTGATTAAACAAATACTCATCTGTCGTACGTGCTGCATGGCGACGTTTATGATAAACCGTTGACTCTGTACTCATAGCGACTCTTGATCAGGGATTAATTTTAAACGGATGTCATCACCTAACTGAGTTACATCTTGAAGTTTAAAACGGAGTTGTTCTGTCATTTGTTTAAATTCAGCATTAAACATTGGACGAGCTGATTGACCTAATAGTGTAGGCGCAATATAACTAATCAATTCGTCTACCAAATTTTCCTGCAAAAATGCAGTAGATAGGGTTGCACCAGCTTCCACCATCACATCATAGATTTGAAAATCTTTTAAGACTTTTAGCAACTCAACTAAGGGCTGAACTTCGAATTGAATCACGCCAAGTTGTGCAAGCTCTGCTCGAAATGGCCCCATGACCATGACAGTATCAGGATTCTCTAACACTTTAGCATCTAAAGGTAAGCGACCTTGACGATCTAAAATCACACGTTTAGGCTGCACAACTCGTTCTAATTGAATATTCGGTAGAGCTCTAACATTCAACTGACAATCATCAGCCAACACTGTTTCAATACCCGTGATCACTGCACCAGAAATTGCACGCCAATGTTGAACATCCTGACGTGCCAATTCACCTGTAATCCACTTCGACTCCCCTGAAGCCATTGCTGTACGACCATCGAGACTCGACGCGACCTTTAAACGTACATAAGGTAATCCCTTAGACATAGCTTTAAAGAAGCCTAAGTTCAAAGGACGCGCTTCCAACTCACAGATCCCGACTTCAACGTCTATACCTGCTTGTTGTAGGATAGCCACACCTTTACCAGCAACCAATGGATTAGGGTCTGAACAAGCCACTATCACTTTTGCAATGCCCGCTTCGACCAAACCTTTAGCACAAGGAGGAGTACGACCATAATGCGCACAAGGTTCTAATGTGACATACGCGGTTGCACCCTGTGCTTGCTCCCCTGCTTGACGAAGTGCAAACACTTCGGCATGTGGTTGCCCAGCTTGGGGGTGAAAGCCTTCACCAATAATCTGTCCGTCTTTGACAATGACACAACCTACATTAGGATTTGGTTTTGTCGAATATTGACCTTTCTTCGCCAATGCTATTGCACGACGCATCCACATTTGATCTTGATCGATCTTTTGTTGCGAGAACTCAGACATTCATAACCTTGAAGTTGAATTTGGGGCGAGATTAATGTTCTTGATCTCGGTGTTGCATTTGTTCGATTTGACGGCGGAACGCTTCTACATCTTGGAAATCTTGATATACAGATGCAAAACGTACGTATGCGACATGATCGAGTGCAAATAAAGCCTTCATTACAATTTCGCCTATAGTACGCGAACGCACATCACGTTCACCTAGTCGACGAATTTGAAGTTGAATATCACTGACCACCGCTTCAATTTGTTCTTGTGTCACAGGACGTTTTTGTAAAGCATGCATGAGTGAACGACGAAGTTTCGCTTCATCATAAGGTTCGTTTTTACCATCGGACTTGGTGACACGAGGCATCACCACTTCAAAACTTTCAAAAGTAGTAAAACGCTCATTACAACTAATACATTCACGACGACGACGAATTTGGCAGCCTTCAGCAGCTAAACGTGAATCAATCACCTTACTATCAGCGGCGTTGCAAAATGGACAATGCATAGCAGTTTAATTGAACAAATTCTATTTGCACCAAGTGTATCAAAAAATTCTGCTCATGTTGAGCTTTCATCAATATATAGAAAAAAAACAGCCCCAAAGGGCTGTTTCACACTATATATTGATTGTTGAGTTTAATCGTTATTCAACACGCTCACCATGTTGACTTAAATCCAGACCCATACGCTCATCGTCTGATTCAACACGAATACCGATGATTAAATCAATGACTTTTAAGATGATGAATGTCAGGATTGCTGAATAAGCGATTGTTGCAAGAACACCTTCAACTTGTACCCATAATTGGCTTAATACGTTTGTAGGTGCTGCATCGCCCATGATGAACTCACTTGCAAAGAATGCGGTTAGAATTGCGCCAACGATACCACCAACACCGTGAAGTCCAAAGGCATCTAATGAGTCATCCGCTTTCAATGCACGTTTTAATGCTGTAATACCCCAGAAGCATACGACACCACCAATTAAGCCCATCGCTAAAGCACCACCTACTGTCACGAATCCAGCAGCTGGCGTAATCACAACCAGGCCAGCTACCGCACCTGATGCGGCACCCAACACAGAAGCTTTGCCACGAACCACTTTTTCAGTGATTAACCATGAAATGGCAGCAGCGGCAGCAGCAACTTGAGTTACTACCAATGCATAACCTGCTGAACCATTTGCACCTAATGCAGAACCACCATTGAAGCCAAACCAGCCGACCCAAATTAAACTCGCACCAATGACAGTCAATGTAAGGTTATGTGGTGCCATTGATTCTTTGCCTAGCCCCATACGCTTACCAAGCATATACGCCGCAACTAAACCAGCAACACCTGAGTTAATATGAACAACAGTACCACCTGCAAAATCAAGTGCACCATCGTTACCTAACCAACCACCACCCCATACCCAATGTGTAATAGGAGCATAGACAACCACCACCCAAATTGCGATAAACGCAACAAAAGCACTGAATTTCATACGCTCAGCAATAGAACCACTGATAATGGCAACGGTAATGATTGCAAATGTCATCTGGAAGATGACAAATAAAATTTCTGGAATTGTTCCACTCAATGCTTCTGTAGTGATACCAGACAACATAAATTTATCTAGACTTCCAATAAAGGCATTACCTTCACCAAAAGCAAGTGTGTAGCCAACCACTACCCAAGCGATACTGACCACCGCAGCAGCGACAAAGCTGTGTGCCATGGTACTTAAGACATTTTTTTTACGTACCATACCGCCGTAGAACAGCGCTAAACCAGGAATGGTCATGAGTAAAACGAGTGCAGTTGAAACTAAAATCCAGGCAGTGTCACCCGTATCAAGAACTGCCGCTTCTTCAGCAGGAGCTTCTTCTGGAGCTGCTGGTAATGTTTCAACCAAATTAGAATCTGTAGATGAAGCCTCAGTTTCAACAACTGCTACTTCAGGAGAGGTCGGTTCTGACACTGCTTCTTCAGCCCATGCGACAGAACCACCTAAGAGTGCGCCAGACAAGCTCAGCGCCATTAGCATTTTTTTCATTCGTATCCCCCAACCTAGTTTTTTGAGTTATTCGCTACTCAGCAAACTTCATGCCAAATTAAACTGCGTCAGCACCAGTCTCACCAGTACGGATACGGATAACTTGTTCTAGATTCGTCACGAAAATTTTTCCGTCACCAATTTTGCCAGTACTAGCTACACGTGTAATTGATTCAATCACTGAATCAACCATTTCGTCACTGATTGCGATTTCAATTTTTACTTTAGGTAAAAAATCAACCACATATTCAGCACCACGATAAAGTTCAGTATGACCTTTTTGACGACCAAAACCTTTTACTTCAGTTACGGTGATCCCTTGAACGCCAATTTCAGAGAGTGCTTCACGCACGTCATCTAATTTGAATGGTTTTACAATTGCTGTTACGAGTTTCATGTTGTTTTCCTTCGGCTTTTTTCACCAGTAAGGTTTTATGTTCAAATTTCATGCCAAACTTCATAATGGTTGGGGATATTAATCAGCTAGCATGAACTTATTTATAACCTATTTTATACGCCTACACGGTCTTATGTTCTAAAAATATTGGGAATTTTGATGGATTTTTTTTATGTTCTTATTGGTTTAACCTATGAAATGTAGTTAACACTAGGGTCAATCCAAAACGAATGTTAAACTTCAATGTTGATGACTTATTATTCGGAAGAACTATGATTGAAACTTTATTACAGGCAATCTTAGAACAGGTTGACCAACCCAAAAAAGATTTAGAAAAAAATGTGAGAGCGTTGTTAAACGAAGCAATTAGTAAAATGGATTTGGTTTCTAAAGAAGAAATAGAGCGTCAGAAAACTGCACTAAACAATGCCAATTTGCGTTTAACAGAACTTCAAACACAATTAAAATCATTAGAAAGCTTAATTTCCGATCAAAAATAAGCAAAATTGCACCAATACAGTGCTTAAACACAAAGTTAGTGATTAAAAATAAAGCAATTCTAAAAATAATATAATAATGGTTCAGTTTTATGTCATTTGCCAAAATTTATACCCGAGGTCTTCTTGGTTTACATGCACCACTGATTGAAGTAGAGGTTCATGTCAGCCAAGGATTACCTTCACTCACCATTGTAGGTCTTCCAGAAGCTGCTGTTCGAGAAAGCAAAGATCGTGTCCGTTCTGCAATCATTAATAGCGGTTTTCAATTTCCAACCAAACGGCTGACGATCAATCTAGCCCCTGCTGATTTACCCATAGATAGTTCAAGGCTTGATTTACCTATTGCTTTGGGGATTTTAATCGCTTCAGGGCAACTACATGATCAAAATATTGACCGTTTTGAATTTATAGGTGAATTGGCACTCGATGGTCTGTTAAGACCTGTAACTGGAACTTTGGCTATCGCAATGGCATGTCAAACCGCAGGTCATGAGTTAATGATTCCTGTGAGTAATTTGGATGATGCAGCCCTTCTTCCCAATTTTGAGGTGTATACAGCCAAGTCATTAAAAGATGTTTGCCAACACTTTGATCAATCGAGTCCAATTCAACCCATATTAGCGAATAAAACGATCCAACCTCAAATAAATCGATTTGATCTCGCTGATGTCAAAGGTCAATTACGTCCAAGACGCGCCTTAGAAATTGCAGCAGCTGGTGGACATTCTATTTTATTTAAAGGCCCGCCAGGCACTGGTAAAACACTGCTTGCCTCAAGATTGTCTGGCATCTTGCCCCCATTAACCAATCAAGAACACTTAGAGGTCGCAAGTATTTACTCCATTGCAAATACACCTTATCAATTTGGTCATCGCCCCTTTAGAGCGCCACATCATACGGCATCCGCTGTGGCCTTGGTTGGTGGTGGATCACACCCTCGACCAGGTGAGATCACCTTAGCCCATTTAGGTGTACTTTTTCTCGATGAATTACCTGAGTTTGACCGAAAAGTCTTAGAAGTATTGAGGCAGCCTCTTGAGTCGAAAGAAATCGTCATTTCCAGAGCATCAAGACAAATTACTTTCCCGGCTAATTTTCAATTTGTCGCTGCAATGAATCCATGTCCATGTGGATATGCCTTCAATCAAGATAGCCGTTGTCAATGTTCACCTGAATCAATTAAGCGCTATCAAAATCGAATTTCTGGCCCTTTACTAGATCGGATTGACTTACATATTGATGTGCCACCTTTACCTCCCCAAGACATGCAAAGCACTACACCGATGGAGAATTCTGAAACCGTCAGAAAACGGGTGATTCAGGCCTATGAGTTGCAAATTCAACGACAAGGTGTGACAAATCAAAATCTAAGTTCTCAACAGCTTGATCAAGTGGCTCAACTAGATGATTCTGCAAAAAAGATTATCGCTATGGCTCAGCAACGTTTGAATTTATCAGCACGTTCTTACCACCGAATCTTACGTGTCGCTCGTACAATTGCTGACTTAGCGAGTTCTGAACATATACAAACAGCTCACTTAACTGAAGCGCTCTCTTATCGTAAACAGGAATAAAAAAGCGACTCAGTTGAGTCGCTTTTTCAAACTGTTAATAATTTATTGATAAATATTATAAAAACACACAGTTATCTTCGTCTAAAAATTATATTTTAAACCTACTTGTACTTGCTGATCAGCAGAATTCACAGCGTTACCATTTAGGTCACCAAATAGATTCCATTTATTATCACTTGTTGCGAAGTTCACCCCAACACCATACAAGAAATAATCTTTATCAAATGATGGCGCACGATAATCAACTGACACGCCATTTAACAAGTTTGAAGATAGATTTACCATTGGTAGATCACGGTCAATCGCATAAGCATATTCACCATAACCCACTAAAGATAATTGAGGTGTCGCTTTAAATTCTGCTCGCAAACCTAAATGAGCTTTAGTTTCTTTAGCCGTCACATCATTAACACTAACACCAAATTCAGATGATTCTTTAATCGCATCCATTGAAACGGTATTGTGGCTTAGAGCTAAATAAGGTGACAAGTTAAATTGATTAATTAAACGTTGATAACCAATTTCACCATAAACACCAAACTTATCCAAATCAGCATTTGCTAAAGAGTTTTCAGAGTTTACACCATCCGTAGCTAAACGGTTAAACTCAGCGTCACCGAAGCCATAATTCGCATTTGCACTTAAATAAACGTTCTTATTTAAATCCAACTTACCATACACACCTAAAGTCGTAAGATTGATCTCACTATTCCCGTTAGAAAGTGTGTACTTAGATTGCTCATCATAGTTAGTAACATAAGCACCAATCAAACCACGACCATCAATTGCAACATCTGCGCCCGCAGTTAGACTGTCGATTTCAGACTCAACAGAATCCCAACCTTTTGCGCTTGCCTTAGTATCAACTTGACCGTGAGCAATCCAAGCACCAGACTTGCCATTTTTGGCAACTTGGTAGTTGCGTTGTGCAATTTGAGCATTAACCATCGTATCATTCTTCAACAACACTGATGGCGTTTCTGCAAACATAGCGCCTGACACAGAGTTCATAACAGATTGAGCAGCTTCACTTGAAGATGCCTGTTGAATATTTTTAACATAGTCAACGAGCTGATCATTTGAACCATTTGCCTTAGCTTGAGCAGCCTCAACCATTAATTGATTGATAAGGTTACCTGACGGCGTAGAAATACCACCTGCAATTGTACCTGCAGCAGTAGCATCAGCAAATTGAACATCAACATACAATTGCTTATCAGTAGCGCGAAGCTCACCTACATCTAAGAATGCAGATTTAGATTCAACTGACTTAAACTCACCTGTTAATGACTGGGAATCAACAACTAAATACTCACCAGCAGTCACCATTTCTTTATTAGATGCGTAAACAGTTAAACCACCATCTAATTGAGCATCACCTTTTACAGTTAAATGATGATCTACACCATAAGCCAGTTTAGAACCAACAGATGAGTTAATTAAGTCACCGTTAACTGTTAAACGACCTTTTTCAGTGCTAACAACACCGTTATTATAAACCGAACCTACAGAACCAGTACCAGATAACGTAGCATTTTGATCATTCAAGACCACAGAAGACTGAAGTGAGCCATTAACAATGATTTCACCACTCTTAACAACAGTATCACCTGTGTACGTGCTATCCCCAGTGAATGCCAATGTACCAGCACCAGACTTAACAATTCCCCCATCACCTTTAATGTCATTTGAGAAAATATAAGTGCCATTGTCTACATTTGCTTCAAAGTCGCCAAAGTTATGACCTGTATAAGCAATACCTCCAAGCGCCTGAGTAGGATTGTAATAACCCCAACCAAATGTTTTGTTGTATAAGCCGTTTGATTCACTACCATCATCAATAAATGTTGAAGTAGTCAATAATACCTGTCGAACCTGGTTCATATCCATCCAAGGATATTTAGAAGCAATCACAGCAGCAACAGCAGTAACTTCAGGTGCGGCATTAGAAGTACCCGCATATCCAATATGCTCACCTGTTAAAGAATCAACCAATCCCCAACGTGTGAAATTAGCGGTTAAGCAAAAACGTTCTGCCACACCACAAGCATTTGATTGTGAATGCAATTCTTTCCCGTTATTTGCCATACCAGCAACAATCAACATACCCTTTTCAAGAGAATAATCATAACTAGGCAGATAGCCTTGAAGCGATGGATTATCTAAACCCTCATTTCCAGCAGAGTAGACAAGCAAAGCCCCTTTCTCAACAGCCTGACTAGCATAAGGTGCCATTGAACTTAAATAAATGTCAGCCTTATCATCAACATCAGAACCATATGAATTGTTGAAGATTAAAATATTATGGCGATCAATTAGATCATTAATTGCCATTAGAGTTTGAATAGTACCGCCAATTCCTGAGCCAGTGTCAGATGTACGTGCGCTATAAATTTCCGCAACATCTTTAGCAAAGCCCTCATTGTAATTGAAGCTCTCACCAGCCTTTTCACCAGCAATAACTTGGGCAGAATTAGTACCATGGCCTGTTAAATCTTGAAGCTCTAAAGGTTCATCACTTAGATCACGATAACTAACAGTACCATCTTGAATATTATTGCTGTATGAGTATTGACCTTTAAGAGCAGATGCCAACTGAGCAATAGAACGCACACCTGTATCAATTACACCCACTTTAACCTTATTACCCGAAGTATCTGTAGGGGTAACCTTAAAGTCATCAGGATTATATTCATATTTAGGAGTTTCAGGCTCAGGCGGTTGTGTAGTTCCAGGACCACCATCAATAGGCGGTTTTGTAACAGGCGGAGGAGCTGATGTAGAACCCGATCCACCACCCCCACAACCAATTAGGGCTAGACTCATTGATATAGATAAAATATTTCTTTGTTTTTTAAATTTTAAATTTATAGATTTCACGTAAAAATGCCCACTCGTATTTATAAATAAAACTGATTAAATTGTTAACTATTATACCAATTAATAAAAATTTTTATTATATTTTTCAAATATTTAATTAAACAACCACTATTAAAATATTCTAACAATTACTCACATTTACTGTGTTTCAATCCTCAATAATTACATATTTTTATAAATGTTATTAAACATGGATCTTTATGTAAAAAATTTCTAAATTAACTTTAAATTTAATGTAAAAAAAGCGACTCAGTTGAGTCGCCTTTTTTAATTGAATTGAGTTTAGAAGCTATAACCCAATGCTAATACCATTTTATTCTTTAAATTGTTTCCATAACGATCATCACCACCAATAATATAATTCATGCTTGCTGTGACACCTGTTTCCCCTAAAGCTTTACTTAGACCAATATCAAAGTGACGGAAATTAAAACTTTCTGACTCTGGTGTTTCTGCAACATACTTACCGTCTTTTTCATACACATATAAACCCAAAGCTGTGTCCAAGCTAAAATCGTTTGGTAGAGGATAACTATATGTAGCTTTTAAATATGTGTCTCCAGCGTTCCCCCAACCTGTATCCTCCAACAAAGTTTGAGCAGTTACTCCGACATCTTTGTAATTCAGACCGAGTAATAATTCAAAGCCATCATAAACTGAGGTTTCAACGTCATAATAATAGTAATAAGTTGTACCTACAGTAAAACCAGTGTTTTCATTGATTGAACCGTTGTAACCCACATAAAAATTATTTTCCATTGGATTGGTAGTACCGTAAGCATCTGTACCTAAAGTAGATGTCCACCACCCTGCGTACAATCCAGAACTATGGCTATAGTCTAATCCACCTTGTAATGTAGCTTCAGTATTTTCAGGAGCTGCCGTATTACCACGCAATATATAACTTGATAAAACACTGATATTACCCGATACAGAATGCGGTGAAGTTGGTACCTCAGCAAAACTAAATGTTGATGCAGATGCTACAACTGCTAGACCCAATGCTTGAATTGCTAATTTCATATTTATGTTCCCCCTCATCATGATGAGATGCTTTTTCGGTTTATTTGTTGAACTCATATATGAATTAGCAATAGCTATGCCAAAGTTAAAGGTGTTTAGATACAAAGGAATTAAAATAACGAGATAAAATAATTTAAATTAATGATTTTATTATTATATTTTTTTAAATTTCTTATTTTTAAAAATATTCAAAGAAATTTTTTTTGACGATTTACCTGAGTTAAAGACATATCTTTTTAGATCACACATTCATTTACAACTTGCCTCATTTTAAGGCTATTTTTTAATCAGCCTTACAGTTGGAGTATCAATTTAGTGCGTCACAAAAAGCAAGTGATCTCTGAAGCACATTAAAATTAAATAAAAATGAACTGAATAACTATCATTCTTATTTAAAATCCTTTATTCATCCTTGTCTGCTTCTAGAGTTACAAAAAAAAACGTGCCAGATTGACTAAATTAAATAAAAAAAAGAATATCAGGTTAAAAATAAATATATGTTATTAATAGTTAAATTTAATTTTATAATACTTTTAATCTTTAATAATTCACAACTTAGTTCAATTTATATACTTTTTGCTTATGACTTTAGGTGCGAAATTGTGAATAATAGAGCCAATTTTGTTATACATTACGTATACAAATACTAAACATTAACCATAATCATTTTGTATGAGGCTCTCTCCCAATGCAAAAATTCCAAAAACTAAGCTTAGCAGTTCTTATTCAAACTGCTTTAATTTCTACTGCATTTGCGAGTGAGCAAAGTGAATCAAAGGGCCTAGTCGCTGACGCGGAAGGTTCGGTTTTATTCCGTACTGGTTTTTTAAATCGTGACAAAAAAGATGGTTTAACAAACGATTCAAGTTCTACCGCTCAAACAGCAATAGTAAAATTAGAAACAGGTTTTACTGAGGGCATTGTCGGCTTTGGTGCTGGTATTATCGGTGATGCCTCATTTAAATTAGGCGCAAATAACAATACAGCTAACCAAATGATCCCTGTAGATGATAATGGCAATGCCTATGATCACTGGGTTCGTGGTGGTGGCTTTGTTAAAGCACGAGTTTCAAATACAACCATTACTTATGGTACACAAATTTCAGAAATCCCTGTGATCGCAAGTAACACAGCCCGTTTAACACCTGAGTATTTTACTGGTCTTTCTATTATCAGTAACGAAATAGATAACTTAAGTTTGTATGCAGGAAAATTTACTAAAAATCAATGGTCTAATGATATTAGTACTGATGAGCAAAATTTAGATCGTGCAGTCTATTGGGGTGCTAAATATAAATTTAATGATCAACTAAATTCTTCATACTATGGCTTAGATGTCAAAGACAAATTAGATCGTCATTATGCCAATGTGAACTATACACATGGTTTAAAAAATGATGCATCTTTAAGTTTAGATTTTTCTGGTTATCACACTGATTGGAAACAAGGTGCAGGTTCATCTGACCCACGTATTGACTTCCAAGATTTAAGCAACTCTATCTGGGGTGTTTCAGCAAGTTATAGTAAAGATGTTCACAATGTGATGATCTCGTATCAAGACAATGCTGGAAATACAGGTTATGACTATGCTTATAACTCAGATGGTTTACAAAGTATTTATGTACCAAACTCATATTTATCTGACTTTAATGGTAATGATGAGAAATCTGTTGGTCTTCAATACAACTACAACTTCAAAAATCACGGCTTAGCAGGCTTAAATTGGACGACTGCATTTGTTTATGGTTGGGATATTGATGTTGCTGAAAAAAACACTCCTTCGATAATTGTTGATCAAGCAGAAGAGCATGAATTCTTCAACCAGATCAAATACACCATCCAAACTGGATATCTTAAAGATGCAAGCTTAAGATTACGCCACTCTTATTTACGTGGTAGTGATACGTACAACAACGCTTCTGGCAATTACGTGAGTAATGCAATTGGTTCGACCAACGAATGGCGTATTTGGTTAGACATTCCCGTGAAATTATTCTAATTTTCAACTAAAAAGATCAATAAAAAAAACCTGCACTTTGTGCAGGTTTTTTATAAAAGCTACAAACTCAAAGTTTGTAGCTTTATTTATACATCAGGCAAATTATTTGTTTGCTTCTGCATAAGCAGCAATTGAGCTTAACACTTCTTGTTTAGCAACATCTGCACCTTCCCAACCACTTAACTTGACCCACTTACCTGGCTCTAAGTCTTTGTAGTGTTGGAAGAAATGTTCAATTTGACTAATCAATAAAGGAGGAAGGTCAGTATATTCTTGAACATCTTTATAGATTGGCGTTAATTTATCGTGTGGTACAGCGACAAGTTTCGCATCAACACCACCATCATCTTCCATATTTAATTTACCCACTGGACGGCAACGGATAACCGAACCTGGTTCTACAGGATGTGGAGTAACAACTAATACGTCTAATGGATCGCCATCAAGAGATAATGTATTTGGTACATAACCGTAGTTTGCTGGGTAGAACATTGCAGTACCCATGAAACGATCTACGAAAAGTGCATCTGAATCTTTATCAATTTCATATTTAATTGGTGCTGCATTTGCAGGGATCTCGATAATTACATAGATATCGTTTGGTGCATCTTTACCTGCAGGGATATTACTGTAGCTCATAGCAAACTCTTTACTGTCAGTGTTCATTAAAATGGGGTTGATTATAACGCTTTATTAAGCAATCATCATTCGATTATACAAGCTGAAGATGTATTTTAGGTATGGTGTTAGTCTGTTTTTCTTAGAGCAATCGAATAATTAATAAAAGCAATAAGATCGGACAAAGCATTGATAAGAACCAAACAATTGATCTAAGGGTCGCCCAATTACATAAATAACAAATCCCATAGATGATTCGTAAGACGATATACGCCGAACCTAATAGAATCACCAATTGTTGTTGAACAACCATATACTCAGCCATCAAAACTGCCGCAATAAATAATGGCAAACTTTCAAAGCTATTTTGCTGAGCTGCATTTGCTCGAGCCGCTAAGCCTGTGGTTTTAGACATGAATTCACGCGGATTTTGATTATCCTGCCCTTTAAAACCACCTGCAATTTTAGCAATGACTGTAAATAAATAAGGGAGTAAACAAGCAATTAAAATAAGGTAAATAACACCTTCAATACCGTGCATGGATTTCAGTCCAATGATTTAAGCTGGTTTTATCTTAGCATGATGTTTGTGCGATAATTTTAGTTAAATTATTTTGTTTATTAAAATTCTGAGTAATGGCATGACCAATTCTGACCAAAAAAAGTTATTTGATGTTCTCGAGTTACAAAAGCAACATCAAAAACGTGTCGATCGTGTGCTTTATATCGTTCTTCCGATTATGGCTTTCTTGATAAGCGTAATTTGTGCCAATATGAATTGGCAATCGACTCTCGGCACATTGCTGGTTCTCATCATCGCCTTTATCGCGGTGGGGATTAAACGAGCGAATAAATGGATCTGGCTGAGCATTATTTCTGTATATAGCTTAGTTGATATTTACTTCAGTTATTCAGGACAGTTACCGAGTTCTGCTGTAGGGCGTCATTTAGGTACAATGCTGACATTTACATTTATTATTGCAACAGCGCGACCTTATATCGACCGTTGGCTAATGAAAGAATAAATTAAAAAAGCGCCTTACGGCGCTTTTTTATTTGAATTATTTGCGTAAATCTTTACGAAGGATTTTACCAACATTCGATTTTGGCAATTCATCCATGAATTCAACATAACGAGGACGCTTATATCCTGTTAAGTTTTCTTTCGCAAAAGCTAATACTTCTTCTGTTGTTAATGATGGATCTTTCTTCACAACAAATAGCTTAGGCACTTCACCTGATTTTTCATCAGCTACACCAATCGCTGCAACCTCGAGTACTTTAGGATGTGTTGCAATCACTTCCTCGATTTCAGATGGGTATACGTTAAAGCCTGATACCAAGATCATATCTTTCTTACGATCAACAATCTTGAAGTAACCACGAGCATCCATGATACCGATATCACCAGTACGGAAGAAACCATCTGCGGTCATCACCTTAGCTGTTTCATCTGGACGGTTCCAATAGCCTTTCATGACTTGAGGACCACGGATTGAAATTTCACCTTGCTCACCTTGTGGAACTTCATTGCCATCGTCATCCAAGACAGCGACATCCGTTAAAGGTAATGGGATACCAATCGTACCGCTAAACTCTTCAGATGCTGGTGGGTTTGCCGTTGCAATAGGTGAAGTTTCAGAAAGACCATAGCCTTCAATAATATTTGTACCTGTGATTTTTTTCCAAGCTGCAGCAGTTGAAGGCAATACAGCCATACCACCACCCATCGCCATTTTTAATTTGCTATGGTCAAGTTGTTTGAATTCTTCATTATGAACGAGTGCGTTGAATAAAGTATTCACTGCTGGGAAGAAACCAGGCTGATATTTGCGTAGCTCTTTAATGACTGCAGGGAGATCACGAGGGTTAGGAATCAGTACGTTTGCTTGACCCTTGTACATACCATAAAGTGCACAAACCATGAATGCAAAGATATGATATAGCGGTAATGCACAGAAAATGCGATCGTCGCTCGCACCATCTTGAGCACCAAATTTAGATTGGAAAATACCATCTGCTTGCATTAAGTTTGCAACAAGGTTGCGATGTGTTAATTCCGCACCTTTTGATACGCCTGTTGTACCACCTGTATATTGCAATACAGCAGTGTCGCTCAACGTTGTTGCTGGACGCTTATAATGTGCAGTACTGCCTTTAGACATCGCAGTCGTGAATTTCACATGTCCTGGGATACTCCAAGCTGGAATTTGCTTACGCACTTTACGTAAAACAAAATTCACGAGTGTACCTTTTAAGGTACCTAACATATCACCTACTGTCGCCACGATCACATGCTTAACTGGCGTTTTACCAAGAATTGATTGATAAACAGAAGCGAAGTTTTCAATAATCACAAGCGCTTCAGTGCCTGAGTCATTCAGTTGATGCTCAAGTTCACGAGCTGTGTAAAGTGGGTTCACGTTGACAAGAACTAAGCCCGCACGGAATACACCAAGTGCCACTACTGGATATTGCAGTACGTTTGGCATCATGACCGCTACGCGAGAACCTTTTGCTAAACCAAGGCTTTGAAGATAGGCTGCAAATTGACGGCTCGCCGTATCAAGTTCATTGAACGTTAATGTTTTATCCATAAAGATAAAAGCATCACGCGAACCAAATTTCTGGAAGTTTCTCTCAAAAATATCAACAAGAGAGGTATTTTCTGGTGGTAACTCTACTGTTTGTGGAATTCCAGTTTTTTGGTATTCAGCGAACCAAATCTTTTCCATAATGCCATATTCTCCAATTAGTAATACTTGGTTTTAAACTCTTCTTTTCGATAATGTATTGAGCATCTTATTTAATTTATTGCTCAATAAAGCATCCATAGCCATAAATACATTTCATATATAACGTATTTTGTCGACTAGATGCTAGCTTTATCTTTGAATGAAGAGTTTATTTGCTTTTTGATAACCTCGTGGTAATACCTGCCCTTTTGAAGCACGTTTACCGATGTATTTCAGCAGATCATCACCTTTTAATTTCAATTGTTGTTGTCCAGCAACGACCTGAAGCACATCATCCAAGTTAAGTGTTGTCATAGACACAATGCGTTCCTTTGCATCCAACTGCATCAATTTATTACCTTTTCCTTTATTGAGCATTGGTAATTCTGTCAGCTCTGTCAGTAATAATCGTCCAGAACTGCTGAGTACAGCGATATGTGTACCATCAATTTGTTGCAATGGCATTGCGCTTGCATCATCTGCAAGCGTTAAAAACGCTTTACCCGCTTTAGCATTGGTGTCCAATTGTTTCGCTTGTGTTTTAAAACCATATCCTTTGGAGCTGATCGCTAATATTTCCACCTCATCTTCAGCAATCAGAATTTGTTGGAAATTTACTCCATTTGCTGGCGATAATTTCGAGCTTAATGGTTCACCTAAGCCGCGCGCTGAAGGTAATCCTGTAATTGGTAATGCGTAACTTCGACCAGATTGATCTAATACATACACTTTTTGATTAGATTTACCTTGTGCATGACTTAAATATTGATCTCCTGCACGGAAATTGACTTTATCTAGATCGATCTCATGTCCTTTCGCACAACGAATCCAACCCGCTTCCGATAAAATGACAGTGACAGGATCAGCTGGCATCAAATCTTGTTCACTAATCGCGGTCGCTTCTTCACGCTGAACAATTGGAGATCGGCGATCATCACCAAACTTTTTCGCATCTTCTTTTAATTCTGAAATGATCAGATTTTTTAAAGATTCAGGATTCGCCAATTGCTCTCGAATCACGGCTGCTCGAGCTTCAAGCTCTTCTTGTTCACGGTGAATTTCCATTTCTTCGAGACGCGCCAAATGACGTAATTTAAGCTCTAGAATGGCTTCGGCTTGAATTTCATCAATACCGAAATGTGACATTAAGACTTCTTTCGGATGATCTTCCTCACGAATAATGCGAATTACCGTATCAATATCTAAATACGCAATTAAAAGTCCCGCCAGAATATGTAGACGTTTTTCAATTTTATTCAAATGGTATTGCAAACGTCTCGTCACAGTCGTTTTACGAATTTCAATCCATTCCAATAAAATACGACGGATTGATTTTACTTGTGGACGACCATCAGCACCAATCATGTTCATATTGACGCGGTAGCTCGACTCAAGATCGGTCGTGGCAAATAAATGGCTCATGACCGCATCTGCATCGATACGATTTGAACGCAAGACAATTACCAAACGTGTTGGACATTGATGATCTGATTCATCTCGTACATCACTTACCAACGGTAATTTTTTTGCCTGCATTTGATCAGCAATTTGGCTGATAATTTTAGAGCCAGAAACCTGATATGGTAATTCACTGATGACAATTTCATTTTTTTCAACCGAATATACCGCACGCATGCGATAACTGCCGCGCCCAGTGCTTTGTGATTTCAGTAATTCATCAGCAGGTGTAATAATTTCTGCTTGAGTCGGTAAGTCTGGACCAGGAATATATTCAGCAACTTTTTCATCAGACAAATTCGGGTTACGAATCAGTGCAATTGTACCCTTAACAACTTCCCGTAAATTGTGTGGTGGAATATCTGTTGCCATTCCCACCGCAATTCCCGTCGTACCATTTAAAAGAATATTCGGTACGCGTGCTGGTAAATTTACAGGCTCTTTTAATGAACCATCAAAGTTATCTTGCCAGTCGACAGTTCCTTGACCTAACTCAGAGAGCAGGACTTCACTATATTGTGATAGTTTGGCCTCGGTATATCGCATTGCAGCAAACGACTTTGGATCATCTGGTGATCCCCAGTTGCCCTGCCCTTCAATAAATGGATAACGATAACTAAATGGCTGTGCCATTAAGACCATTGCTTCATAACAAGCAGAATCACCATGCGGATGATATTTACCTAAAACATCACCAACTGTACGTGCTGATTTCTTGGGTTTACCACTATGCTTTAGACCAAGCTCGCTCATCGCATATACGATACGGCGTTGTACAGGTTTTAATCCATCACTAATATGAGGCAATGCACGATCCATAATCACGTACATCGCATAGTTTAGGTAAGCTTGTTCTGTAAATTCTGCTACAGAACGATTCTCTGTCGCTTGGTGCGCAAGGCTTGTCATTGAATCGTGAAATCCTAATGAATGAATAGTTTAAGGGTGTATGCTAGTCTCCCAAACTGCGAAGAACAAGCAAGGTTGGACACTTTGTAAAGATAAAATAACAAAAAAAAGGCCAGTTGGTTTTATTTCATTTTAAATTGGACTTTTTTCTTGTATCCAATTAATTTTATTGAATATACAATAATCAAAACACAACTTTATAACAAATGCTTTTACATACGCTCATCGTATGAACGGAACAAACATGCATAATTACATTCCTTATGATCTTCGCTCAAAATTATTTCAAATTGACCCTAATCTAGATGTTCATTGGCAAACGCGTTTAAAAAATATTTTTAATAGTGTTCCCGCACCAATACAAGGTCTGATCCAGGAACAATTCCTGACTGCGAAGAATATTTACTGGGATCAACATCGACAATCATTCACTTTTAAGGGCATTGTTGGTCTTCAGGATTTAAGCAGTCATTTAATCTCACCGAAAATGCGAACTTTGGCTGAAAAGATCGCAGCCACTTTAGAAACGCTTAAATCATATCAAGACGTAATTAAAATCGCCGATTACTTAGAAACTGTACAAAATCAAATTGATCGTATTGAAACAGAAGAAGATCAAAGTTTTCTTAGAGACAAACAACTCCTACGAAAAACTTTTTTATATGATGCTGCAAATATCATCAAAACACTCGACTTAAATGTTCCTGATAATTGCCGACATTTAACAGCTGAAGAAATTCGTACTTTTATTCTTGAAGTTCATATTAAACATCAAATTCTAGGCTATTGGTTCAAAACCATCCTCCCGAGACAACTGAAGCAAATTAGCCATCCATTATTCCAAGACTTTATTATTCAAGAACAAAAAATTCGTGATTTTGATGTCATTGAAAGCAGTCAGTATTTATATCTGGTCGCGACCATTCATGACTTTAGACAGAACCCATATTCTATCCGCCGCTTTTTAATGGAAGAAAAGCTAGGTCTTGAAGATCGAGTTTACCTAAATGGCGTGGTGTTAGATAAGAAACGCTTAAATGATCCAAGCTATTTAGAACAATTTAAATGGCAAGTCAGTCGAATTATTACGATCCAACGACAGATCACGACTCCTATTTTGGATCTGATGGAAAAATTTCATAACGTCAATTTTGATCTGTTATTACCATTACTCAAAAAACCGCTCGATGCTTCTGGATTTTCAGTCGAACAAGTCATTAACGAGCGACTTTTAGATTTCGAAAAAGCTTTAACCCTTGAGATCTTGCAACCTTTTCAATATGCACTGCGTCATTCAATTCGTCACCCTGATGAATTTGATTATTGTTTTATCAGTATGCATCGTCTGTTCTCTGATATTGCGAGTTTTTATAAAGACTTTTCAAGTGAACCCATTATCGCCTTCAATACTCAAGCTCAAATTTTCGAATATAAAATTTTATCCTATTTAAAATTGATGGAAAAAAGACGACATACTATTTTCGTGAGTTTAGATGCAGAGTCTTATGCGGCAAGTCATAGCAAATCTCAAGCAGCGATTGAGCAAGTCAAAACTATTATTGCCGATGCTCTAGACCAACATAAAGTCAATCAAATTGCTTTTAATCAGAAAAAAAGAGAACTCGAAAGCCAATCAAACAAAGGATTCTTTCAAAAAATGTTTGATAAAACTGAAAAGTTAAAATCGGAGCTTGAAGCGCTTAAATTGGCTGGAATTAATAATCGACGAATTGCATATTTAGATCTCGTGAAAGTGCCCAAAAAACATGATGAAACGACGGTGTACCTTGAGTTTGAAAGTTTGATTTCAATTAATCAGACTGAGCGTCACTATGCTTTTGTCAATGGCGACAATGGGGTATCAGCTTTGCCTATTTTAATTCAACTCCCTGAAGATAAAGAAAAATTCAATCTTCAGCAAGTGTCGAACACATTACATTTTGACTTAACTAAAGCACGTCAAAAATGGGTCTAAAAAAGAGGAGCTTAGCTCCTCTTTTTTCACAGATTTACATCCCCATAGACTCAAGTGTCTTACCTTTGGTTTCCTCACCGAGCACCAAGATCACGGCTGCAACTGCCAATAATACAGCGGTAAACATCATAAATACTTGGCTAAATCCATTTGAAGCCACCATCATATGGGTAACCACTAAAGGTGCAACAATCCCACCAATACGCCCAATTGCTGCTGCCCATCCTGATCCGAAAGCACGAATATTTGCAGGATATTGTTCAGGCGTGTAGGTATATAAAACGCCCCATGCACCAAGATTAAAGAATGACATCAAGCATCCCCAGAACATGATCATCGCTACGGTATCAGCCTGCCCAAAGAAATATGCTGATACTGCACACATTGCAATAAAGCCTGAAAGCGTCGCTTTACGCCCTAACTTTTCAACGAGCCATGCCGCGACAATATAACCTGGCAATTGTGCTAAAATCATCCCGAGAACATATTCAAAAGACTGCACAATGGTATATCCCTCTTTGACTAAAAGACTTGGTAACCACGTAAAAATACCGTAATACGAATAAACAATCCCAAACCAAATTAACCACAGCATTAAACTGCGCTTAGCGAAACCGCTTGACCATAACTGACCAAAACTGACATTTGAATGTGTTGAAACTGGTTTCACTTCAATTTTTTCGATGACTTCGACACCACACTGTCGCTCGATTTTTTGCACAATCGCGTGCGCTTCATTAATACGACCTCGATTGATCAAGTAAGGAACAGATTCCGGAACTTTTTTTAGAATGACGAAGACATAAAGTGCAGGCAAACCACCCAATAAAAATGCAACATGCCAGTCAAATTTGGGGATGACAAAATAAGAAACCAGTGCAGCACATAACCATCCTAGCCCCCAGAAGCTTTCAAGTAACACAATAAAGCGACCACGAACATGGGCTGGAATGTATTCACTCACTAAAGTCACGGCAACTGGTAACTGTCCGCCTAAGCCTAAACCTACAATAAATCTAAAGATTAATAACCATGTTAAATTTGGTGCGAAAGCACAAAGAGCTGTTGCTATACTATAGATGACCAAAGTTGTAGCAAATACTGCTTTACGCCCGATTCGATCTGCCAGTCCACCAGAGAACACTGCACCTATCGCCATCCCCACAAAGCCTATGGATACAACCCAACCTTTTTCAGCAGGCGTCATTTGCCAGTCTTCAGCCATCTTCGCCAAGATAAAGGAAATTAGTCCAGTATCCATTGCATCAAACATCCAGCCTAATCCAATCACCCACAACAAGGTGTAGTGAAATTTACCAATAGGTAAACGCTGTATTCGTGAGATTAAATCCATAGCATGCTCTCTGTGAGGAGTGATTTAAATACAACCAATGACAATCGCTGTTTTCTCAACACTGCTTATTTTTATTTTCTAAAGAACCATATAAAAATGACCGATCACATTATCGGCCATTTTGAAAGATGAGTGTAAAAAGTTTAATTTACATCTTTTGATGACGCCGACTGTTCATCATCATCTTTATAAATAAATTTTGGCATTTCAAGGCCAAAGTAAATTGCGATACAACGCAATGTGAAACCAAAAATAAGAGTAGAAATAATGGTGATATCTTGTGAAAAACCGACTTCGATACAGCCCCAATAGAAAATGACCGCAACAAAAGAAATACTGGCATAAAGTTCGCGACGGAAGACTAAAGGCACATCGTTACATAAGATATCTCGTAAAATACCCCCTGAAACGCCTGTCAATACCCCTGCCACTGCACAAACCACGAAACCCTGTTCCATTTGAATCGCAATTTGACAACCAATAATGGTAAAACCTATCAGACCTAAGGCATCTAGAAGTAAGAATACCGAACGTAGATGTCGCATCCATTTTGCGATAAAAATCGTAAATAATGCTGCACAACATGTAAGTACTAGATATTCAGGATGTTTCACCCAAGTTAAAGGATAGTGCCCTAGCAAAACATCACGAACTGATCCTCCGCCCAAAGCAGTCACACAGGCAATAATAATGACACCAAACCAATCCATACTTCGTCGACCTGCAGACAAGGCGCCTGTCATCGCTTCCGCAGTAATCGCAATAATATAAATAACGGTGAGTAACATTGCCCTACTTCCAAATGAGGGTTTTTAATGCGCAATATTCTAAGTTAATTAAAAATTAATTCTAGAGAAATCGCGCACAACATTGCTTAAATTTTTTTCCTGATCCACAAATACAAGTCTGCTTCATCGTCACAGTTTGATCTGTCGTTGGGTCTAAAAAATACCACTGTCTATTGGTGAATACGAAATTTGAGGTTTCATGATGGAGATGTACCTGATCGACATGTTGGTAATGTGCTTTGAATTCAACTTGAGCATGGGTTTTATCCAGACGAGGTAAATGCTGAATAACCTCTAATTTTAACCACTGATTGCTCATCGCCCAATCCCGAATGGCAGCAATGTCTAAATGACTTTGCTGACCTGATGCTGTGGTACTCACAATATAGTCGATTTCATGTTTAGCGAATGCACTATAGCGAGAACGCATGAGCTGTTCAGCACTTTCTGCAACACGCTGACCACGATGTAAAGGTTCACAACAGTGTGTATAAATTCCATGCCCGCAAGGACAATTGAGTTCGGACATCAATATTCCAAAAAAATAGCACCTAATGAGATGCTATTTTAACTGAGTTTAAATCATTCTGATGGGTCTTGTTTTACGATGGGTACAATATGTACTTTTTCGATTTTATGACCATCCATTGTAACCACCTCAAATAGATACCCTTCTGCTTCAAAGGTTTCTCCATTTTCAGGTAAATGTCCTAAATGGAATAAGATATAACCAGACAGCGTAGAATACTGTTCTGACTCATCAACTAAATCACGATCAAGCAATAATGAAATATGACGAATATCAGTTGAACCCTCGAGCATGAGTGAACCATCCTCTAAGCTTTCAACTGCAGTTTCTATTTCATTTTCGTTCGGGAATTCACCCGCAATCGCTTCTAAAATATCAATCGGTGTTGCAATACCCTCAATGGAACCATATTCATTGAGCACAATCGCCATTTGTAAGGGTGCCTGACGCAATTGATCCATCACCATTAAGACTTGAGCGCTTTCATGGACAATGACAGGCTCTCGAATGTGTTTTTCGAAATTAAAATCGCCTGATTCAATATAGTCATTCAAAACGTTATGCGTGAGCACCACCCCAGCAATATTGTCTAGCTCGCCATGTGCAACGATCAAACGTGAATGTTTCATAGAAAGCACTTGATGTTTAATACTTTCAGGATCGTCATCTAAATCGATCCATTCGAGTTCTGGACGTGGGGTCATTAATGATTTGACTGGTCGCTCAGATAAACCTAATACTCCTTGCAACATCACGCTTTGGTATACAGCATTCTCATCCGAGAACATTTCCTCTACCAACGCTTGGGTAGCCAAAACATCATCCGTATTTGTCGATTGAGCATCTGCCGTTTTTGACTTACCACCAAGCATACGAATGACGGCAGATGCTGTTTTGAAACGTAAATCAGTCGTTGTTACCGTTTTTTCTTGGTTACGGCGCATCAATTGATTTAAAAACTCAATCAGGACAGAGAAACCAATTGCAGCGTATAGATAACCCTTCGGAATGTGGAAGCCTAGGCCTTCGACAACCAATGAGAAACCGATCATCATCAAGAAACATAGACACAGAATCACCACAGTTGGATGCTTATTCACAAAGTCCATGAGGGCTTTAGAGGCCCATAGCATGATTCCTATCGCAATAATTACGGCGATCATCATGACCGAAAGATCTTTGACCATACCGACTGCTGTAATCACACTGTCGAGTGAGAACACTGCATCCAATACCACGATCTGTACAATGACCATCCAAAATGCAGCATGAACAGGATTTTCTTCTTTAACATGAACTTTACTTTCTAGACGTTCATGTAGTTCTAAAGTTCCCTTCATTAACAAGAAAATACCGCCAAAAATCAAAATAAGATCTCGGGCTGAAAACGGATGATCAAAGATATGGAATAATGGATTCGTTAACGTGATAATCCAAGCGATTGACGCCAAAAGGATTAGGCGCATGCCAAGCGCGAGCGTTAAGCCTAAAATTCTGGCTTTATTGCGTTGCTCAGGCGGCAGTTTTTCCGCCAAAATCGCGATAAAGACGAGATTATCAATCCCGAGAACAATTTCTAAAATAATTAAAGTTAAGAGTCCCACCCATGCGGAAGGATCAGACATCCATTCAAAAATCATGAGTTACACTCCCACGTTTCAGGAAGATGGGATTCATTTAAACCAAAGTGATGAGGCAAAGTTATAAATGCAGTATTTAAATTTAGAAAATAAATAATATTTTGTTCTATTGAGCGATGTCGATCACTACTCATATTGATGTATTGGTTGCCGAACAGATTTTCAGTATAGAAAAGATTTTATTGCAATTCACTATTTTTTCGGTGAATCAAGATTGGCTTTATCAATCATTTTGGAATGAAACTACAAAATATTTCAAAAAATTCTTATTTATCTATACAGTTGTCACCTTTCTTGCTTAGATTAAACTGCATGATGAAGTTCATTTAAAAAAGGTGAGTAAATAAATATGAATACAAGCGTTCTTAATAACACCTTAGAGACCGATACATCAGTTAAATCAAAAGCAACTCAATGCCTTATTGCACTTTATTGTGGTTCTCGTTTTGGCAATAATCCTATTTACCAACAAAAAGCCATTGCTTTGGCTGAAAAAATTGCAAGGCAAGGATTTGGCATTGTATATGGTGGTGCAAGTATCGGATTAATGGGACAAGTCGCAGATACAGTCATTGAAAACAATGGTGAAGTTGTTGGTGTTATTCCTGAATTTATGCTTGATTACGAGGTTGCCCATAATCAGTTAACAGAACTTCACGTGGTAAGAACAATGCATGAACGCAAAGCCATGATGGCTGAACGTGCTAGTGCTTTTGTTGCGCTCCCGGGAGGTTTAGGTACATTTGAAGAAATCTTAGAAATCGCAACTTGGGGACAGTTAAATCAACACCAAAAACCAATGATTATTTATAACGTCAATGGATTCTATAATGCCTTGATTGCACAACTCGATCATGCAGTAGAAGAAGGTTTTCTACCTGCTCAACATCGGGCAAAAATCATCGTATGCGAGCATTCACATCAAATCATCAATGCCATCGCAAACATGAAATGCCCTGAACAATTCGTGGTCTAAATTCGACAAGACTTTAAAGCATTACGCATGACGGGTAAAAAATAAAAGAGCCATATGGCTCTTTTATCATACATCTACACGATCAGGCTCTATTTCAACGTGATTTGATACGTTGCTGTAGTACCACTGACTTCATTCCCTACAATCAGTAAAGGCGTACCCGTTGGAGATTCTTTTGCGGCAACAAAGGTTAATCCTTCAGGACCTAAGTCTCCTGCCTGACCTTCCTCGATATCGGCAGTGGTTGCATCAAGTTTTCGCGAATGAATATATTGCACAAATTGGGGTTGGGCAGGATTGGAGATGTCATATACCATCACGCCTCCAACTCGTTCTAAACCAATAAATGCATAAGTTTTCTGGCCGATTTGACCGATCACCACGCCTTCTGGCTCTGGTCCCTTATTGTCACTACGATTATCGAACCCTGCTTCTTCATGGTTTGCATTAAAGATCTCAGGATGGTGCTGAGCAATATATTGTTCAAAATCATCACCCGAATCCCAAACCAGCTCTAATCCTGTTTGAGCATCATTTTCTGTCCAAATACTGACAGATCGTGCCCCGAAGCTATATAAATGATCGTAAACTAAATTGCCTCGAGCATTGAGTTTAGGTGTGCCATCAGTATTCTTTTGATAACCTTCAGTCCAAGTGATATTCAAACGACCAAGCATCTTGTCTTCACGGCATCCTTTAGCATCGCCATCGATCGCTCCACAATATGCAAAATGCAGAGGATTCAATTCAGCACCTTTCGCCAGTGCTCTTAATTGTGGTGGCAGATCTTCACCTTGCCGTCTGTCGAAACCATCTTTATGGAATAGATGCTTCGCACGCCATTCTTCAACAAAACCCTTTTTAATATTACCTTGAGCATTCGGATTATCCTTCAATCTCTCTCCCCAATATTCAGGATCATCTTCACCCCAAGCACGAGCATCCCCTTCATTGGCAGTGACAATATACGTTTTACCATTGACTTCGTAACTTGAGATCGCATCTGGCATATATAAGCCACGAACATGCTGCCAAGTTTGAATATTGATCTTCGCAAGACCATTTTCACCATCGGCATCACTGACATCTAAACCATGACCTTGTAAGCCATGATCTTTAAAACCGAGCGGATAAACAGCCATGACTTTGGCATTTAAAACATCCACCTTAGCTAAGGCATTATTTTCCTGTAATGCGATCCATGCAATTTTGCCATCTGCGCTGAGTGTGATGTATTCAGGTTCAAAATCTTGCGCTACTGTTGCATTTGGACCATAAATTCGCACACCTTGATCACGTAATAGCTGTGCTAGACTGTTAAAGGCTTTGAAGTCAGCCGTTTTTGCAACTGGTTTGTTCAAATTTGAGAGATCAATGATTGAAATCGAACCTTCGGGATCAATCGCATAATCATGAGATGGCTCTCCTTCATTCGCCACCAATAAGGTTTTACCATCTGCACTAAAGGTCAGCATATCGGGTAGAGAACCCACTGGAACTTGGGCAATAAAGCTCGAATCATTGGCATTAAAAAGTGCCACGATTCCTGGATCTGTTTTATCTTTGGCTTGTACAGCTAAGGCAACAATTCCATTTTTTACAGCAACACTATTTACTTCTGAGTCTGTTAAATATGATTTAGCATCTAAAGAGCCAATCCATTTAGGTTGCTGAGGTTGGCGATAATCAAAAATATCAACCACGCCTTCTTTTGCGTTTACAACAAACAATCTTTGGCTTTGTGCATCATAGGCAGGTATCTCTGCTGCGCTGACCGCAAAACCACGACTTTCTGTACGACTGAGATAGTTGAGTTCAATCGATTCAGGCGTAATATTTGGTACTGATGTGATATTGTTAGTGTCATCATTACATGCCCCTAGCCCCAATGCACACATTGCGATCACAAGTGCGTTAGACTTTAGCTTCATTTTTTTAATCTTCTTATGATGTTGTTGGCAACAACTCTATGACCATGCGATGACAATGCTGTGACCATCAGATTGCAATTTTGTTGCAAATCCTTCGTAAATAAACCACAAGTGATACTGAGAAACTGTTTTAAAATATTAACTTACTAATATGATCCTACAAGATGAGCAGCACAGCACACCAACCCTTACAGCCTGAGTTTAGATTATTGGTGTTTTTGGTCTCGATCGGCTTTTTTATGCAAGGTCTAGACACAACTATCATCAATACTGCGATTCCTGCAATCGCTCATCACCTCAATGAAGATCCTCTACACATGCATAGTGTCGTGGTGGCTTATGTATTGTCAGTCGCAGCCTGTATTCCACTCAGTGGTTGGCTGGCTGACCGATTTGGTGTCCGAAATGTTTATTTTTCTGCAATTATCATTTTCACTTTGGCATCGCTCGGATGTGCATTTTCTTCTAATTTAAATGAGCTTTTATTTTTCCGAGTGATTCAAGGGATTGGAGGTGCTTTACTGCTTCCAGTTGGGCGTCTTGCAATGTTGAAAATCATTCCTAGAACGCAATTCCTTGCAGCCATGTCTCTGATGAGTCTTGCAGGTCTGATTGGCCCCTTAATCGGTCCTACTCTTGGCGGATGGCTGGTGGAGTACGTGACTTGGGAGTGGATTTTCTTAATTAATATTCCTATTGGACTCATTGGAGTTTTTCTCACATTTAAAGCCATGCCAAATGTGACCGAGACCCATGTTGCTAAATTTGATTTTTTTGGCTTCTTGTTATTAGTCATCGCGATGGTTGGCTTAAGTTTAGGGATTGAAAATTTTGCTAGCCCCTATCTTCCACTATGGTGGAGTATTGTTCTTATTGTGTTTGGTTTATCTGCAAGTGCTTGGTACATGGTGCATGCCCATACCCACCAAAATGCTCTATTTCGTGGGAAACTATTCAAAAATCAAATTTTCGCGATTGGTATTGTAGGCAACTTTTTTGCCCGCTTAGGCGGCAATGCGATGCCTTTTCTTATCCCCTTAATGCTACAAGTTGCTTTTGGTTTTGAACCATTTATTACCGGTTTACTTATGATTCCAACGGTATTGGGTTCACTGGCATCCAAACCGATCATTCGCCAAATTATTCAACGATTTGGGTATCGTCGGGTGTTATTAGTCAATACCTGCCTTATTGGCTTATGTATTGCAAGTTTTGCCCTCACCTCAGCCGAAACACCTTTATGGTTAAGAACATTGCATTTCTTCATTTTTGGTATGTTGAACTCACTGCAATTTGTTTCTATGAATACGCTAACCTTAAAGGATTTGCCTCAACAAGATGCTAGTAGTGGTAACAGTTTTCTCTCGATGATTATGATGGTATCTATGAGTATTGGTGTAGCGCTTGCAGGTACACTGGTCAATGTATTCACCGCTTATCTTGGTACTGCACAAATGCAACAGGCCTTCCAATGGACCTTAATTTTAATGGGCTCAATTAACATTATTACCATCTTTATTTTTTGGAAAATTCCGAAAGAAATGGATGATGACTAATGGATATGGATTCTAGATACTGTCACTACCATTTACGTTTATTCGCGTTATGATATTAATTATATTTTGCACCAAACTTTAAGTGCTCATGAATTCAAAAAATAAGCAGCATATCTATTCGCAGAAGATTATCTTGTGGACTTCCCTTTTAGGTGCAGCCCTGATCGCACTCATGGTCGGATTATTGAGCTTTTTCTTTTTGCCGTTTCAACCAGCAACAGCTCAAGAATATCCAATCAAAGGATTTGATGTCTCACATCATCAAAAAGAAATTCGCTGGTCACAAATTCCCAAAAAGGAATATCAATTTGTCTACCTCAAAGCGACAGAAGGTGGCGACTTTAAAGATCGAAAATTTCAGGATCATTGGCTCAAAGCACGCAAGCATGGTTTTAAAGTCGGAGCGTATCATTTCTATCGACTTTGCCGTGATGGTAAAGTTCAGGCATTAAATTTCATTGATTCTGTGCCACGTAAAGAAGATGCCCTTCCTCCAGTCATTGATTTGGAATACGACAGCAATTGCATCAATACCTATAGCAAAGAACAACTGTTATATGAAATCGATGTTATGCACGATTTGCTGCATCAACATTATGGCAAACAACCTATCTTTTATGTTTCTAAAGCCTTCTATAACATCGTACTTGCGGGTGCTTTTACGAATACCCTACTCTGGGTACGTGAATACAACTCTCAACCTGAATTAAAAGACAATCCAGATTGGATCTTTTGGCAATACACTAATAAAGGTAAAATTAAGGGTATTTCTACACCAGTGGATTTGAATGTATTTAATGGCGATCAAAACGACTGGATAAAATTTCTAAAATTAAATCAAATTGAGCCATAAATCTTAAGGAGTCAGTACGTTACAACTAAAGAGATCTAACAAAAAAATAGAGTGCAACTGGGCTCAAGCAAGCGAGTTACGCTTTATAAGGATGACATGATGTCGCTTAAAAAAGGGATTTTAACAGTGGTTGGTCTTTTGGCTGTCACGCTCATGGCTGCGTTTTTTTATTTATGGCAACCATCAGGAAAGCTCTCCGAATTTAATCAATGGAAGGCTAAAATAGACCAACCCGTCAGTGAACAAAAATTAAATGTTCGCTTTTTTGGCGTTTCCACATTGCTATTTGATGATGGTAATTCACAAATTCTAATTGATGGTTTTTTTAGTCGACCATCTCTCATGAACATTGCTTTACAACGCCTCTCCAGTGATCAAGCACTGCTTCACAATATGATTCAGGACCATGAGCTTAAACGCCTCAAAGCCATATTGGTGACCCACAGTCACTATGATCATGCTTTGGATATCTCAGTGCTCGGAAGTTCACTCCCAAAAACTCACATCATTGGTTCGTTGAGTACACTAAATATAGCACGAGGCGGCAAAGTGCCTGAGCATCAATTGAAACTGGCAGTGCCTTTTCAAGCACTACAATTGGGTGCATTTCGTATTACGCCTATTCCCTCACAACATACGCCACCTACAGCAGTGAACAATGATTTAGGTGAAGAGATTCTGCATCCACTGCCTCAGCCAGCACGTTTTTATGAGTTTAAAGAAGGCGGTAGCTTTGACTACTTGATTGAGCACAATAATCACAAAATTTTAGTTAAAGCCAGCACAGGTGCGCTTCCTAATCAATTTCAAAAGTTAAATGTAGATGTCTTGTTTTTAGGAATTGCTCAGCTTTCAAAACAATCACCCGAGTTTCAACAACAGTATCTCGCTGAAACCATTGATCAGTTACAACCGAAAGAAGTCATTCCAATTCATTGGGACAATTTCTTTAAACCACTTTCACAGCCTTTAGAGTTTCTACCACGAATAGCAGATCATTCTCCGAAAAGCCTACAACTCGTGATTGATCATGCACAGCATCAAGGTCGAAAGGTGACTTTACTGACGGAGCCTTACGCATACCCAATAATCAGCTCAACGATGCCTTAATTATGGGTTAAAATTAAGGCATCTCATGATTGATTGAACATTTTGCGAAAGATAATTCATATCGATATGGATGCTTTTTACGCTTCTGTGGAGCTTAGAGAGCGTCCAGAATTACAACACTTACCTGTGGTCATTGCATCTCATCACCCACGGGCCGTCGTTGCAGCAGCATCATACCCAGCTCGTGAGTATGGCTTACGTTCGGCCATGTCGATGACACAAGCCAAAAAACTTTGCCCACAAGTGATCGTCATTGAGCCAAATTTTTCTAAATACCAACATGTATCAGCCCAAATTCATGAGATATTTCAAAAACATACCAGCATCATCGAACCCTTATCGCTGGATGAAGCATATCTGGATGTCACTGAAAATTTACAGCAGATCCCAAGCGCTACTGAAGTTGCGATGCATATTCGTGATGAAATATTTCAGCTTACTGGATTGACCGCCTCAGCAGGCGTTGCACCAAATAAGTTTTTAGCCAAAATTGCATCTGATTGGAATAAACCGAATGGCATTTGTGTGATCAAACCCAATCAGGTGCAACAGTTTATCTATGATCTTCCACTCAAAAAAATCCCTGGTGTAGGAAAGGTCACACAGGAAAAATTAAAAGCTTTGCAACTCGAAAAACTTGGGGATTTACAGCAAGTCGAAGAAAACTTTCTCACTCATCATTTCGGAAAATATGGCAAACAATTATTTCTCTATGCTCAAGGGATCGATGAGCGACCTGTTCAAAGCGAACGCCAAAGACAGCAAATTTCTAAAGAAACCACGTTTGATGAAGATCTTTTTTTAAACCAATGTGATCAATTTTGGACTTCACTGCTTTCTCGTGTTTGGCAAAATCTTCAAAACAAGGAAATGATCGCTAGAGGTATCAGCGTCAAACTCAAACTTAAAAATTTTCAAGTTTTACAACACTCTAAAAGCTTTAAACAACCTTTCAATCACATAGAGGATTTGCAACTGGCACTCAAATTATTGTTAATGGAAATGAATATTCCTGATGAATATCAGTTTAGACTCATTGGTGTTGGGGTGTATCAACTTTCAGAAAAACAACAAGACACGCAACTCAATTTATTCGGATTGTAAATTTCGTCTAGTTTTCATGCAAAAGAACAAAATTAAGTCAATTTTTTTCGCCTTTTTTTCCTTTTTAGAGTAATCTAATCGCGCAATACATTTACCCATGTGTCTGCTGAGATGTTGTTAGAAGACCTATATCTAACACATTTGTCCTGTGATTGGCGTGACAATCCATCCGAATATTACAGGGCACTCTAATCTGAATGGGTACAATGTCTTTTTCCTCCAAATATTTCTGATCTCCTCCCATAAAAATAAACTTTCAGAGATACAGCAATTAAACCGAATTCATAGTTCCACTTACCCTATACTTTCTAAATCCTATACGGCATTTCATAATCTATATTTATATCTATAAGGGATGAGCTTTATGTCTGTTCAACGTTTACACGTTCAAAAACGTTTTTCTGAGGTTGCTATTTTTGGTCACTTCGTTCATCTGGCAGGTCAGTTAGCAGAAGATACGTCTCTCGACATTCGTGGACAGTCACAACAAACCTTTGACATTATTGACCGTTTATTGGCTGAAGCAGGTACAGATAAAAGCCATATCATGTCTGTGACAATTTATCTAAAAGATATTGACAAAGATTATGCAGCATTCAATGAAGTTTGGGATGCATGGGTTTCTGATATTCAAGCTCTACCGCGTACATGCGTAGAGGCTAAACTGTATCATCCCGATGTTCTTGTTGAGCTAACGGTAATTGCCGCGAAACCTTGATAAAAAAAAGCATGCCTGAGCATGCTTTTTTATTTCAAAGATGATTAGCTAAATGCGCGAATATCTGCCAATCGCCCAGCACTATACTTTTCTAATTTATGCTCAATCACGGATTCATCTCCCCATTCAATTGGCATATCCTCAGTGTATTCATCCAAAAAATCACGTCTTAACTGCACATATTCTGGGACAGCATGGTAAGAGATCACTTTGTATCCCGCGGTTTCAAGTAATGCATTTTGAAACTGTAAAGTATGTCCACGTTTGAATGAAAATTTATCTTCTAAACTGACAATGGCAAGAACTTTACAATCCTTATTCATCACCACAAAATCAGCAAACATTGACTCATATTTACGGCGTGTACGCGGTAACTTTGTGGTCAGTAAGGCGTCAAAAGAGACATGTGCCAAAATATGCGCATTTGGCATGATTTCTTTAAGACGATTGAAAGTTACTTGCTGATAGGGGCTAAACACTGCTCTTTGACGGAGCATGCTATCAGAGGGTTGTTGATGCTTTAATCCTTTATAAGCAATGAACAACACCACAGCGAGTATGATCACACTCGCGATGATCATGATATCCATGACTAGTATCCTTATTTGAATTCTTATCGTTAATTTCTTTTTTAAACTACTTCAAAAAACACAACTTTTATTATTGTTTCATTATGCTGATGTTATACATCGCATAGTCCAAGTGAAAAGCGCTTCAGACCAAGCTTATATTAAACATGTTCTGCACTTATTGGCTATAGTTTAAAACATGAACCACATCACACTATTACATAATTGTTGGACAATGATGAAAATTTCATTTGAAGATAATACAATATCACCTGAAATGAAAAACTCAAAACCTCACTAAACTACTAATTTAAATGATTATTTTAAAATAAAAAAGAGACTTACCCAAATCAAGCCCAATATTCCGATAAAATGAGCATCATCGAAAATATTGTATAGAAAATGTTCAAAAAAGGACGCCGCAGCGTCCTTTTGAAAGAAATTATCATTTATGCACGAGACTTGGGTTTGGATTTACCCTTAGGTTTCCCCTCGCCAAAAGGTTTTTTGCGATCTCCAGTCTCACGTGGTGGCAAACCAGTGTGCTGTGTCAAGATTTGGCCTTTCTTCGGACGATTATTTTGTCCTTGTGATTGACCACGATTAGCGGTTTGACCCGTACGTTTTTGTGAATCACCTGCAACAGTTGAATTTTTCTTACGTGCAGATTGATATTGACCATCCGTGCCCTGAGGCTGATACGTCGGAATCAAATGTTGCTTAGAATTACCAATTAAGTCCTGACGACCCATTTCTTTCAAAGCTTCACGCAGTAAAGGCCAGTTATTTGGATCATGGTAACGTAAGAAAGCTTTATGTAAACGGCGGCGTTTTTCACCTTTTACAATGTCGACATCTTCAGTATAACGTGCCACTTTCGCAAGCGGATTTTTACCGGTGTAGTACATGGTGGTCGCAGTTGCCATTGGTGATGGATAGAAGGTTTGTACTTGGTCAGCACGGAAACCATTCTTTTTCAACCAAATTGCAAGGTTCATCATGTCGTAATCGGTTGTACCCGGATGCGCCGCAATAAAGTAAGGAATAAGATATTGTTCCTTACCTGCTTCTTTACTAAAACGATCAAACATTTGCTTAAAGCGGTCATACGTCCCAATACCCGGCTTCATCATTTTATTGAGAGGGCCTTTTTCGGTATGTTCAGGTGCAATCTTTAAGTAGCCACCGACATGATGCGTGACTAATTCTTTGACATATTCAGGGTTCAATACTGCAAGGTCATAACGTAGACCCGAACCGATCAAAATCTTTTTAATACCTGGTAAAGCACGAGCTTTACGATATAACTGCGTAAGAGGTGCGTGATCAGTATGCAAGTTTTGACAAACACCTGGGAACACGCACGATGGCTTACGACAGTTCTTTTCAATTTCTGGATCTTTACATGCCAAACGATACATATTGGCTGTCGGACCACCTAAGTCCGAAATAATACCTGTAAAGCCTGGCGCCGTATCACGAATCTTTTCAACTTCACGTAAGATCGATTCTTCAGAACGGTTTTGAATAATTCGACCTTCATGCTCCGTAATCGAACAGAAGGTACAACCACCAAAACAACCACGCATGATGTTCACGGAGAATTTGATCATGTCAAACGCTGGGAAACGCGCATCTCCATAAGATGGATGTGGTAGACGTGCATAAGGCAAGTCGAACACATAATCCATTTCTTCTGTGGTTAGTGGGATTGGCGGTGGATTAATCCAGACATCACGCTCACCATGCTTCTGCACGAGTGCGCGCGCATTCCCTGGATTGGTTTCTAGATGCAAAATACGGTTTGCATGGGCATATAGCACTGGATCATTGGCAACTTCTTCAAAAGAAGGCAGACGAATCACAGCCAATTCACGTGGTGGCAATTTATGTTTAATCGCCTTAGATGATGGCTGTAACTGCACGATTTGCGTATCTGCATCCAAATTGTCGCCTTCACGAACAATCGGATTGCTAACCACTTCTTTTTGGAAATTCTGATACTGCGTTAAGCTGTTGCCTTTGTCTTTCTCAATTTCACAGCCATCAATATCTTCGGTCATCACATATGGATTGATGATTGGATCAACACGGCCTATGGTATCAACATCATTTGATGCGATCTCAACAAATTTAGCTTTCGCTGCACGGTTATGCTTATTAATAATAAATGCAGTACCACGAACATCAGTAATGTCTGTAATTTTTTCGCCTTTGGCTAGACGGTGCATCACTTCAATGATTGAGCGTTCACCATTACCATACATCAATAGATCTGCTTTTGAATCCATTAAAATAGAACGACGAACTTTGTCAGACCAATAGTCATAATGCGCAATACGACGTAATGAGCCTTCGATACCGCCTAGCAGAACAGGAACATCAGGGAACGCTTCACGACAACGTTGACAATAGACTGTTGCTGCACGGTCAGGACGTTTATTCGGTTGGTTATCTGGAGAATAAGCATCATCTGAACGGATCTTACGGTCAGCCGTATAACGGTTGATCATAGAGTCCATGTTACCTGCCGATACGCCCCAAGCAATATTTGGTTTACCAAGTACACGGAATGCTTCAACATTCGTCCAGTCTGGTTGGGCAATAATACCAACACGGAAACCTTGCGCTTCAAGCACACGGCCAATGATACCGGTTACAAATGATGGATGATCGATATAAGCATCACCACAAACAAAAATAAAGTCACAACTATCCCAACCGAGTTGGTCCATTTCCTCGCGTGACATCGGCAAAAAAGGCGCGGGTTCAAAACAAGACGCCCAATATTTGTCGTAATCAAACAACGCTTTTGGCGCAGTCTGAGCGGTATAAGCAGTAGACATGGCTAGCAATTCTCGGCTGGCAGATGGAAGATCAAAAATTAGATCAAAGATGAAAGCCGATCATTTTACCATGAATTCAACTCAACTTGCTTGATTAAAAAACAATCAAATACAACTGCTTAAATTTTCTATTCATCACTGATGACCTAAGACCTAGTTGTGTACACTTAACATACAACCAAATCTAAACAAAAAATAATATGCATTTAATTTCAGTAACTTGAGCTTAGCAATTGACTCGATTCCTTTACGACTGATGATTTGGGTAATAAACAAAGTTGCTTTTCATTTTTATAGTGTTTGAAAAAAACGAAAGGCGTTTAATCGTGCTCAAAATAATACTCACAACCGTTGCCACCATGATGGCTTTATTAATTTCCAATTTGGCTTGGACTCAAACTAAAATTCCACAGTCTTACCAGCAACAAGCAGCTTGGCAACAATTACAACAAAGACTCCCTTCGAAGTTTCGTATCAATGACCAAAACAAACCACATGAGTACTACTGGAGTTGGAATGATTACCGTGTACATGTCGATGCTTATCCCAATACTAAAGCGCCAGCCAAAGTCATTTTATTACATGGCGTAGGTACAAATGGTCGTCAGATGAGTTTAATTCTTGGGCGTCCACTTGCCCAAAAAGGGTATGAAACCTTCGCATTGGATTTACCCGGTTATGGTCTGACACAATATCCTTCAAAAAAAGAAATTCGTTATGATCATTGGGTGAAATTGGTCAATGATTTTGTGAACGAACAAGCGCAAAAAGATGATCGTCCTATTTTCCTTTATGGACTCTCAGCAGGTGGAATGCTCACGCTACATGTGGCCATGCAGAATCAACATGTCGATGGCATCATCGGAATGACGTTTCTCGATCAAGAATTTAAAGACGTTCAAAAAGGAACTATGCGTTTTAGTGCTCTAAGCCCTATTCTTTTGCCAAGTATGAAAGCAGTAGCGCATACCCCTTTGAAGCAAATCACCTTACCTATGTCCTTGGTTTCAAAGATGTCAAAACTCACCAATGACCCTGAAGCCTTACGCATCATGTTGGCAGACAAAACATCTGCAGGTAATAGCATGAGCGTTGAATTTTTAAACAGCTATATGCATTACCAAAAACCATATCCTTTGACTCAGTTTAATCAAGCACCTGTGTTACTGACTCAACCTGAACAGGATCAATGGACTCCTTTAAAATTGAGCCAACCTGTTTTGAAACAGTTGAAAGTACCTTATCGTGTGATGAGTTTACAAAATGGCGGGCACTACCCTGTTGAGCAACCTGCATTAGATCAGCTGGTAAAATACAGTGATCAATTCATTCGTGAAAATTTACAACGCTAAATTGATCTATTGAACGATAAATGAATCACTTAGATTGTTTTGTAAGCATTTTCCTACAATCATCTCTTCCATTGTCGGCTATGCATATCAACGACACTGCACTATTCTTAAACCATCAGGAAACAGGAAGTTTCCCAAACAAAAAACAACAATAATAAGTTTGAGCATCAGGACGTGAGGTACGACAGGAGTTATACCTAAAAGCAGCCGATACGAAGAAAAGCCCATCAGGAAGATGGGCTTTTCTTTTTCTTAGACGTAGAATTTTTTAAGCACACTACACGTTGTCACGCTTGTAAAACAATTATTCATCATGCTTTTTCGCTTTCACAACACTTTCATGCATTCCATTTGTTAGTTTTAAAGTGTGTCACGCAACAACTCTGACTGTAATTTCCAAAGTGCAAGCAACTTATGCTGTTCCTACAATACGGAATAGCCTAGTGCAAACGGCTTGCATACAAAATTTTAAAGATTGAGGATGTGAACATGGCAAAAGCTTTATTTATTACTGCAAATTTTGGTGTTGAAAAAGATGAATTAATCAAACCCTTAGCATTTTTAAAATCAAAAGGGATTGAAACCTATCATGCTGCTGAAGAAAAGAAATCTGTTCAGACTGTGGTTGGGGATCAAGAGCCTTCTGATCAAGTTCAACCTGATTTAAGCTTCGATGAAGTCATCGCAAATGACTATGACATCCTGATTATTCCTGGGGGAACGGTGAATGCGGATAACTTGCGAATTCATCCACAGGTTCAAAAATTGATTCAAATTTTTGCTGACCATCAAAAACCAATCGCAGCTATTTGTCATGCGCCTTGGGCATTAATTGATGCGCAACGTATCAAAGATAAAAATCTGACGTCTTATAAGTCAGTAAAAATTGATTTAGAAAATGCAGGCGGTAAATGGGTCGATGAAGAGGTGCATCGTTGTAATACTGGCGGTTGGCCGCTCATTACTTCACGTTGTCCTGATGATATTCCTGCATTTAATGAAGCCATTTATAAAGAATTGACGCAGTCTTAAAAGATTAAAACCCCTTTTTAGGGGTTTTATTTTGTATGTTTTACAGACTTTTTAAGTAATCTACGATTTCTTGCTCGCCTGCCATTTCAGCGAGTTCTAATGCAGTAAATTGACCTTTGTAAGCAACATTTGCACCTTTTGCGACTAGCAGTTGTACTACATCTAAGTACCCATTCTCTGCGGCTGCTTGAAGTGCGCTATAACCTTCATCATCAATTTGGTTTACATCAGCTCCGTTGTTTAAAGCTGTTTCAACTTCTGTGATTTCGCCTAATGAAGCCCAATAGATGAGTTCAGGAAGATGAAGTTCGCTATCATCGTCAGGGATTGGGGAGAATGAGTTAAGTTTCATGTCTTGTTCCATAATGAAAAATTCGTTTTTTCATTTAGTTTGAGTAGATAAATATAAGTCTTTCATTTCTGCTGAATCAGACATAAACCATTCTATCATTTCCCAATTATCTAATTCAGTCGAAGCATTACCCATGCTTTTTCTAATTGCCAATAACATTTCAGATAACAAAGAAATCCAGACTGATGTTTGGACTAACACATGCTCAGGGGAATTATCTTTCATCTTGTTATAAGAATAAGCATGCTGCATCAAGGCATTGTAAGCACGAATTACCGAATCATCAGCAACTAATGAAAGCTTAAAAGCAATTTTACGATAGTCTACACTCAGCATTCTTCCGATACTTAATTGATCCTTAGTCTTTCCCTTATATTTTGGATCTGAATTAAAGATAGCATCACTTGTGAACATAATGATGAACGGCTCTAATAATAAATTATATGTTTCAATTCTATCTACATGTAATTTATCTTCTAACTCTTTAATGCGTTCTAAATTTTTTAATTCTAAATCTGTATTTTTTTCGACATTATTTTTTATATGCCATCCAACGCCAGTTAATGCTAAAACTAGCAAAGGTGTTAATGTATTACTTAAAGCCACAACATAATCTATCCAATCTTTTTCCATATCAATGATAATAATTTTAAATATTATCATTATATTAGCTCCTGCTACTTTAATAAAAAAGCCCCCTTACGGAGGCTTTTAAATCATTCAATTATTTAAGCTTTGGCAATACTTGGCTGACTTGAACCAATCTTTTCAGATTCACTTTCATTCATAATCAGAGCCACTGCAATTGCGGTAATCAACACAGGTAAACCTACTGCCATAAAGTTAAAATGCGCTGGTAAGTTCATCCCTAATAAGCCACCAATCAAGATTGGACCAACAATTGCTCCCATACGACCAATCGCAGATGACCAGCCAATCCCTGTTGAACGAACTGCCAATGGATAGTACTGAGCTACGTAGCTGTATAACAACATCTGTGAACCAATCGATGCAGCACCTGCCAAGAACACCAAGATGTAAAGTAACAGCATATTCGACTGGAAGCCCATTAAGCTCATCACAATCGCACCCATTAAACCCAAGAACATCAATACAGGTTTTAAATGGTAACGGTCTGCCAAGATACCACCGCCAACGATCCCCACTACCGCTCCAACATTCATGACCATCATGAACATTAAGCTATTATCCATTGAGTAGCCCGCAGCCATCATCAATTTCGGTAACCAGCTGCTGAGTGCGTACATGGTTAATAAGCATGTAAAGAATGCAACCCAGAACAACAATGTATTTACAGCGCGACCGCGACGGAACAAGCTGACAACAGTTGCCGATTCAGGCTCATCTACTTGATCAAGCTCGAAAGTTGTATCTTTCTCAACTTTTACTTTAGGTTCAATCTTCGCCACAATTTGACGAGCTTCTTCCTGACGATTTTCTTTTACGATGAAAGTTAAAGACTCAGGTAAGAATTTCCAAATAATTGGAAGTAAAAGTAATGGAATACCTGCGATAAAGAACATGATTTCCCAACCAAAACTTGGTGTAAACCATGAACCTAATAATGCAGCCATCACACCACCTACCGCATAACCACTAAACATAGTAGTTACCAAGGTGCTACGCATTTTTTGAGGTGCATATTCTGAGGTCAAAGCCACAAGGTTTGGCATAACACCACCAATCCCTAAACCTGCCAAGAAACGCAAAATACCGAACTCAGTTGGATTGGATGCAAAACCACCCGCAAAGGTTAATCCACTGAATAAAATAATACAGATCATAATGACTTTTTTACGGCCAATTTTATCTGCTAAAGAACCAAAAATCATTGCGCCAAACATCATCCCTGCAAGTGCAGTACTTGCGAGCATGCCTGCTTGAACAGCACTTAAACCCCATTCATCCATCAATAATGGTAAAACTACGCCATTAATTGCTAAGTCATAACCATCAAACAGGATAATGAGTAAACACCAAGCGACAACATTGAAGTGAAATGGTGTGAATTTAGCATGGTCAATAATTTTATTGACGTTCATTGCTTGCTGTGACATTCCTCACCTCCTGTGAGAGATCGTATTTCAATAATCTTTAAGCACGATCCAACCAACTTTGAATTTAATTGTTGTGAGCCACGCATCAAAATTGTGTGCTTAAAGTCTGTGAGGTAAATTTCACATAATTCTGTGTTAATAAAAATTGAACGTTAGTCTAAAATCCAATCAAAATTAGGCTTTTTATCTAAATATCGCATTAGACCAAAGTTTGTTTGACTTACGAAAATCAGTGTTTCCATCATTTTATTGGTGAGTAATGATGATATCTCGCTCAAATACGAATTTATTAAATTACTTATTTCATTATGATATTTTTCACTTAATTTAATAAAAAACCTCATAGATCAAAATCCATGAGGTCTCGAACAATTAATATAACTTTTTGTCTAATTTAATCTGAATAATTTCATTATCATCTGCAAGTTTTGCATTACGTCCACTCGAACCAGGGAAATTATTGTCATTCAACACTGTGATTAAATCAGGTCCTTCAATCACAATATCTTCAATGGTAAAGAATGGAAAACCGAAACGCTCACCCGTCATAATATCGCCCTCACGTGGCGTACCATATAATAGATTTGGATTCGCAATATCCATTAAATTGACCAAGTCAGTCTTATTAACCAACCTCTTCGGTTCATTCAGTTGTATGCGAACTAATTTCTTGAAACCACCAATATTATTTTCAGAATCATCGCGCTCAATCACAACACCTTCATTTTGACTAAATAACTGGAAATCACCAATTGCTGTTGCTTTAGGGTCGAGCTCAAAATAGTAATGGTCATTTGTATATGCTTTTTTAGCAATATCAAATTTTGAAATTAATAAATGTCTTTGCGCATTCTTGCTTAATGGTTTTTCCAGCATTGGATATAAATATTGACCATCTGGAGAAATAGCCATGCCTTCAAATCCACCACTTCTTTGCACGAGCGCATTTTCTATTTCAGCCGCACTTTGATGAAGTTGATTTTGTGGAGATCGAAGCTCCTCTCCTTCTTTTTCAGGATGAGGCAATGCAATCGGAGCACTCTTTAAGACACCATCAGCACTAAAATGCAGTAAAAATGGACCGAATTCATCTCCGATCCAAATATCACCATTTTTATCACGCTGTATAGATTCCGGATCAAAATCAGCACCTGTTAAAAGGCGTTCTGGCGTACTCTCATTGACAATTTTGAACGGTACTAACTTATTCGGATCACGAAGCTGTATATGAGACAGTACTTTAACGTTATTTGAGTTGGTCTTAGCAGTTCTAAAATCTACTGAAATATTATAAAGACGTAATAGGTAGTCTGCTGAGTTATCTTGTGCCCCAAATCCATTATCAGACATTACAAGATACGTTCCATCAGCATTTTTTAATGCCCCAGAAAATCCTTGAACTGGCTGACCTTTAAATGGTGGATAAATACCATTTGCACCTTTAACATAAAGTCCCGAATCTGGTCCATCGGCATAGGTAGCTACATCAAGCTTTGCAAATGAAACAAGTGTAGGTTCCTTTATCTGATTTTGTTGATCTGAGGTAATCTTATCATCAGAATCATTACAACCGCTAAGGGCTAAAAATGACAATACCACTGTGCTTAAAAGTGTCTTGTTCATAAATCCATATGTATCACTTAATTAAGGACTCATGATTAAACGGCATGATGGTGTCATTCCTCTGACAGATCAATGAAGATTTGATGAAGGCTTTTATTATTAGTTCCTCACTATATAAAAATCTTTATCAGTGAGTTCTAAGATACATTTCCCTTTATATTTAATTCTTTATTTCAATTTATATATATAAAAAAACACCCCCTTCGAATGAAGGGGGTGTTTAGAATAATGAGCTGGCGATGACTTACTCTCACATGGGTAACCCCACACTACCATC